>CAVAVU010000082.1:0-33580 GCA_963592205.1 bacterium
GAAAAGATACGATACCTCTCGGTGGATCACACCAGACGGAGTTCTGAAAGATATGGCAAAGATGGTACATATCGCGCAGGTGCCACAGTTTTATGAGCAGGATTATTATACGCCATCAGATGATGGCTTCAAGGTATTTAACACGCCATTCGGAACGATCGGCATTGTAATCTGCTACGACAGACATCTGCCGGAAAGCATTCGTACCTGTGTGCTTAAGGGCGCAGACCTGATTCTGATACCAACAGCAAATACGAAAGCAGAGCCGATGGAAATGTTTGAATGGGAGGTCTGTGTACAGGCTATGCAAAATCAGGTATTTATTGCAATGTGTAACCGTGTAGGAAAAGAAGATGCCATAGAATTTGCAGGAGAATCCCTGGTTATACATCCAAGCGGTGATGTACTGGCAAAAGCAGATGACACAGAACATCTTCTGGTCTGTGATATTGATTTACAGGAAGCAAGAGAATGGAGAGCAAGGATGCCTTATCTGGCAACCAGAAATCCAAAATGGTATCTGTAATATAGCATAGATCAAATGCTGTTATATAGTTATATAGTAGAAGAAAGAAATCGGAACCTGCATTCACAGATTCCGATTTCTTTTTCATATGCAATTAGAAAAGATATAAGAATATCTATTCTACATCCTGAAGTGCAGCCAGATTTTCTTCTCCTGTACGGATCTTGATGATCTTATCCACACTGTATACGAATATCTTGCCATCTCCGATATGTCCTGTGTACAGAGCCTCTCTTGCTGCCTCTACTACAGTGTCTACCGGCAGATTGCCAATGACTACTTCAACTTTAACCTTCGGAAGTAAGGTTGCATCCACTTCCGCTCCACGATAACGCTCGCCGCTTCCTTTCTGGATGCCGCATCCCATAACCTGAGTTACGGTCATGCCGGTAACACCGACTGCATTCATCGCTTTTCTCAATTTATCGTAACGTGACAACTTCGCCAGAATTACAACTTTATACATGCCTGTATCCATTGCCGGCTGACGTACCACCTTAACGGCTGCATTCTTCTGTACTTCAGATGCATTTTCATATTCAGATACGCCCAGCTGTGTATTCTCATTTTCTTCCATGATCATAGATCCTGATACATCCATCAGACTGAATCCTGCATAAGCAGATGCCAGACCATGTTCGCAGGAATCCAGACCTTCAATTTCCTCTTCTTCACTGACACGAAGTCCTACGGTTGCTTTAATGATTACAAATGTAATGGTAATAGTCACTACCGTCCATGCGATAACTGCGAACAACCCCATCAGCTGTTTGCCAAGAAGTCCAAAGCCTCCACCGTAAAACAATCCTGTCAGTGTATCGTTACCAGGTGCTGATGTTGTTGCAAAAAGTCCTGTTGCAATCGTACCCCAGATACCGTTCATGCAGTGAACTGCAACGGCTCCAACCGGATCATCAATGCGAAGTACATAATCCAGAAGCCATACCCCGAATACTACCAACAGACCTGCGACAGCTCCGATCACAATTGCTCCAAAACAATCGGTTACATCACATGGTGCTGTGATTGCTACCAGACCGGCAAGTGATGCGTTCAGACTCATGGATACATCCGGCTTGCCATATTTGATCCATGTAAAGATCATACATACAACGGTTGCCACTGCAGGAGCTACTGTTGTTGTCAGGAAAATAGATCCGAGCTGCTCTACTGATGTTGCCGCTGCTCCGTTGAATCCGTACCAGCCAAGCCACAGGATAAATACTCCGAGTGCGCCAAGTGCCAGGTTATGTCCAGGAAATGCATTAACCTTTGTAATGTTTCCCTTTTTATCCTTCGTGAATTTACCGATTCTTGGTCCAAGCATTTTTGCTCCGATCAGGGCTGAAATACCGCCAACCATGTGAATCGCACAGGAACCTGCAAAATCATGAAATCCCATCTGAGCAAGCCAGCCGCCGCCCCAGATCCAGTGTGCTTCTATCGGATAGATCACTGCGGAGATCACTGCGGAATAAATACAATAGGATAAGAATTTGGTTCGCTCTGCCATAGCACCGGATACGATGGTCGCTGTGGTTGCACAGAACACTAAGTTAAATACGAAATTAGACCAGTCAAAATTTGCATAAGATGTGAAAATATCAAATCCCGGTTTTCCGATCAACCCGATCATGTCCTCTCCAAGCAACAGGCTGAAACCGATCAGGATAAATGTACAGGTACCGATACAGAAGTCCATCAGATTCTTCATGATGATGTTACCTGTATTCTTCGCTCTGGTAAATCCAGCCTCCACCATTGCGAATCCGGCCTGCATCCAGAATACCAGTGCTGCTCCGATCAGGAACCAGACCCCGTATACCTGCCCGTTGATCACGCTCAATATCTCGTCTGTCATAAATACTACCTCCTTTAGATGCCTATAAATAACAAAAACGAAGGCGTCATAGAAATCAATCTATAACGCCTTCGTTCGATGTATGCATAATAGCATCTGTATTTTTATTTGTCAATCAACTTTGTGTATTTTGTTGAATACAGAGATTTTTATGTATTATATTTTATAATTTTGTAAAAATATGCCAATCAGTAGCCAAGCAGACTGTAATCAACTGCCCTGGCTGCATCTCGTCCTTCGCGGATCGCCCATACAACCAATGACTGTCCGCGGTGCATGTCTCCTGCTGTATAGACATTTTTCACGCTGGTCGCATATGCGCCTGGCTCTGTCTGTACATTCGTGCGGGCATTGCGCTCTACGCCGAATGCCTTGGTCACATACTCCTCACAGCCCAGGAATCCTGCCGCAATCAGTACCAGATCTACTGCCACTTCATACTCGCTTCCTGCTACTTCGACCATCATTCTGCGTCCGCTTTTCTCGTCTACTTTGCTTTCCAGTTTCACCAGAACAGCCTTGCATACATTACCATTTTTATCCTTGATAAATTCTTTTACCGTTGTCTGGTAAACACGAGGATCCTTGCCAAATACTGCTGCCACTTCTTCCTGACCGTAATCCGTCTTCAGGATCTTTGGCCACTCCGGCCATGGATTGGACGGCAGACGTTTCTCAGGCGCCTTCGGCATCATTTCCAGCTGAAGGACAGACTTGGCTCCATGACGCATCGCAGTACCGCAGCAGTCATTTCCCGTATCACCGCCCCCGATGATCATGACACGTTTTCCTTTGGCTGAGATATAGCTTCCTGCCTTCAGAGACGATGCTTTTGCCTCTTTTCCCTTTTCCGGATCTGCCCAGAGTGCCTTCGTCGTAGATGTCAGAAAGTCTACTGCAAAATGGATTCCTTTCGCATCCCTTCCCGGCACTTTGATGTCACGCGGATTCTTGGCTCCGCAGGCAAGGATAACGCGGTCGTATTCCTTCAGAAGTTCCGCCGGCTTCTTATCCTTTCCGATATTGCAGTTATAGACAAAGGTTACGCCCTCCTGTTCCATCACAGCGATCTTCCGGTCAATGATATGTTTCTCCAGTTTCATATTCGGAATACCATAGCGCAGCAGGCCGCCCGCTTTATCTTCTCTTTCATATACCGTCACAGAATGTCCCCGCTTATTCAGCTGATCTGCCGCTGCCAGCCCGGACGGACCGGAACCAATGACAGCCACCTTCTTGCCGGTGCGTGTCTTTGGCGGTTTTGGATCGGCATAGCCTTCCGCATATGCCCGTTCAATGATCGAATATTCATTGGAACGTGTTGCCACCGGATCTCCGTTCAGATTACAGGTACATGCCTTCTCGCAGAGTGCCGGGCAGACTCTGGACGTGAATTCCGGAAAGTTATTTGTCTTGTGGAGACGGTCATAGGCGAGATGCCAATTGCCATGATAGACCAGGTCATTCCACTCCGGCACCAGGTTATTCAACGGGCATCCGCTTGCCATCCCGGCGATCATCATTCCCGCCTGGCAGAACGGTACACCACAGTCCATACATCTGGCGCCCTGCTTTTTCTGTTCTTCTTCCGTCAGAGGCTCATGGAACTCCCGGAAATGCTGAATACGCTCCTTTGGTAATTCTGCTTTTTTTTCTTGTCTTTCATAATCTAAAAATCCTGTTGCTTTTCCCATGATACGCCCCTCCTATTCCTTTCCGTTCTTGATCGCATAGAATGCTTCGATCTTAGCCTGTTCGCTGCTGAGACCTTTCTCTTCCATCTGAAGTACAAATGTCTGCATCTTCTCATAGTCAAACGGGATGACCTTCTTAAACTGCGGCAGATATTCTTCGAAATGATCCAGGATCTCCTGTCCGATCTCAGAGCCCGTATGTTTCACATGCTCTCTGATCATGTTCTGCAGTTCCAGAATGTCGTATTTAGAGGTGACATGTACCATATTTACCATGCCTTTATTAATCTTGCGGTAAAGTGTATTATCCTGATCCAGCACATAAGCAATACCACCACTCATACCGGCTGCAAAGTTCTTACCCACAGGTCCAAGAATTGCCACGCGGCCACCGGTCATATATTCACATCCGTGATCCCCAACGCCTTCAGCTACCGCTATTGCACCCGAATTACGGACGCAGAAACGCTCTCCGGCAAGTCCGTTGATAAATGCTTTACCGGAAGTTGCACCGTACAGCGCCACATTACCGATGATCATATTTTCATTATGACGGTATGTAACTTCCTTCGGCGGAAATACTACAAGCTTACCGCCTGACAGCCCCTTTCCGAAATAGTCATTGCTGTCACCGGTCAGTTCCAGTGTCAGTCCCTTCGGGATAAATGCGCCAAAGCTCTGTCCGCCTGCGCCCTCACAGTGGATCACAAAATGATCCTCCGGCAGTCCTTCCGGATAATGTCTGGTAATCTCTGATCCAAAGATTGTACCAAAGGTACGGTTTACATTGGATACTTTGATATGTATACTCTTCTTCTGTTTCTTCTCCAGTGCCTTGCCAAATTCTTTTAACAGCACTTTCTCATCCAGTGTCTTCTCTAATTCAAAGTCATATTTTTTGGCAGGATTAAAGGTCTGTTCGGTAGATCCGGCATAATCCTGCTGAAGGATGCCTGACAGATCCAGCGTAGAGGCATATCTTGACTTCGGATGCTCCTTTACGCGTAAAAGATCGGTTCTTCCCACCAGCTCATCGATACTGCGGACACCAAGTTTTGCCATATATTCTCTTAAGTTTTCTGCCATAAACCGCATAAAGTTCACAACATATTCCGGTTTGCCGCGGAAACGTTTGCGAAGTTCCGGGTTCTGTGTTGCGATACCTACCGGGCAGGTATCCAGATTGCAGACTCTCATCATTACACAGCCCATAGTTACCAGTGGTGCTGTCGCAAATCCGAATTCCTCTGCTCCAAGGATTGCTGCGATTGCCACATCACGACCGCTCATTAATTTACCATCTGTCTCAATACGTACACGGTCACGCAGCCCGTTCTGCAGCAGTGTCTGATGTGTCTCGGCAAGTCCTAGCTCCCATGGAAGTCCGGCATTGTGGATAGAACTTCCCGGTGCTGCGCCTGTACCGCCGTCATAACCAGAGATCAGGATCAATCCGGCTCCTGCTTTTGCTACACCGGCTGCGATCGTTCCGACTCCTGCCTCGGATACAAGTTTTACAGAAATACGCGCGTCTTTATTTGCATTCTTACAATCGTAGATCAACTGCGCCAGATCTTCTATCGAATAGATATCATGATGCGGCGGTGGTGAGATCAGACCTACACCCGGTGTAGAATATCTGGTCTTGGCAATCCATGGATAAACCTTTCCTGCCGGCAGATGTCCGCCCTCGCCAGGCTTTGCTCCCTGCGCCATCTTGATCTGAATCTCTTTCGCACTTACCAGATAACGGCTGGTAACACCGAAACGTCCGGATGCAATCTGTTTGATCGCAGAACAGCGGTCAGAATCCAGACGCTCTATTTCTTCGCCACCTTCACCACTGTTGGATTTGCCATGAAGCTGATTCATCGCAAGCGCCATCGTCTCATGGGCTTCTTTTGAGATAGAACCATAGGACATAGCTCCCGTCTTAAAGCGGGTTACAATCTCATCCACAGACTCTACTTCTTCAATCGGTACTCCCTTCTCCGGGAAGTTAAACTCAAACTGTCCACGCAGATTGATACCGGCGCCTTCTTCATTGACCAGTTCTGTATATTCACGGAACATTTCATAATTGCCAGTCTGCGTAGACTGCTGCAACAGATGGATTGTCTTCGGATTATACAGATGCTGCTCACCCTGACTCTTGCTCTTATGCTGTCCCATGCTGTTCAGCGTCATATCAGAATCATAGCCCAACAGATCAAATGCCTCCGCATGCATTTTTGCATAATCTTCTGCGATCTCTTCGATGCCGATACCACCCACACGGCTGACTGTATCGGTAAAATATTTATCGATACAGGACTGTTTCAGTCCCAGTGCTTCAAATATCTTGGCACCCTGATAAGACTGGATCGTAGAAATACCCATCTTGGATGCAATCTTGACAATACCTGCCAGAATACCGTTACTGTAAGCTTCAACCGCTGCGTAATAATCCTTCTGAAGCATATCCTCCTCGATCAACTGATGGATGCTCGCATATGCCAGATATGGATTCACTGCGCAGGCTCCGTAACCGAGAAGCGTTGCAAATTCGTGTACGGCTTTCGGTTCACCGGTCTCGATGATAATTCCTACAGCGGTACGTTTCTTGGTTCTTACCAGATGCTGCTGTACTCCGGATACTGCCAACAATGATGGAATTGCCACATGGAATTCATCCACTCCTCTGTCAGACAGGATCAGGATATTTGCGCCCTCATTGATTGCCTTATCCACCTGTACAAACAGATAGTCCATCATCGTTTCCAGATTTGAATTCTTATAATAAGTAGTCGGGATCACGGCTACCTGATAGCCCTCCTGTTTCATCGTCTTGATCTTCAGCAGATCGGTATCTGTAAGGATCGGATTATTTACCTTTAACATCCGGCAGTTTTCTGCCTTTTCTTCTAACAGGTTGCCGTCTTTTCCCAGATATACGGTTGTAGATGTTACTACTTTCTCACGGATCGCATCGATCGGAGGGTTGGTTACCTGTGCAAATAACTGTTTGAAATATCCGAATAACGGCTGTCTCTTATCGGACAATACCGCTAATGGCACATCAACACCCATAGAAGAAATACCTTCGCCGCCTTTTACTGCCATCGGCAGGATCGTTGTACGCACATCTTCGTATGTATATCCAAATGCTTTCTGCAGACGCTTGCACTCTTCTTTTGTATAGGTCTGGATCGATTCATTTGGAATCTTCAGATCCTTTAATTCAATCAGCGCGCCATCCAGCCATTCACCATATGGTTCTCTGTCTGCATACATATTCTTCAATTCCTGGTCATCGATCACACGACCTTTGACCGTATCAACCAACAGCATTTTACCAGGATGCAGACGCTCTTTTACCACAATACGTGCCGGATCTAACGGAAGTACACCTACTTCGGAAGATAAGATCAGTGTATCATCATCCATAATATAGTAACGGGATGGACGCAGACCGTTACGGTCAAGTACTGCTCCCATACAGTCACCATCAGAAAACAGAATAGATGCAGGACCGTCCCATGGCTCCATCATCGTTGCATAATACTGATAGAAATCTTTCTGATTCTGCGGCATACTGCGGTTGTTCGCCCATGGTTCCGGAATGGAAATCATCACTGCAAGCGGCAGTTCCATGCCGTTCATTACCATGAATTCCAGCGTATTGTCTAGCATCGCAGAGTCAGAGCCTGTATTATCAATCGCCGGAAGTACCTTTAACATCTCACCTTTCAGATACGGAGATTCCATCGTCTCTTCTCTTGCACGCATCTTATCTACATTTCCACGGATTGTATTGATCTCACCATTGTGCACAATAAAACGGTTCGGATGTGCACGCTCCCAGCTTGGGTTGGTATTCGTACTAAAACGGGAATGCACAATCGCAATCGCGGATTCAAAATCCGGATCCTGCAGATCTTCAAAGAACAGACGGAGCTGTCCGACTAAGAACATACCCTTATATACAATGGTACGGCTGGACAGTGAGCATACATAGGTATCATTGCTCTGCTCAAATACCTTTCTGACCACATACAGACGACGGTCAAAGTCCAGACCTCTGGCAACCTGTGACGGGCGACGGATAAATGCCTGCTCGATACAAGGCATGCATTCCAACGCCTTCTTACCGAGCACTTCCGAATGAATCGGTACTTTTCTCCATCCAAGGAATTCCAGACCTTCTTTTTCGGTAATCACTTCAAATATTTTCTTCGCCTGATTGCGTTTTAGTTCATCCTGTGGGAAGAAAAACATGCCGACACCGTAATCCCGTTCTCCGTCCAGATGGATCCCTAGCGGTTTACAGACTTTTGAAAAGAAACGATGCGACACCTGTGACAGGATGCCAACACCATCACCGGTCTTACCTTCTGCATCCTTACCGGCTCTGTGCTCTAGATTCTCAACAATCTCCAGTGCGTTCTCAACTGTTTTATGAGACTTTTCTCCTTTGATATTGACGATTGCGCCGATTCCGCAGTTATCATGTTCAAATTGCGGTCTGTACAGACCTTTACTTGCAAATCCACTCATATAAGCATTCCCCTTTCTACTACGCAACAAAGGCGCACTGAGACACTGCTCTCCGCAGTCTCTACAGCACGCCTTTGTGATGCACATGTTCGATTGGCACTTATTATATAGGAAACGTCTGCACAGGTCAATCCTGTTTCGCTATTTTTCGGCTCCACAAAATGAATTAGCTAAAATCTATCAATTCATTTCTCTTGATTTTTTATAATATTCCACGTTATTTTTGCAAGTTTTCATGGTTTATCTTTCACTTTTTCGTCTGCGCTCCAATTCATCATCCATAGCTTCCAGAAATGCATACGGCACTCTCAGATCCCCGTATCCGCAGGCAAGATCCAGTCCCTTTTTCATAGCTCCATGAAAATCACTTCCTCCTGAACGCAGGCATCCGCATTCCTGTGCGATCTGTTCTGTGGCCTGTCGCCACTCATCATCAAATTCACAGTACTGCGTCTCCAATCCATCTGCCCCCATGCGAATCAGACGTCTTGCTACATCTTTACAGTGATCCGGATCCTGTGGATCGATCTGATGCAGATGCGCTACAAAGATCAGCCCTCCCGCATCATGGACTAACTGAATACACTCCTCCGGTGACAGAACCTCCTTCTGTACATATCCCGGCGTACCTTTGGACAGATACTTACGAAGCGCTTCCTTGAGTTCCGTGGCATAGCCTCTGGCAATCAGAATCTGAGCAATATGTCCTCTCGCCAGAATCTTCCCTTCTCCAAGTGCATCCAGATCACTTCTGTCTATCTGAAACCCTGCCTCATGAAGCTTGTCTACCATCTTATAGTTACGTTCCTGGCGGCTTGCTGCCATATCATCCAGCCGCTCAATTAACCGCTTATTTTTACAATTGATAAAAAGAGAGGTCATATGTACATCGCAGTCGTCCACGCGGGTACTGAGCTCCGCTCCCGGGATCACCCGGATGCCCAGCTTCTCACCTTCTATAGAAGCTTCTTCCACTCCGGCTACGGTGTCATGGTCTGTAATCGCAATCGCGCTAAGTCCCTTTTCTTTTGCGTATCTGACAAGCTCCATCGGCGTATATGAGCCGTCTGACGCGGTTGTGTGTGCATGCAGATCTACTATCTTCATAGTATTCCATCACCCCTTTCATCTCCTAGTCTATCTGGTTTTCGTGTGTTTTGCAAGCACTTCTCGTTTAACTTATATTTAACTTAAATTTACACGTTTTACTCTTTACAGCACGTGTATTTCATGTTATTGTAAAAATGTAATCAATAATTTTTTGCAACGGTTTTTTACATTTGCAAACATTTACTCTTTTGAGAGCGAACTGAGAGGAGGTTCACTATGAAAAAATTTCTGTCACTTTTAGTATGCTTGATGCTGACTCTTGGACTGATCGGCTGTGCATCCGGCGGTGATGACAAATCTGCCGACAGCGACAAAAAAGAAAGCAGTGATGAAGCAAAAGGCGACGAACTGACAGGACACCTGGTCATTTACACATCAGAGCCTCAGGATCTGGTTACTGAGATGTTAGAAGATTTCGTATCTAAGAATCCTGGCGTTACATATGAACTGTACCGTTCCGGTACCGGCGATGTAAAGACCAAGCTGTCTACTGAGCTGGACGCTGGCAGCACAGATGCCAATGTTCTATGGTTTGCAGACCTGGGTTATATGTATGACCTGGACGATCAGGGTCTGATCTACCACTACTCTCCGGAAAGTGCTAAGGATCTTCCGGACACTTATAAGTACAATGACGGTATGGGTCATGAAGTACGTGCAATCTACTCTGTACTGGCTTACAACACCACGCAGATCGACAAAGCCCCTAAGGATTGGGACGATGTTACAACAGACGACTACAAAGGTTCTCTTGCAATCGCAAGTCCGGCATACTCCGGTGGTGCCATGACAACACTTTCTGTTCATGTAGAACCGGATAACGAATCCATAGTTGGATGGGACTGGTATCAGAAGCTTGCTGACAACGATGTCAAGATGGAGCAGTCTAATGGTACCCTCCTCACCAAGGTAGCATCCGGCGAATACAAAGGTGCCGTTCTTGTTGACTACCTGCCACGTAACGCCAAGAACGAAGGTTCTCCGATCGATTACGTATATCCTGAATCAGGTTCCGTTCTGATTCCTACTCCACTCTGTCTGATGGACAACATGTCTGACGAAGACAAGGCTGCAGCAGAAGCATTTGTTGACTACATGTTCGACATCGAGACTCAGAAGCTGTTCGTACAGCAGGGTTATGTTCCAATGATCAGCGAAGCTGCTGAAGGAACAGACGTACCGACTATCGATGATATCAAGGTATTACCGATGGACGTTAACTACATGAGAGAGAACTCAAGCGATATGCTTGAAAAGTTCACAAGCATTTTCGGAGCACAATAGCACACCGCTATAGAACATACCTCGACAGCAGGAGCCGCGCTTTCGCCGGTTCCTGCTGTCTTTTTAATAATTAAGAAAGGACGTGATACCATGTTTAAGAAAAACGGCTCCAATTCTTCGCGCGGCTCTGTCGCGCCTACAATCATCTGGTGGCTGGTCGTAGCTTTTCTTGCACTGTCCGTTATCTATCCTTCTATCCGTCTGATACTGAACAGTCTGAAGGTAGGCGATGGATATGGTCTTGATAACTATGTTACCGTATTTTCGGATCCGGGCATTCTCCGGAGTATGAAGAATTCATTTATTGTAGTAATTCCTGCCACGATATTTTCCACCATCATTGGTGTATTTTTATCATGGGTGGTTGTCCGTACCAATGTTCCTGGCGTGAAATACTGGAAAAGACTTCTGTCTATCCCTTATTTTATCCCTCCGTTTATCGGAGCGATCGCATGGACATTTCTGTTAGGACCGGTTGGATATTTTAACAAGTTTTTAATGAATACATTTGGATTCGAGCAGGCTCCGCTGAATATTTACAGCCTGGGCGGCATGATCTTCATCATGTCTATGTACCGTTATGCGGTATCTTTTATCGTAGTATTACCTACCATGAAGCGTATCTCCGCTTCTGTCGAGGAAGCTGCACGTATCTCCGGTGCCTCTCCGTGGCGTACGCTGCGTGACATTACGCTTCCACTGATCACCCCTTCTATTATGGGTGCCATGTTATTGACATTTATGTTCATTTTGGCGGACTTCGGTGTATCTTCCGTATTAGGTGCCCCGAATCAGATCCACCTGATGACCACTCAGATATATTACATGATCAACAACTCAACGATTGCTAACAACCTGCAGGTTGCATCTGCATACTCTTTGTTCTTATCCCTCTTTGGACTGATCGGTCTGTGGGTATACAACAGAGTCCTTGCTACGAATAAGTTCGTCGTTGTCAGCGGTAAAAGTGCAGCGGTAGAACCTACCAAACTGAACAAAGGACCTCGCTGGATCCTCTTTGTGATCCTGGTAATCTTCTTCCTGTTCACAACCTGTGCACCGATCCTTGCAACACTGATCACATCTCTGACTAAGACCTACGGTCTTCCATTTGGTCCGGAGAATATGACATTCCAGAACTTTGCACAGATGCTACAGATCCAGAACGTGGCAAGAGCATTTAAGAACAGTCTGTTCCTGTCCGTAACATCCAGTCTTGTGATCACGATCGTTACCATGATCATTGCTTATATCAGTATCCGTGGTGGTGTCCGCGGTGTCAAAGGTGTGAAATTCATGCAGATGACCGTTGTACTTCCATATGCGGTACCTGGTGTCATTATTGCATTGTCCATGATCCTGGCATTCTCGCAGCCGATCGCAGGTGTGAGACTTTATAATACGATCTGGATCTTATTGATTGCCTATATCGCCCGGTTTATGAATCTGGGCTACAACAACATATCCGGCGCGATCAGTCAGGTAGATACCTCACTGGAAGAAGCTGCCCGGATCTCCGGAGCATCACAGCTCCGTGCATTTAAGGATGTCATGCTTCCTTTATTAAAGAGCAGTTTGATCAGTTCCTTCTTCCTGGTAGTTGCACCTACTATCTCCGAACTGTCACTTTCAAGCCTGCTGTGGTCAGTAGGTAACGAGACGGTCGGCACCATCGTATTCTCTGCAAAAGAAGAAGGACGTATCCTGTTAACTGCAGCAATTGCTATTATACTGATTATTCTGGTTGTCTTTATCAATCTTCTGGTCAACAGCCAGACGGACAAAGACTGATATAAAAAGGAGGTACTGAATAATGGGAAAATTATCTATTCGTAATCTTACAAAGTCCTATGGGGACCATACCGTTGTTAATAAAGTTAATATCGAAGTCGAGGACAGTCAGCTTCTGACCATCGTCGGTCCATCCGGCTGTGGTAAGACAACTATTCTCCGCATGATCGCAGGATTCATCGAGCCTACCGGCGGACAGATCTATCTGGATGACAAGCTGTTAGTTGACGTTGAAAATCATGTGGCTCCGGTCGCCCCTGAGAAGCGTAATATCGGCATGGTATTCCAGTCATATGCGGTATGGCCGCATATGAAAGTATTTGATAATGTAGCATATCCGCTGAAGCTTCGCAAGGTCAGCAAAGATGAAATCAAAAGCGAGGTTATGCGTGTACTGAAGGTCGTACATCTGGAAGGTCTGGAGAACCGTATGGCTCACGAACTGTCCGGTGGTCAGCAGCAGCGTGTTGCTCTTGCCCGTGCACTGGTCATGAAACCAAAGCTTCTGCTTCTGGATGAACCACTCTCCAACCTGGACGCAGCACTGCGCGAGGAAATGCGCGGTGAGATCAAAGAGATCCAGCGTACCCAGCACATTACAATCATCAACGTAACTCATGACCAGATTGAGGCCATGACTATGTCAGACCGTGTAGCAGTCGTAAGAAAAGGCGTGCTGGAGCAGTTTGCTTCTCCTTATGAGCTATATGAAGAGCCTGTTAATACATTCGTGGCGCGTTTCATCGGATCTGCCAACATTCTGCCAGCTACAAAGAAGGCTGATGCCGTACGTGACAGCGATGGCATGATGGATGTCATGGTAGCCGGATGTTATCCAATGAAAGTTCCATATGTAGATTCTAAAAACGAGCAGGGCTTTGTAGCTGTCCGTGCACACCACATGGCACCAAACGAAGCTTCTCCGTTAAAGGCACATATCCGACGCGCGCTGTATCAGGGCAGTCAGATTGAATATTATCTGGAAGCTCCAGGATGTGAGATGTTCCGTCTCCTGACCGATGTAAGCTTTATCCAGCCGGAAGGAGCAGACATCGCAGTAGATATCACAAAGGCGGTGTGGTTAGATGAGTAATTTCAATAATTTTACATTTAAGATCAATATCTTAGGCTGGTGGGGCGCATTTCCACAGCCGGGCGGTGCCACCTGTGGCGTACTTGTCACTACCAGCGAAGGTAAGTTCCTGTTAGACTGTGGCGGTGGTGTGCTGTCCAAATATTTTGAACACGCGAATCTGACTGATCAGTTTCAGGGCGTACTCCTCTCCCATCTTCATTACGACCACATGGGAGATGTCGGCTGCCTGTACTACGCAATCAACTATGCACTGCGTGTAGGACTCAGATCCAACAAGCCTCAGGTCTATGCACCACAGACACCGGAGACCATGTGGGATGCCGTACAGTATCCATTCTGCGATACCCACGTACTGGAAGATGGTATGAAAATACATATGGCAGGCGCAGATATTACCGTCAAAAAAGTAAATCACACCATCGAATGCTATGCATTCCGCATTGAGAAAAACGGTAAAACGATCGTATATTATACGGACACTACCTACGATCCGTCTCACACAAATTTCATCAAAGACGCTGATCTTCTGATCTGTGAGGCAACCATTTCCATGGGAACCAGACACACAATCGGTGCCGGTCATATGACCGATATTGAGGCTGGTCAGACCGCTGCCAACGGCAATGTCAAAGAGCTATGTCTCTACCATCTGCCAAGTGACGGTGACATTCCATTCATGCGGATCCGCGCGGGTTCCGTATATGACGGCGAGATCTACACTCCGGACATCCGTTCAGAATTTATCATCTGACAGGAGGTCCGCCTATGCTGAAACTATTTGATCCTATCCGGGATTTCACATTCCTGTCCATTGCACTGCGCATCCTGTTCACCTGCATTTCCGCAGGACTGATCGGATATGAACGCGGACTGGAAGGACGGGCTGCCGGATTCCGTACACACATACTGGTAGCGCTTGGCGCATGCATTGTCATGTGTGTCGACCAATATCTGGTAACGATGATCAATCCGAACGCCGATCCGGCAAGACTTGGCGCACAGGTCATCAACGGCATCGGTTTTCTGGGTGCCGGTACGATCCTTGCCAACGGCAAACGTGTAACCGGTCTTACCACTGCTGCCGGACTCTGGACGATGGCATGTGTCGGTCTTGCATTTGGCTGCGGATACTTTGAAGGCGGATTTCTCGCCACCGTAACCATGCTGATCGTACTGATCGTTCTTCACAAGGTAGAAGGCCACACTTCCACCCTGGCAGGAATGGAACTCCTGATTGAAATCGAGAAATCAGACGACATCCCATGTCTTCTGAAAACCATTAAACTATGCGGTATCAAAGTCGCAAATATCACCATCAATGACGCTCCTGAAGGTGCATCCAAAGGACATCTGGAAGTCCGTCTCTCTCTGCTGGTAGGCCGCAATTTCGATGCTTCCCACCTGTTGGATGAACTGGCATTCCATATGCCGGTGGTCAAATTTGAAGAGCTCTGATCATACCGCAATATGAACTTTGTAAATTAGATACTACTTAATTTCCGCAAATGAAATGCACTGTGTTTGTCAGTTTTCACAGCTTTTCCATCGGAATCACCCGAAAAAGTAACAAGGTTTTCCATTTACAACAATCCTGCGTTGTACTATAATAGAAACTGTATGTTTTTGCGTATATTTAAAAAGCACAGATAACAAATGACAGATATATTATAGAAGAAACACAAGGATTTACAGGCTGTTATTGGAGGAAAAAGCTATGTATAGAAACAAAACAAGACAGGTAATGGTAGGTAATGTCCCAGTCGGTGGAGACGCTCCTATTTCCATCCAGTCTATGACAAATACCAGAACGCAGGATGTCGCTGCAACAGTAAAACAGATCAATGAACTTGCTGCTGCCGGCTGTGAAATCATCCGCTGTGCTGTACCGGATATGGAAGCAGCCAGAGCTATTTCGGAAATCAAGAAACAAATCAATATTCCTCTTGTGGCAGATATCCACTTTGATTATCGGCTTGCTATCGCAGCAATCGAGAATGGAGCAGATAAGATCCGAATCAATCCTGGCAATATCGGAACGCCGGAACGTATCCAGGCAGTTGTTGAGAAAGCGATTGAATATCATGTACCGATCCGTATCGGTGTCAACAGCGGTTCTCTGGAAAAGCACCTGGTACAGAAATACGGCGGTGTAACTGCTGAGGGACTCGTAGAGAGCGCCCTCGACAAGATCCACATTGTAGAACAGTACGGATTAAAAGACATCATCGTCAGCATTAAGTCATCCGATGTCATGATGTGCATCAAGGCTTACGAACTGATGGTACAGAAAACAGATTATCCTCTCCACGTAGGAATCACAGAATCAGGTCCTCTGGGCGGAGGCATCATCAAGTCCAGCGTAGGACTGGGTGCCATCCTGTATCAGGGCATCGGTAATACGGTTCGTGTATCCCTGACCGGAGAACGTGTCGAAGAGATCAATACAGCCAAGAAGATCCTGGCTGCCTTAGGTCTCAGAAAGGCCGGCATTGAGGTCATCTCCTGCCCGACCTGTGGACGTACACAGATCGATCTGATCACACTTGCCAACCAGGTAGAGAAGCTGGTAGCACAGTATGATCTGGATCTCAGAGTTGCCGTTATGGGCTGTGTAGTCAACGGTCCCGGTGAAGCCAGAGAAGCAGATCTCGGTGTAGCCGGTGGATGCGGCGAAGGACTTCTGTTTAAAAAAGGTAAAATACTCCGGAAGATGCCGGAAGATCAGCTGTTAGCTGCCCTCAAAGAAGAGCTGGACCACTGGGAGGAAGAAAGGATCTAGCGAAATATATTTATGAAAAAAATTGTTGATAACGAGCGTATGATGCTGCGTGTATGCGATCTCTATTACAATCGTGATATGAGCCAGAGTGACATCGCTAAGATCATGGATATCTCCAGACCTACCGTTGCCAGACTGTTGAAAAGCGCCAAGTTAAAACGGATCGTAGAGATCACGATCTCCGATCCACAGGAACGACGCTATTCTGAGCTGGAACAAAAGCTGGAAAAGATGTACCATCTGCAGGAAGTCATTATCGCAGACACAGCAAGCACCACCAATCAGCAAAAAGATATTCTGGGAAAAGCCGCTGCCGGTTATCTGAAGTCCATATTAAAGGATGATGATATCATCGGCGTTGGCATGGGTACAACAATCCGTTATATTGCACCGTATGCTCCCAGACAGTTTCAGAACCTCACATTTATCCCGCTTCTCGGCGGAACCGGTAATGTAGATTATACACTGGATGCCAACCATGTCGTAGACCACCTGGCAAAGGCATTCTGTGGCGAAGGACTGCATCTGTATGTACCTGCAATTGTCTCTCATGTACAGACCAAGCGTACACTCCTGAAGGAAGACAGTATCCGTCAGATCATGGATGCTTACGACCATCTGAATGTAGCTCTGGTCGGCATCGGTACTGCTGACAACACTTCTTCTGCTTTTCAGAGCGGATACTACTCTGATGAAATGAAACAACAGGCGGTCAGAGACCAGGTATGCGGAGATATCTGTATGCACCTGTTTGACAAAGAAGGTCGGACCGATTGCTTCCCGTATAACAAGCAGATTGTCGGTGTGAATCTGAACAAATTAAAAAAAGCTCCTCATTCCATCGGAATTGCCAGCGGTGTACACAAAGCTGAAGCAATATGCGGTGCTATAAAAGGAGGCTATATTAACGTATTAGTTACGGATGCTCAGTGCGGAGAGGCACTGACCAGATTAAATGATTAATTGAATAATTGAATATTGGAGGGCAATGATATGTATACAAAGAAAGCGAAAGTCGTTAACCCATTAGGAATTCATGGCCGTGCAGCCAGCGCATTTACCCACACAGCCAGTCAGTTTTCTTCTCATGTATTCGTAGAGCGCGCGGATGATTCCATGAAAAAGGCAAATGCCAAATCCGTCGTATTCGTCCTTGCACTGTGTATCGCACAGGGAGACGAGATTATTATCTCTGCTGACGGACCGGACGAAAAAGAAGCGGTTGAAGCCCTTATTGAACGCCTTAAGACATTAGATCAGGCAGAATAATATTCTTATAAAGACATATAAGATCACACAATGTTACCTCCATTGTGTGATCTTGCTTTATCTAATATTCTATACTTACTCTGCTTCTCGCTTCACATGATTCAATTCATAAAAAATCGAGATCAGATAGCCTGCAACACCTGCATATCCTCCGGTCAGGAATGCAGACCACAGACATTCTGACATATCCCAGGAAGCACTGATTCCGACAAGGAATACTGGCAGCGCCACAACTGCCGCACAGGAGAATGTAATAATGCCACGGAATAATGCTTCTGTATATTTATCTCTCTTTATGCATTTAGATGTCAATAGCTTCCATAGTTTTCTCATAATAAAACTACCCTCTTTCTGCAAGTTATCTCTTTTCGCTTTCTGAGGGTAGTATAGCAATACATGGTTAAATCTCCATGTAGCAATCTGTTAAGTTTAAGTTAAATTCGACATGCAAATGTTAAGCATTCTTACAGCGCCACCTGCTTCTCGTAACTGTGCGTCCAGTCCGTCTTCAATAAGAATATTAAGAACACCAGACTGCTCAGCGACCAGGTGATCGGATATGCCCAACAGATCGTCTTAAATACCGGAACAATACGGATTGCGATCGTCACATACACGATGCGGAACCCGCACCAGAAGCCAAGCATCGTTGCCATAGGTATCACAGACTTACCACAGCCTCTCAGCACGCCTGTTGCGCTGTGTGAGAACGCCAGCAGAAAATAGAACAGACATACCGTCCGCTCCTGTATCACGCCAAATTCAGCCGCTTTTGGCGCTTTGGCAAAGATTCCTACCAGCCACGGTGCATAGATATACTCCACAATACCGATCACTGCCGCAATCACTGCGCAGCTTGCAATGCCGAATATGGCTCCTTTTTTCGCACGCTCATACTCTTTTGCACCCAGATTCTGGCTGATGAACGTAGACATGGTTAAAGACATTGCCATGATCGGAATAAACACAAATCCCTCTACCTTGGCATGTGCCCCGGTACCTGACATAGCATACTCTCCAAACGCATTGATATTGGTCTGTACTACCAGATTGCCGATGCTGATGACCGAATTCTGGATACCGGCCGGAAGTCCCTGACGGATCACATCTCCCATAATATCCGCATGATATTTCAGCTTCTTAATACTGATCCTCGTGCATCCCTGATTCTTGCGCATCCGCAGCATACAGAGTACAGCGCTCAATCCCTGCGCGATTACCGTTGCGATTGCCGCTCCTGCTACGCCCCAGTGGAATACTGCCACAAAGATCAGATCCAGTACCACATTCACTGCTGAGCAGATTGCCAGATAATACATCGGCCGCACACTGTCTCCTAATGCCCGCATAATGGACATGAAGATATTATACATGATAATGGTAGTACTTCCCGCGAAATAGATCTTAAAATAGGTCAGCGACTGTGGCAATACAGTCTCCGGCACATCCATCATTTTCAAAATCTGCGGAGCAAAGATCAGTCCGATCAATGTCATTAATACCGATGCGATAATGCCGAACAGGATATTGGTATGGATCGATCGTTCGATATTTTCCTCATCCTCGGCTCCCACATACCGCGAGATCACCACGCCTCCTCCGATGGCAATGCCATTAAACAGTCCCACCACCAGAAATACGAGACTTCCCGATGTACTCACCGCCGCAAATGCCGTATTGTCCGCAAAGTTACCGACTACCCAGGCATCAGCCATATTATATAATTGTTGTAATAGTTGTCCAAAAATTAAAGGAATCGTAAATGCAACGATTCCCTTCGCAACTGATCCCTTGGTCAGATCAATCGTCTCTTTCTTCTTTTTCATTTGATTACCCTAATAAATGTATTCCACCTAAAAGTACATATGAAATAAACCACATGATCACTGTCGCCATACAGATGCCAAGCACAACCGCCGGAAATGCTTTGCGAAACTTCACACCCAGAAGTGCTGCGATCAGCGACCCTGTCCACGCTCCTGTACCCGGAAGCGGAATTCCTACAAAGAGTACCAGTCCCCAGAACTCATATTTTTCAATCTGTTCACTTCTACTCATGGCACGTGCTTCCAGTCTGTGCACCATCGGCTTGAAAGTCTTGGTGCCCTTCAGCCAGGTGAAGATCGGTGTGATCAGAAGCAAAATGAACGGCACAGGTATGATATTACCGATCACACAAAGCGGAATCGCCTTTGCCACCGGTACGCCAAGCACGGGTCCTGCCACCAGAAGTGCTCCTCGAAGCTCCAGGATTGGGATCATAGAGATCACGAAGACGATCGCTTCTTTGCTCAATGTGCCGCTTAATGCATGGATGACTCCCTGCACAAGTGTCTCTGTCATAATTACTGTTCTCCTTTAATATATCTTCTCAGGAAGGCAAATAGAGCCTCCATCTCTTCTCTGGTACCCACGGTCACACGCATATACTGTTCAATACGCGGACTGCCCCAGAATCTTACATAGATGTCTTCTTTTTTCAATGCTTCAAACATCTCTTTCGCATCATATTCCGGATGCGTCACAAATATGAAGTTTGCCTGCGAATCCAAACATTTGAATCCCAGTTCTTCAAATTGTTTCATGGACCAATCTCTCGTCTCAACAATCTTCTGAACGGTCTCTTCAAAATATGCCTTATCCTTCACCGATTCTGCACCGCAGACCAGTGCTGCCTGATTCATGGTGTAGGAATTAAATGAGTACTTAGCATCATTCAGATACCCTATCAGCGTTGGATTACTGATGGCATATCCGATACGCATACCTGCCATGGAGCGTGATTTGGAAAATGTCTGTACCACGATCAGATTCTCATACTTATCGATCAGTTCCAGTGCAGACTTCCCTGCAAAATCAATATATGCTTCATCCACGATCACAATCACATCCTGATTGTGCGCAATGATATCTTCTACAAACTCCAGATCCTCATAGATACCGGTCGGTGCATTCGGATTCGGGAAAATAACACCGCCATTCTCCTGATAATAGTCTTCCTTGCGGATGCGGAAATCATCCGTAAGCTTCGGACAGATATACGGAATCCGGTAAAGATCTGCCCATACTTTGTAGAACGAATAGGTAATATCCGGGAACAGGATTGGTTTCTCTGAATTAAAAAATGTCAGGAAACACATCGACAACACATCGTCTGATCCCACCCCAACAAATACCTGATCTTTATTCACACCATAATACTCTGCCAGGCTATCCACTAACACACCGGCAGTCGGATCCGGATACATCCGGAGCTTATCCGGACTGATCTGTTCCATCGCCTTCTGCACGCCCGGTGCTGGTGGATACGGATTCTCATTGGTATTCAGCTTGATCACCTTACGGCCAGGCTGCTCGCCCGGCACGTATGGCTCTACCTTTCTTATATTCTTCTCAAATGCTTTCATATTCTAAAAGTACTCCTTCGCAAGTTCAGCAAATTTCGGAAGCGAATTCACAATCGTCTCATAAGATACACAATATGCCAGTCTTACATAGCCAGGGCATGCAAAGGAGCTTCCCGGAACCATCAGGATATTGTACTTCTTACCTGCTTCGCAGAATTCTTTTTCATTCTCAACCGGCGACTTCACAAAGAGATAGAATGCTCCTTCCGGCTTAATACAGTCAAATCCGCACTCCTTCAGTCCATTGTACAATGCCTCTCTGTTTCTGTCGTAGTAGGAAATGTCTGTCTTTTCATTCAGGCATGCCTTTACGATCTTCTGCTGTAAGGTCGGTGCATTTACGAATCCAAGGATACGGTTCGCTACATTCGCTGCTGAAAGCATATCTGCACTGTCAGCTACTTCATCCGGAATTACCAGATATCCGATACGCTCACCCGGCAGTGACAGGGATTTGCTGTAAGAATATCCCACAATTGTATTATTGTAATACTTGGTCAGGTATGGCACTTCCGCTCCATCATATACAAGTTCACGGTAAGGCTCATCAGAGATCAGGAAAATCTCTGTTCCATACTCTTTCTGTTTTGCTTCCATGATAGCTGCCATCTTCTTAATTGTCTCTTCGGAATACACCACACCAGTCGGATTGTTCGGTGTGTTCACGATAACTGCTTTTGTCTTTGGTGTGATCTTCTGCTCAAATTCATCTAACTTCGGCTGGAAATCTATGGTATTCGGAGATACCTCTACCAACACGCCGTCAAAGTTGTTGACATAGGCTCTGTATTCACCGAAATATGGTGCAAATGTCAGCACCTCGTCTCCTGCATTGATGATCGTCTTCAGGATGACATTCAATCCTCCTGCCGCGCCTACGGTCATGATAATATTCTTCCCCTCAAATGCTGTACCAAAACGCTCATTCAAAGATTCTGCTACCGCTTCGCGGACATCTGCGTAACCACTGTTGCTGTTGGTGTATCCATGCAACACCAACGGATCTTCATTCTCAACCAGATCCTCGATTGCTTTCTTTACAGCCTCCGGAGCCGGTACATTCGGATTGCCAAGGCTGAAATCAAATACATTCTCAGCACCGTATATACCTGCCAGACGGTTACCTTCTTCAAACATGGCACGGATAGCGGAACTGTTCGCTACCAGACCTTTCATTTTCTCTGCTATCATTTTTCTACCTCCTGTGTGATCATCATGTTGCTCTATGCTTCTCGGATTATTTTCCGGTTATGCCTGATTATCTGCCGCTTTTTCTCTTACCCAGCCCTTTTCTACCATAAATACCGGACGGTAAGAACGCTTTGCCTTTCTAAGACCTTCAGAACCCGTATCTTCTTCGCGGTTCACGTATTTATAATCCATACAGGCATGCTGTACAAACTGCTGATTGATCATCGTGTAAGCACCTTCAATCTCTCCCAGCGCTTTCTCAATATGCACGACAAATGTATCTTCGGAAAGCGGCTCGCCTATGGTAAACGCAATGATCTTGCCATCCACCCGAAGTGCACCGCCTACCAGATCCAATTCTTTAAAGAGTCTCAGGGAATTCAATGTCACACAAAGCTCCGCCTTCTTCTCCTCATCCTCTTCGCAGCCGTTTTCATTGCGCCACTTCAAACCGGTCTGCACACATTCTTCCAGATTATCCTCGCAGATCGGTTCGTAAGACCAACGGTCTGCATACACGATCTTGAACTTATTCACATGATTACGCTTGCTGTGAAGCTTCTTGCCGGAAAGTGTAGCTAACTTCTCGGATTCATATACGTAATCCGCATCACCTTCCACATACTCGATCTCAAATCTGCCCGGATACCATTGCTCCAGATATTCAAAATTATCCGGCGTCACGGTATACATGAGAAATGGAACGCCGCGCTCCTTGCTGTATTCCATCAGTACATCCAGTGCTTTCTTCACATTCTCCGGTTCTCCCGCCGGATAAGCGAAAGAAAATCCTTCCTCATCCTCCGTACGGAATACCAGCGTATGTTCTACCTCTGCAAACTTCACATGGTAAAATCTTGCCCATAAATATACATTTACAAATGTACGCTCACAGCTTCTGCTGGTATGATGCTTAAAATAATGTGTAATGAGATCTTTATCTTCCAGTTCTATCTTCTTAAAGTCTATCTCTGTCATAACTTACCTTCTTATATTACTTTTCTTCTTTATTCTCTTTCTTATTTTTTCTTGCACGGATTTTAGTATAGCATATCCGGACAATCAATACAATTAACAGGATCAGCACCAGAATAACAGCATAAATCACCAGTGCAATCTTATTCGGGTGTTTCAGCAGCTCGATCGGATTCCGGCTGTCATCAATCACTTTGCGGTTCTCAGCCTTTTCATAGCGTGCAGGTATCACGGACACGCCCTCATCATTCTCAGAGAAGGACTCCAGATAACTTGCCAGTGCATACCACTCTTTTACCTCAGCGCCATTCTGATCATGGATGATATATTTTTCAAAATCCGTAATCGGCTCTCCATCAGCATTCTTCGGTGTGATCTTAAGGATGCCTTTGGACTGTCCTTCTACCGCACCAAGCATCTGCGCAGAATAAAGTCCCGATACCACACGGTACAGCTTATCATCCTGAATATTCTCAAGCTTCTCCTGTGTGACAGGCTCTTCCTTGCCCACCTGATCGGTCGTCATGTACACATCCGTTACTTTATTCAGGATCATGCGGTGTGGGTTAAATGTCCACGCCATACCGCTCGGGTAAAGCTGTGCCGCACTCATCAGCGAAGATACAGAAGCATCCACCTCTGCTACCGTCTTAAGTTCGGCTCCTGTCAGGTATACGCTGACAAGCGGATAACCGGTAATACGGTCTGCGCCGATACCAAGGGCACTTACATTAAATGCATCCGATACCGTAATCTCACCCTTCGGGAAGGAATCACGGATTACACCTGTTGCTACGACTGCCAGATCCACCGGCTCATAATCTTCACCTTCTGCCTGCTTCACGGCATATACATAAGCATCCGAGATCAGATTACCAAGTCCTGCTTCCCTGTGCTCTGCATACATATCATCTACAGAGTCAAATGCAACGTCATTTTCAGCCAGCACCTGATCCATCGTATATCCAAATCTTGACAGATACTCTTCATCAATGACACTGCGGTACTGCGCAAGTTCCGCTTCAATATCCGCATTCTTCTCTACCGTGCTGTCCATTGCCTTTAACTTATACTCTTCCAACGTCCATCTGCCATTACCGTCCGGCACAAGGCTCATCTCGCCAAGGTTCGCACCGTAGCAGCCTGCAGATGCAATCACGGTATTGCCATGAATGATCGGCTGTTCCAGTGTTGTATGTGTATGTCCGCTGATGATCACATCAATCTCCGGTACTTCTTTTGCCAGAATCTCATCCTCAGACTTATCTTCGTCTTCATTAGTTCCGCTGTGAGACAGGCAGACGATCATGTCGACATCTTCCTTCTGCAGTTCCTTCACCACACGCTTGGAAGTCTCTACAATACCATCAAATTCCAGTCCGCTCTCCGGTGCGCATGCTGCCGCATCTTCTCCCATCACGCCAAACAGTCCGATCCGCACACCATCATGCTCAATCACAGTATATTCTTTACTGCCATAATCCTCCAATGCTGTCTGGATCAGCTTATTATCATCAGAATCATTCTTCTCCCAGTCGATATTCGCGATCAGAAACTGTGGCAAGTTAAGACTCTCGTCTTCTTCCGCATTGCGCAGTGCACTGTGAAACATATTGGAGAGTCCTTCTGCACGATAGTCAAATTCATGATTACCGAAAGTAGTAGCTTCCACACCGATTTTGCCAAGCATCGTAAGCTCTGCAGCATCCGTCTCATATATTGTCTGATAGAGCGTACCCATAGAAAAATCTCCGGCATCAAATACAAACGCTGCCGGATCTTCCTCTTTTACTCTGTCAATCTCTGTCTTAATTCTGGCAAGTCCACCAATCATATCCGTCTCCCCATCTGCCTGGCTTGCCTTATATTCATCCAGTCTGGAATGAATATCGTGTGTAAACAGTATGGTAACTCTGTCAGTAGAATCTGTCGCAGACTCCGCCTCTGCCACGACAGAATTCACACACAGGGTGCATACCATAATAATCATCAGCATTGCTGATTTAATACGTCTTCTCATCATTATTCTCCCCAATTAATTATTTGATTCACGCGCATTTTCGACACTACGCCATTTATAAATTATATAGAACTCCCTTAACGCTGTCAATCGAATCACCCTCGAAATCCATCAAAAAAAGATGGTCTGGAACACTGATTCCAAACCATCTGCCAATTCTCTTTTTAGTCTTCATTCATAGACGCAATCTTAGCTGCCTGATCTGCTGCGATACATGCATCCAGGATCTCCTGAATGTCTCCGTTCATGATCTTATCAAGCTTGTATAACGTCAGACCAATACGATGGTCTGTCACTCTTCCCTGTGGGAAGTTATAAGTACGGATCTTCTCAGAACGGTCTCCGGTACCGATCTGACTCTTTCTTGCCTCAGCCTCTGCATCGTGCTGCTTCTGGCACTCCAGATCATATAACTTGGCACGCAGCAATGCAAATGCCTTCTCTTTATTCTGCAGCTGCGATTTCTCTGTCTGGCTGTAGATTACGATTCCTGTCGGGTAGTGAGTCAGACGAACTGCTGAGTCTGTGGTATTGACACACTGTCCACCGTTACCGGACGCACGCATAACGTCGATACGGATATCCTTCTCATCGATCTGTACATCTACATCCTCTGCCTCAGGCATCACTGCTACGGTAATGGTAGAAGTATGGATACGTCCGCCGGACTCGGTCTCAGGCACACGCTGTACACGGTGTACGCCGGACTCATATTTCATCACGGAATATGCTCCCTGACCATCGATCATAAAGGTCACATTCTTCATACCGCCGATACCGATCTCTTCACACTCAACCAGCTCTACCTTCCATCTGCGACTCTCTGCATAGTGCACATACATACGGTAGATCTCTGCCGCAAACAATGCAGCCTCATCTCCACCCGCACCAGCACGAATCTCCACGATAACGTTCTTATCATCATTAGGATCCTTAGGAAGCAGCAGAATCTTCAGTTCATTCTCAAGTTCTTCTACTCTTGCTTTGGATTCATTCAGTTCTTCTTTGGCAAGCTCACGCATCTCTTCATCAGACTCTTCATTCAGAAGCTCCAGACTGTCCTCAATGTTCTGCTTGCACGCTTTATATTCCTTATATGCTTCGACGATCGGAGTCAGCTCTGCCTGCTCTTTCATAAGCTTGCGGAAACGGTTCTGATCATTCGCCACATCCGGCTCCTGAAGCTGATTCAGGACTTCCTCCAGACGAAGCACGATATCTTCTAATTTATCAAACATCTCTTTACCTCCTGATCGGTGATCTTACCCACCTGTTATAACATTCTATTTTATACATATAATACCTGCGGATTGCTCCTGGCATTATATCATTGTAGCCTTCCATACACCACCCGGTCAAGTCCTGCCAGGTCTTTTTTTACGGTTATCTGTGTGTAACCCGCATTTTCCATGAGTTTGCTGACTGCTTCTGCCTGATCACAGCCAATCTCAAACAGGAGCTTTCCCTGTGGTTTTAAATATTTATCTGCTTCGGAAATGATCCTGCGGTAAAAGTACAGACCGTCTTCTTTCCCGTCCAGCGCAATATACGGATCGTGGAGCTTTACCTCCTCCTGAAGTGTGTCGATCACAGCCGTCTCGATATACGGAGGATTGGACACGATCACATCATACTTTTCTTCATTCGGAAGCTGCTCAAACAGATCACTCTGCACCAGTGTCACCGGCACTTCCAGCAATCTGCTGTTCTCTGCAGCCACCTTTAACGCCTCTTCCGATACATCCACGCCGGTTCCCTGAAGATCTGTCATATAATACTTTTCTTTGCACATTTTCAAAATGCTGAGCAAAATACATCCGGAACCGGTGCACATATCGAGAATCCGCATCTTCGGACGCATGACTTTAATTGTCTCTTCTACCAGGATCTCGGTATCCTGCCTCGGGATCAGTACGTGCTCATTCACACAGAACGGATACCCCATGAATTCCTGTTCGCCCGTAATATGCTGTAATGGAATATGCGCTGCACGTCGTCTGATACAGTCCATATAACGGTCTGCATCTTCTTCTGACACGGCTCGCTCCGGTTCTGCAAAATACTTCGCCTTGCTGACACCTGTGACATACTCTAACAGATACCATGCATCCAACGTAAATTCTTCAATCCCTTCCTCAGCAAGCTTTACTGTTCCTACTTTATATAGTTGTTTCAGCGTTAAAGTTTTCTGCTTCATAAGTTCTCCAGTCAAATACTGCTTCCACTGCCTGAATAGCCACCTCGATCATGCTGTCATCCGGTTCTTTTGTTGTCAGCTTCTGGATCGCAAGTCCCGGCTTACTGAGCAAATTGATTACGGGATTATCACTGTTACCGGCAAGGCGCAAGATTTCATAGGAAATACCCGCGATCACCGGAAGTAATGCAATACGTACTACCACGCGCATCACCACGGAATCTACCCGTACGATGCACAACAGGCAGATACTGATGATCAGCACAAAAAACAGGAAACTCGTTCCACAGCGCTTGTGCTGTCTGGAACTGATTCTGACATTATCCACTGTCAGCGGAAGTCCGTGTTCGATACAATTGATACACTTGTGTTCCGCGCCATGGTACATGAATGTCCGCTGGATATCTTCCATACGGGAAATCAGCAGGATATATAATATGAAGATACCGATACGTACCAGACCTTCAATCACGGTCCGCACTCCATACGATGGAATCCACCGTTTCAAAAGTTCGGACAACAGATACGGCAGTACCATGAAGATTGCTACCGCAAATACGATCGACACGATCACTGTTCCTGTCATCATCGCACTTTCCTGCTTCTCCTTTTTCTTCTGCTCTGCTTCGGTCATCGGCTTCTGTTCTTCCTCATCTTCAAAAAAGGATGCCGAAAACATCAACGTCTTCATGCCGATAATCATAGAGTCTATAAAATTAAACACACCCCTGATAAATGGGATCCTGGTAAGTGCCGCAAAGCCTCCCACAATACTGCGGTATGTCTGCTTATCCACCACGATCTCTCCGTCCGGCTTCCGCACTGCTACTGCGTAGTCATCCTTATTCTTCATCATGATGCCTTCCATCACAGCCTGTCCGCCGATACCTGAAGATTTCATACATTGTCCTCCTGATAAAAGAAAAGGTTGAGATTCCGCAAAATCTCAACCCGTTACCTTCTTGGATTATTTTAATCCGTATTTCTTGTTGAACTTGTCTACACGACCACGAGCCTGTGTTGCTTTCTGCTGTCCTGTGTAGAATGGATGGCACTTAGAGCAGATTTCTACGTGGATATCTTCGCTTGTAGATCCTGTTACAAAAGTGTTACCGCAGTTACAAGTTACAGTTGCCTGATGATATGCTGGATGTATTCCTTCTTTCATTTCGTTTCACCTCTTCTTTATTATCGTTGTGCTTAATGCACTTTATTTCGTTTCATAAACAGCTTGTTTATTGTATCATAAAACTTTTACATTGTCTAGATTAATTTTGTCTTTTTTACCATTTGAATTAATTCTTTATTACTTCTGGTTCTCGAGAACATATTTAAGATATTTTCTACCGCTTCGTCAGAGCGCATTCCATTGAGTGCTTTGCGCATATGATCCACCGCTTCCAGTTCTTCCGGTGACAACAACAGGTCTTCTCTTCTGGTACCGGACTTCGGAATATCGATTGCCGGGAACATACGCTTCTCAGAAAGCTTTCTGTCAAGCACCAGTTCCATATTACCGGTTCCCTTAAATTCCTCATATACCACATCATCCATACGGCTGCCCGTATCTACTAACGCTGTTGCAAGAATCGTAAGGCTGCCGCCCTCACGCATATTTCTCGCTGCACCAAAGAAACGCTTCGGCATATGAAGGGCTGCCGGGTCGAGACCACCGGACAGGGTTCTTCCGGATGGTGCTACCGTCAGGTTATAGGCTCTTGCAAGTCTCGTAATACTGTCTAACAGGATCATCACATCCTTACCATGCTCTACCAGTCTCTTCGCACGCTCGATGACCATCTCGGATACACGCTTATGATGCTCCGGCAATTCATCAAAAGTAGAATAGATTACTTCTACATTTGTTCCTTCAATTGCTTCCTTAATATCTGTTACTTCCTCCGGGCGTTCATCGATCAACAATATTAACAGATGTACTTCCGGATTATTCTTTCTCACTGACAATGCCACCTGCTTTAACAGTGTCGTCTTACCTGCTTTCGGCGGTGATACAATCATGCCTCGCTGTCCCTTACCGATCGGTGACAGCAGATCCATGATACGCATAGCTGTACTGGTCTTTCCTGTCTCAAGGGATAATCTTTTATTTGGAAAAATCGGTGTAAGATCTTCAAAATTCGGTCTCTTGGCTGCAATTGCAGGGTGAATGCCATTGACCTTGGATAAATACAGCAACGCACTGAATTTCTCCTGCTGTGTCTTAATTCTGGTATTGCCTTCCAGGATATCTCCTGTCTTCAGATTAAATCTGCGGATCTGGGATGGAGATACATACACGTCATTCTCTCCAGGCAGATAATTCTCACAACGGATAAATCCGAATCCTTCCGACATCACTTCCAGAATACCGCTTGCCGTCTCTCCGCTGTCCAGCTTATCTATATCGTGGATCTCCTGCTTGTCCCGGTCTCCGGTGTTCGCAGAACGCTCTTTATCGCGAATGTCTTCTTCCAGCATACGTTCGATAAGCTGTGCCTTCTTCATACCCGATATACCGGATATATCACGTGCTTTGGCAAGCTCTTTTAATGTAGCAAGAGGAAGCGATTCATACTTTTCTCTCATCATACTAATCTTCGTTTCCTTTCTGGGTTCTTTCCTGCCCTTTCATCATATTCATCATCAATTTTCAATTCACACGCATTATCATAGGGAATGCAGCCGAACTGGCTGTTGAATTTATGTATCTTATTATACACGATTCTGATATTTTTGCAAACCTTTTTTGTCCATTCTGCAAGGTCTTGTGGTTTGACTTGAAATGCTATCAATGATATGATAGTTAATGCCGGAGACAAAAGGTCTTGCAGGATTGTAGGAGCGTGAAACGCGGAACAATCCGTGGCATTATACACTATATAAATTGTATAAATAAGATAAACATGAAAGAAAATCAAGAAAAGGTGAATCAATATGACAGCTAATGAACTTGCATTACAGATGCACAAGGAATGGAATGGTAAAATCGAAACCACAGCCAAATCTCACGTTAAGACAAGAGAGGATCTGGCTATCGCCTACACTCCGGGTGTAGCAGAACCATGTAAGGTGATTGCCAAAGATCCTGCGGCAGCCTACACATATACAATGAAAGCAAATACGATCGCTGTTGTCTCTGACGGAAGTGCTGTACTGGGGCTTGGTAACATCGGTGCACTGGCAGGCATGCCTGTTATGGAAGGCAAAGCTGTCCTCTTCAAAGAACTCGGCGGCATTAACGCCGTTCCGATCTGCCTGGACACGCAGGATACAGAAGAGATCATCCGCACTATCGTAAATATCGCGCCTGCATTTGGCGGCATTAACCTGGAAGACATCAGTGCTCCACGCTGTTTCGAGATCGAGGAACGTCTGAAGGAGCTCTTAGACATTCCGGTATTCCACGATGACCAGCATGGTACTGCGATCATCGTACTGGCAGGCATCATCAATGCCATGAAGGTTGCAGGCAAAGACAAAGAGACCGCCCAGGTGGTTGTCAACGGCGCCGGTTCTGCCGGAGTAGCCATCACAAAGCTTCTGCTCCGCTACGGATTCAAGCATATCACCATGTGCGACATCAACGGTATGTTAAATGAATCCTCGCCAAATCTGAACTGGATGCAGAAGGAAATGGTCAAAGTAACCAATCTGGAAGGCAAGCAGGGAACACTTGCCGATGCACTGAAAGGCGCAGACATTTTTGTCGGTGTATCTGCTCCTAATATCGTAACCAAAGAAATGGTGGCTTCCATGAACCACGATGCCATCCTCTTCGCTATGGCGAACCCGGTTCCGGAGATCATGCCGGATTTTGCGAAAGAAGCCGGAGCAAAGGTTGTCGGTACGGGACGAAGCGATTTTCCGAACCAGATCAATAACGTGATGGCATTCCCGGGTATTTTCCGGGGTGCGTTGGAAGGACATGCCACCAAGATCACAGAAGAAATGAAGCTTGCCTGCGCAGAGGCGATTGCAAGTCTGGTACCGGACGATGAACTGACTGAGACACACATCGTACCGGATGCACTTGACCCAACAATTTCTGATGTAGTAAGCAAAGCTGTCAAAGAGCTGATATAATATGCAGAAAGAAAACAGAACGCCCCAGCCAGTCCGCTGGGGCGAAAAGCGCTTTTATTCCCTGGATTATTATCTGAAGCAGACTTATGGTCACAAACTTTATAAAATCGCACTGGATGCCGGTATGACTTGCCCCACCAGAGACGGTACGCTGGGAACCCGTGGCTGCATCTTCTGCAGTGCTAAAGGTTCCGGTGACTTTGCAGCCGACCGCACACTGTCCATCACAGAACAGCTCAGGCAGGGCAAAGAGATCATTCGTAACAAGTTCCATGCAGACGGATATATTGCCTATTTTCAGGCATTTACCAATACCTATGCGCCTGTCGAGCGGTTACGCCAGGTCTTTACCGAGGCCATCAACGCACCGGATGTAGAGATCCTGTCTATCGCCACCAGACCGGACTGTCTTGGACCGGAAGTATTGGAATTATTACAGGAATTATCACAGATTAAGCCGATATGGGTAGAACTTGGATTACAGACCATTCATCCGGAATCTGCGGCATTTATCCGAAGAGGCTATGAACTTCCTGTATTTCTCGAAGCCGTGGAGAATCTCCGCAGAATCGGAATCTCCGTTATCGTTCATGTAATCCTCGGACTTCCGGGCGAAACTTTTGACCAGATGCTTGAAACCGTTCAGTATCTGAACAAACTGGATATCCAGGGCATCAAATTACAGCTCCTCCATATACTGGAGGGCACGGATCTTGCGGATTATTACCGTGAGCATCCATTTCCGGTTATGACGATGGATGAATACCTGACGCTTTTAGGTGACTGTATCAGCCATCTGAGACCAGACATTGTCATCCACAGGCTGACCGGCGACGGTCCGTCCAAGCTGCTGATTGAGCCGCAATGGACCACTCGTAAGCGCGATACGCTAAATCGGCTGAACGCCTATCTAAAAAGCCAGAACATCTGGCAGGGAAGGAGTTATACCAATGGCACAACCACTTACACTGTATAAATTAATCGTACTATATATGCTGGATCGGGTGGATTTTCCGCTGTCCACGTCACAGATATCAGAATTCGTGCTGGACAAAGGTTATACCACTTACTTCAAGCTCCAACAGGCTCTGTCGGAACTGATGGATGCCGGACTGATCCGGGACGAGTCCACACATAACCGTACCCTGTATCATCTGACAGAAGACGGATCCTCTACGATTGATTTTTTTAAAAACAACATTTCACAGGATATTCAGAAAGACGTTAATGAATATCTGAAAGAAAAGAAATATGACCTGAAGAATGAAAGTTCTGTCAAAGCAGACTATTACCGCAATACGAATCAGGAATATTCGGTACACTGTCAGGTAACAGAGAACGCACTGCCGTTGATCGATCTGACGATCACAGTGCCTTCCGAAGCTGAGGCACAGGCTGTAACCGATAACTGGCAGAAAAAAAACCAGGAAATCTACGCCACTATTATGGCAAAGCTTCTTGGTTAGGCAGTAACTTTATAGAGCAAATGTAATGGGAGATTCTCACGAATCTCCTTTCTTATACCTATGCACTATAAAACGACAGAGGCACATGAGCTTTTTCACCCATGTGCCTCTGTCGTTTGTATGTTCTTATATGTTTGTTTTACTGCTATACTGCCATTGCCCGGTCATACACAATCTTACGACTGATCACACCGATATCTTCCAGTTCATTCACCATCCGATATACGGTTGCAATTCCGATACCGCTATCCACCTTAGAGGCAAGATAATGGATCTCCTTGCAGCTGGAGCACTG
>CAVAVU010000083.1:0-22068 GCA_963592205.1 bacterium
TTCTTAAACCTAATAAGATTATTTTGGCAGATGAACCAACCGGGAATTTAGATCCAGATACAAGCAAAAGCATAATGAAATTACTTGAAAAACTTAATAAACAAGGAAAGACGATAGTATGTGTTACTCATGATTATAAATATTTGAAATATGCAGATCAAGTTATCGAATTATAAATGTAATAATTACAAATTTAGCTGTCTGAATACTTTTGAGATTTTTCAAAAATTTCTTGATAATTTTTTTGCACGTAGTGCCACAGACGCGTAAAATGTATGAGTATATAAAGGCAGTCAGACATTCAGAAAGCAGTTGGTGGTGATCTGTTTGAGATTGAGACTGTGAGAGAGTATGGTGTAACTTATCGTGCGTGTGTAGAAGATGCAAAGCAGGAATGGCAGGAGGATGCCAGACTGGAACTGAAAGCGTATTTAAAAGATATTGATGCATATGACAATGTATTCGTATGTGGACCATGCTGGTGCGGTACTTATCCGATGGCAGTATTTACACAGCTTGAGAAGCTTGATTTTACAGGTAAGAAGGTATGGATCTGATGACACATGAAGGCAGTGGTCTGGGAAGCAGTGAGCAGGATCTTAAGAAGATTTGTAAAGGAGCTTCTTTTGGTACAAGCCTTGCGGTTCAGGGAGCAAAGGCAAGGGCTTCAGAACAGAAGATTGCTGACTGGGCAGTGAGAAATGTTGGATAAGAAAATGGGTGCGAAAGAGATAAAACAGTCTAAAGAAATGGATATGCTGAATGCCAGCGGTAGGAAACTGTGTGGCAATCGTAGGGATTTATGTGAATTTGATCGTGGGACTTGCAGTCGGACCGAATGCAGTACTTGCTAATCGGATCGGACAGAACCGGAGAAATGAGATTAGCAGTACGGTTCATACTGTTATGACGTTTGGGGGAATGATTGGACTAGCGTTTATGATTATTGGAATGCCATTTATTGTGGGCTATAATTTCGGTGCGTCTATATTGAGGAGTTATGGGGATACCAAGAGACCCATGTATTATCTGCTGGCATCCGGTATTACCAATGTCATTTTAAATTTGGTGCTTGTGATCTGTTTTAGACTTGGAGTGGCAGGAGTTGCCATTGCAACGACAATTTCTAATCTGCTCAGTGTATCGCTGGTTATGATACATTTGCAATGCTGATGGATGTATATGTAGTGTCATGGATCTTCACAGGTGGTGTGATATTTGTAATCTACATGCATCATATGAAGAAGGTCAGTAATGGACAGATATAACGTTTATAATTGAAAAAAGTTGATGGGGGAGCGATTTATACAAGCCGCTCCTTAATTTCTGCAAAATTGATGATCAGGTTATTGTTATAGATCCGCACTGGAATTTTATCATCGAACGTATAAGAGCGTGGGTCATTGTTCTCTTCAAAGAAATAACACAGGACAGATTCTGTCTTAGGATCTACGATCCAATATTCGCGCACGCCGGCGTTCTGGTATTTCATGCGTTTCTTTTCGTAATCCCGTTTACGGCTGGATGGAGAGACAATCTCAATGCAGAGATCAGGTGCGCCGTATATACCTTTTTTCACGATGCGGTCACGGTGACAGATGACGGAAATGTCAGGCTGGAGCATCGTGCGGTTATCACAGTCAAGCTGTACATCTAACGGTGATGGGAGAATCTTGCAAGGACCGTTATTGGCGCGTATGTACAGTTTGATTTCAAAAAGAAGTTCGCCGATTAATTCTTGGTGGACAAAAGAGGGCGATTCCAGGAAAATCAGCTCCCCATCAATCAGTTCGGCACGGATATCGTCTGGAAGAGCATAGTAGTCTTCTAAGGTATATTCACCCTGTCTTTTTCGTGGAACGGCATAAGCAGGCATGGCTTCATGAACTTCATTAGCGCGCTCCGTATTCTGCTCGGATTCGTAATTGATAGATTTGTGATTCATAGTCGTCCTCCTTCGTTTGTGTAGTAAAAGTTATTTAAAAGGTACGGTGAGTATACTACTTAAAGTTAACTATGTCAAGATAATAAACAGAAATATAAAAATATTATTTACTTAATTCGTTATTGATTCTGAGTTGATTTTATGATAGTATGTGAGAAAATAACTGAAAGAAAACATAAATCTATTCTATAAAATCTATTTGACTAAAAACTATAGACTATATAAAATAGTTACAGACTAATGCATGACTTCTGGTGTACAGATGCAGATGATATGTATAATGCAGTATTAGCTGACAGAGTCCGTTATTTCAAAGAAGATGTGAATGGAGTGGAGATTATGTGCAAGGAAATGGAAAAGATGCGTGATGAAGTGCGAGAAGAAGCGCGTAAAGCAACAATTGTAGAATCAATTCGAAAAATGTTAAAAGCGCAGATTACGGAAGATCAGATTAAACAAGTATTTGATGTTACAGATGCTGAGATTGAGAAGATAAAGACAGAGGTTTATGATGACTAGCATACGAAAGGCAGAATTAAAGGATATAGATGCGGTAGAGCAGATTTATAATGACATTCATGACTCAGAAGAGAATGGTGCACAGACCATCGGCTGGATTCGCGGTGTATATCCTGTGCGTGAGACTGCAGAAGCAGCGTTAGAACGCGGTGATCTGTTTGTACAGGAAGATCACGGACAGATTGTCGGTGCAGGGATTATTAATCAGATACAGGTAGACGTGTATGCGTTAGGAGAATGGGAACATGATGTAAAGGACGAAGAAGTAAGTGTGCTTCATACATTAGTCATTTCTCCAAAAGCGTCAGGAAACGGATATGGCAAGGCGTTTATTGCATTTTATGAGGATTATGCGACAGAGCATGGATGCGGAGAGCTCCGAATTGATACGAATGCGAGAAATGCAGCGGCCAGAGCAATGTATAAGAAGCTGGGTTATAAAGAGATAGGGATTGTTCCGACCGTGTTTAACGGGATTCCGGATGTGCAGCTTGTGCTACTGGAAAAGTATCTTGGATAGATGTTGAAAAAGAGATAAGAAGAAAATACCCGGTGGATAAAAATCTGCCGGGTATTGTGATTTTGATATATTGTTGTAATAGGTCTTACGCTTTCAGTATCTCTGACAGATTTGCCTGGATACCTGCAGCAATCTCCGGTTTATTCATAGAGTATACATGGATATGTTTTACTCCATTTGCCAGCAGGTCGATGATCTGGTCTGTGGCATAGGCGATACCGGCCTGTTTCATGGCGGCTTCGTTGTCACCGAAACGGTCTACGATGTTCTTGAAACGTTCCGGTACGTTACAGCCGGAAAGCTTCACAGCATTCTTAACTTGTGCGCGTCTGGTGATCGGCATGATGCCTGGGATGATCGGAACTGTGATTCCGGCTTCTCTTACGCGGTACATAAAGTTGAAGAAGATATTGTTGTCGAAGAACATCTGCGTTGTGAGATATTCGCATCCGGCTTCGACTTTTCGCTTCAATCCATCGATATCGTCGGCTTTGGTTGGAGAATCCGGGTGTACTTCCGGATAGCAGGCACCACCGACACAGAAATCACCGTATTCTTTGATAAATGCTGCCAGTTCGGAAGCGTGAGAGAAGTCCGTGAAGACTTCGCCTTCGAAGTTGTTTGGCAGGTCGCCTCTGAGGGCAAGGATGTTCTCGATGTCTGCGGATTTCATTTCATCCAGTGCGGCTTTGATACTTTCCTTACTTGCGCATACACAGGTAAGATGTGAGATGGCAGGTACGTTGTATTTCTGCTGGATCTCGCTTGCAAGCTGGATCGTATTGCCTTTGGTGCTTCCGCCGGCGCCGTAAGTAACGCTCATGTAGCTTGGCTGCAGTTTGGCAATGCCGAGGGTGGCAGCTTCTACATTGGCAAAATCAGTATCTTTTTTTGGAGGAAAGACCTCGAAGGATAATGTGGCCTGTTCCTGTCTGAGCATTTCGCTAACTTTCATCGTATGTTTACCTCGTTATCTAAAAATAATCTTCTATTAGTGTACCATAGATTTGCACGACTGTCTGTATAATATCGTGAAATGAGATGATTACGCAGAAAAACAGCAGACCATTATGATCTGCTGTCTTTCCATACTTTTAGGTTAGGGTTTATTTGCGTAACTGTTCAGAACCCACTCATGCATTCGTGACATAAAAGCCTTTCTTGTGCTAAGGGGTTCTGAATAGTTACTTATTTTCAAGTAACTTGTCAATACTTACCAGTTTCACACTGAGCACGAAGATTTTAGCCGCTTCTTTGATCTCTTCCAGTGTCGGATAAGAAGGTGCGATACGGATATTGGAATCTTTTGGATCCTTGCCGTATGGGAAGGTAGCGCCTGCGCCGGTCATTACAAGTCCTGCTTCTTTTGCTTTGGCTACGATAGCCTTTGCACATCCGTCCATAGAGTCAAAGGAAATGAAGTATCCTCCGCGTGGCGCGATCCAGGAACCAATCTCCAGTCCGCCAAGTTCTGTTTCCAGAGTATCAAGCACAGCATCAAACTTCGGACGCATGATGTCTGCATGTTTCTTCATATGCTCAACCATGCCGTGGATATCTCCGAAGAATCTTGCGTGGCGCAGCTGATTTACTTTATCATGTCCAATGGTCTGGATCTTCATCTGCTTGCGGATGTCTGCAAGGTTGGCATCTGATGCGGCAATTGCACCGATACCAGAACCTGGGAAGCTGATCTTGGAAGTAGAAGCGAACTTGTATACCATATCAGGATGTCCTTCTTTCTTACATTCCATCAGGATCTCAATCAGATAATCCTGCTTGTCCTCATACAGGTGATGGATGCCGTATGCATTGTCCCAGAAGATACGGAAGTCCTCGGCTGCCGGATTCAGTTTGGCAAAACGGTGAACCGTCTCGTCCGAGTATGTGATTCCCTGCGGATTAGAGTATTTTGGTACACACCAGATACCCTTTACAGCAGGATCATTATTCACGTATTTTTCTACAAGATCCATATCCGGACCGGTTGGAGTCATCGGGATATTGATCATTTCTATTCCAAAGTATTCGGTAATGGCAAAGTGACGGTCATATCCAGGTACCGGACATAAGAATTTTACCTTGTCCAGTTTGCACCATGGAGTGCTTCCCATAACACCGTGTGTCATAGAACGTGCAATAGTGTCATACATAACATTCAGACTGGAATTACCGAAGATGATAATGTTGTCCTTTGGAACTTCCATCATATCTGCAAGAAGCTGTTTGGCTTCCTTGATTCCATCCAGTACACCGTAGTTACGGCAGTCAACACCTTCCTCACATACAAGGTCTGAGTCACTTGTAAGTACATCCATCATACCCATAGACAGATTCAGCTGTTCAGTAGACGGCTTACCGCGGGACATATCCAGCTTGATGTCTTTTGCTTTTACCTTCTTGAATTCTTTCTCCAGATTGCTCTTTAAGCTTAATAATTCTTCCTTTGATAAATCCTTATATGCAGTCACTTCTACACATCCTCCAATTACTTATATACTTATGTGATAACATCAACGTGTATAATTTTACCATAAATTGAAAAATCGTCAATCGTTTCTTGCAAAATAAATTGTAAAAACTTCGATTTTGGCAATAAAAATGAATATATGTGAAATGTAAGTGATGGTTTTATTCATTTTTGCGGGATTTTGCGATGAAAAGATCAAATAAAGCACGCATAGAGGGATGGGTATCGTACATGCATTCCGGATGCCACTGGACACCCAGGGCAAATGTATGGGTATCCGATTCCAATGCTTCGATCACACCGTCATCGGTAAAGGCAGTCGGGATCAGGTGTGGCGCAGCTGTACGGATGATCTGATGGTGATAGGAATTGGTAAATGTATAAGAACCAAAGAGACTGTACAGGATACTGTGTTCTGTAAATGTTACTTTATGAGAGGGATCACTTCGGCGGAGTGTCTGCTGAAAATGACCGATACAATGTTCCGGGGCAAAAGAGATGTCCTGATAAATGCTCCCACCAAGTGCAGCGTTTAAGACCTGCATACCACGGCAGATGGTCAGAAGAGGTTTGCTATGGGAAAGAACAGAACGAATCAACGTCAGATGAAAAATGTCAGCAGCGAGATCCGTCGCACCAATGCCGGGAGTTGGATTTTCGCCAAGAAGGGCAGGGGTAATATCATCACCGCCACAGAACAGGAAGCCATCACAGAAAGTAAGTTCGTCCACAGACGGACAGATATCGGTAATGGGAAGAAGAATCGGGATGCCATCGGAAGCTTCGATGGCATGGATGTAAGATTCGGGTACAAACTGACGCTGGCTGTCTGGATTACCTGAGAATCCGCAGACTGCAATACCGATGACAGGTTTCATAGATGCTCCTTTGCGCGAAGAATTCTGGAAAATATGAATTGCATGCGATGTAATTTATCCTATGCAAAAGGAGCACTGCTTATGCAGCGCTCCTGATAAAATCATAATTATTAATATGAAGTTGAGTTATGAAGATTAGTTGGTGTGATTCTTTACTTCCTGCATCTTCATAGCACGAACCTTTAACGGCAGACCGAACAGATTGATGAATCCGTCAGCGTCGTGGTGGTCATACAGATCACCGGTTGTGAAGCTTGCCAGAGACTCGCTGTACAGTGAATATGGAGAAGTAGTTCCGGCTTTGGTAATGTTACCTTTGTACAGTTTGAATTTCACTTCACCTGTGACATACTCCTGTGTGCTTTCGATGAATGCCTGGATTGCTTCACGCAGTGGTGTGAACCATTTTCCTTCATATACGACCTGAGACAGCTTGTTGCCCATCTCTTCTTTTACTTCATATGTTGCACGGTCTAATACCAGCTCTTCCAGCTGCTGATGTGCTTCGTACAAGATAGTTCCGCCAGGTGTCTCGTATACTCCACGGGACTTCATACCTACAACACGGTTCTCAACGATATCAATGATACCGATACCATGCTTACCACCAAGCTCGTTCAGCTTGCGGATGATGTCAGATACCTTCATCTCTACGCCGTTAACGCTCTTCGGTACACCTTTTTCAAATGTCATAGTAACGTATTCCGGCTCATCTGGTGCCTTTTCTGGTGTAACACCAAGTACCAGCAGGTGATCATAGTTAGGCTCATTAGCCGGATCTTCCAGCTCCAGACCTTCGTGGCTGATGTGCCAGATGTTACGGTCACGGCTGTAGCTGTGGCTTGCATCGAATGGAAGGTCGATGCCGTGTGCTTTACAGTATTCGATCTCATCTTCACGAGACTGCATGGTCCATACATCCGTCATTCTCCAAGGAGCAATGATCTTGATGTCCGGAGCCAGAGCTTTGATACCAAGCTCGAAACGGATCTGGTCGTTTCCTTTACCGGTAGCACCGTGGCAGATCGCAACAGCGCCTTCTTTTCTTGCAATCTCTACCAGCTTCTTAGCGATAGCCGGACGAGCCATAGATGTACCTAACAGATATTTGTTCTCATATACAGCGTGTGCCTGTACACATGGTACAATATAGTTGTCGCAGAAGTCATCTACGATATCTTCAATATATAACTTGGAAGCACCGGACAATTTTGCGCGTTCTTCCAGTCCGTCCAGCTCCTCTGCCTGTCCACAGTCGATACAACAGCAGACAACATCGTAATCAAATGTTTCCTTCAGCCACGGAATGATCGCTGTTGTATCAAGTCCGCCTGAATATGCAAGAACAACTTTTTCTTTCATAATTAAATACCCTCCATTTGTGAATATGTTTTACTTTTAAACTGAACTGTTCATAACCGAATATACTGTATATCTATAGGTTATTCAGAACAGTTATATTTGATTTATCAAATGCCAACACCAACTATACACTAAAATTTATAAATATGCAAGATAAATACTGTAAATAGAAATGAATAATATGCATAAAAAATGAATTAATATGCATAAAAAATATAAAAATCGGGGTCAAAGTATTTACAGAGGACAAATAGTAGGCTAAACTATGTACTGAAACAGCGATTTTGCGAAAGAGAGGTTATGAATATGATTAAAGTTGGAATTATAGGTTCTACCGGATATGCCGGAGCAGAGCTTGTAAGAATACTTACAGGACATAAAGAAGCAGAGATTGTGTGGTATGGTTCAAGAAGCTATGTGGACAAACAGTATGCGGATGTATACCGTAATATGTTCCAGATCGTGGATGCATCCTGCATGGATGATAATATGGATGAACTTGCCAGACAGGCAGATGTAATCTTTACGGCGACACCGCAGGGACTGTGTGCCTCTCTGGTGAATGAAGATATATTATCGAAGACAAAGATCATCGACTTGAGTGCGGACTTCCGTATTAAGGATGTATCTGTCTATGAGAAATGGTATGGTATTGAGCATAAGAGTCCGCAGTTTATCGACGAAGCAGTCTATGGACTGTGTGAGATCAACAGAGACAAGGTGAAGGGAGCAAGACTGGTAGCCAATCCGGGATGCTATACGACCTGCTCTATTTTGACAGCATATCCGTTGGCAAAGGAAGGCATTATTGATATGAGTACACTGATCGTAGATGCCAAGTCAGGTACTTCCGGAGCAGGAAGGGGAGCGAAGCTTCCAAATCTGTTCTGTGAAGTTAATGAGAATATGAAGCCTTACGGTGTGGCAACACACAGACATACACCGGAGATTGAAGAGCAGCTTGGCTATGCATCCGGTGAAAAGGTAGTGATCAACTTCACGCCGCATCTGGTGCCGATGAACCGAGGTATTCTGGCTACGGAATATGCATCTCTGAAAAAAGATGTTACTTATGAAGAAGTAAAAGCAATTTATGATAAATATTATGCAGATGAGAAGTTTGTCCGTGTACTGAAGGAAAATGAACTGCCGGAGACCAAATGGGTAGAGGGCAGCAATTACGTGGATATTAATTTCAAGATTGATCCGCGTACCAATCGTATTATCATGATGGGAGCCATCGATAATCTGGTGAAAGGAGCAGCAGGACAGGCTGTTCAGAACATGAACCTGATGTTTGGACTGGATGAGGCAGAGGGACTGAACCTTGTGCCAATGTTCCCGTAGTATTCAGCGGACACAGAGTACATATCTGAACACAGGACAGAATGGAGAAGAATGATGATAAGGGTAATGACTATTGAAGATTATGATGAAGTATATGCACTGTGGAAGAAGATACGCGGCTTTGGTATCCGTAGTATTGATGATTCCAGAGAAGGTGTAGAACGATTTCTGAAGCGGAATCCTACAACCAGCGTGGTTGCTGAGAAGGACGGCAGGATTGTCGGAAGTATTCTCTGCGGACATGACGGAAGACGCGGCTGCTTCTACCATGTGTGTGTGGATGAGAATTACCGTAGACACGGAATCGGCAAGGCGATGGTAGTTGCTTCCATGGAAGCACTGAAAGCAGAGTATATCAATAAAGTATGTCTGATCGCATTTACCAGTAACGATGGAGGTAATGCATTCTGGAACACGATCGGATGGACCAGAAGGCTGGATCTGAATTATTATGATTTTACATTGAATGCAGAGAATATTACAGCATTTAATGAAGGCGCATAAAGGAGCGGAAAGCAGATCAACGTAGACAGTAGAAAGGTGGAAGGAACATGGAGAAGATCAAAGGCGGAGTTACCGCAGCAAAAGGATTTGAAGCAGCAAGTACAGCAGCAGGTATTAAGTATAAAGACAGAACAGATATGGCACTGATCTACAGCCAGGTACCATGCGAGGCGGCAGGAACATTTACTACCAATGTGGTAAAAGCAGCACCCGTGAAATGGGACCGTCAGGTTGTAGACAGCGGTAAGAAAGCACAGGCAGTGATCGTGAATTCAGGTATTGCCAATGCATGTACCGGAGCGGAAGGATTTGGATACTGTAAGGACACAGCAGAAGCGGCAGCAAAATATCTGTCCGTAGATGCAGAAGGCGTACTGATCGGTTCTACCGGAGTTATCGGCAAGCAGATGCCGATTGACAGACTGACAGCAGGTATCGAAGTGCTGGCTGGCAAGAAGAATGACAGCATTGAGAATGGTACAGAGGCTGCCAAAGCGATCATGACAACAGATACCCATGAGAAAGAACTGGCAGTGACCATTCAGGTGGGTGGCAAGACCGTAACTATCGGAGGTATGGCAAAAGGTTCCGGCATGATCCATCCAAATATGTGTACCATGCTTGCATTTGTCACGACAGATGCAGTGATTACGAAGGAAGCACTGCAGAAAGCACTGAGCGAAGATGTGGTAGATACTTATAATATGATCTCTGTAGACGGAGATACATCAACCAACGATACGGCACTTGTGCTGGCAAATGGTATGGCTGAGAACCCTGTGATTGAATATGGTACAGAGGATTATCAGACATTTAAGGAAGCGCTTCATGTAATCAATGAGTACCTTGCAAAACAGATTGCGGGAGACGGTGAAGGCGCGACTGCACTCTTTGAAGTAAAAGTAAAGGGCGCTGAGAATGTGGAAGCAGCCAAAGTGCTTGCCAAGTCAATCGCATGCTCGAACCTTACCAAGACAGCAATCGCAGGTCACGATGCCAACTGGGGAAGAATCGTATGTGCAATGGGTTATTCAGGAGCACAGTTTGATCCGGAGAAGGTAGATCTGTTCTTTGAGAGCAAAGCAGGTAAGATCCAGATCGCAGAAGACGGTGTGGCACTTGATTTCAGTGAGGAAAAAGCAACCGAGATCCTTTCACAGCCTGAAGTAACAGCAATTGCTGATGTGAAAATAGGAGATGCCGAGGCAACAGCGTGGGGTTGTGACCTGACACATGGATATATTGAGATCAATGCGGATTACAGAAGTTAGGAGACAGGAACATGGATAAGAATATGAAACAGTATCTGGATAAAGCAGAAGTGCTGATCGAAGCACTGCCTTATATTCAGAAGTTTAACCGCAAGGTCATCGTAGTAAAATACGGTGGAAGTGCGATGGTAGATGAGAATCTGAAAAAGCGAGTTATCGAAGATGTAACACTGCTGAAGCTGGTCGGATTTAAACCGATCATCGTACACGGCGGTGGCAAGGAAATCAGCCGCTGGGTAAGCAAGGTCGGTATGGAGCCGAAATTCATTAACGGTCTTCGTGTTACCGATGAGCCTACCATGGAGCTGGCTGAGATGGTACTTGGCAAGGTCAATAAAGAACTGGTACAGATGGTAGAGAGCCTTGGTGTACGTGCAATCGGTCTTAGCGGCAAGGACGGTGGACTTCTGAATGTTACGAAAAAATATTCCAATGGCGAGGATATCGGATACGTAGGAGAGGTACAGAAGGTTAATGCAGATATCCTGTGGGATCTGCTGGACAAAGATTTCCTCCCAATCGTATGCCCGATCGGTCTGGATGACAGTTTCCATACTTACAATATCAATGCAGATGATGCAGCCTGTGCGATTGCCCGTGCGATGAACGCTGAGAAGCTTGCGTTCCTGACGGATATTGAGGGCGTATACAAAGATCCGAACGATCCATCTACACTGATCTCAGAACTGCAGATCTCAGAGGCGAAGGAATTTATAGAGAAAGGTTATATCGGAGGCGGTATGCTGCCGAAGCTGAATAACTGTATCGATGCTATCGAGAATGGCGTATCCAGAGTTCATATTCTGGACGGAAGAATTCCACACTGCCTGCTGCTGGAGATCTTTACGAACAAAGGAATCGGAACCGCTATCCTGAAAGATGGCGATGAAATGTATTCTAACCAATAGAATCGTCTAAAAAACCAATCAGTGGATATACTAACTGTAAGATAACAGGAGGTAGATCTATGATTGGTTTTTTGATTGCGCTTCTTTCAGGAGCGCTGATGAGTATTCAGGGGGTATTTAATACGCAGGTGACGAAAACGACAGGTATGTGGGTGAGTAACGGATGGGTACAGTTCAGTGCTTTTCTTGTATGTGCTGTCGCATGGCTGATTGCAGGACGGGATGAGATCCGTACGATTGCAGAAGTGGAACCGAAATATATGCTGCTTGGCGGAGTGATCGGCGCAGGGATTACCTGGACCGTGATTAAGAGTATGGATCAGCTGGGACCTGCGAAAGCAGTGCTTCTGATCGTTATGTCACAGCTGATTGTGGCTTACGTAATTGAACTGCTCGGACTCTTCGGAGTAGAGAAAGAACCGTTAGAATGGAGGAAGGTAGGCGGGATGGTACTGGCGCTGATTGGAGTTGCAATTTTCCAGTGGAAATAGTAGAATATTCTTACCTGAGCATAGGAAGAGGGTATTTACAGTGTCGACAGCTGTAAAGGAGCGAATATGCGGGACAGGAAGAAAAGAATATCAGTAGTCATAATGATCAGTATTCTGCTTGCAGTGATACCAGGATGCAGCAGAGAGAAGCATGCAGATACGTTGGAGGAAGTGCAGCAGAGTGAGAACAGTGAGTCTTCAGATTCACCGGATAAGACAAACGGTGAGGAAGATGACACAGAGCAGACGGCAGATACAGAATCTGTGCAGAAAGCAGTAAACGAAGGCGTGATCTATGTGTTTGTATGCGGGCAGGTGGCAAGTCCCGGAGTCTATGAACTCCCGGAAGGAAGCAGGATCTGCCAGGTAATCAATGCAGCCGGCGGGATGCTTGACACAGCGTCTGAGGACTGGGTGAATCAGGCAGAGATTGCAGAGGACGGACAGAAGATCTATGTACCGTCGAAAGAAGAAGCAGACATGATGCAGGACGGACAGCAGACCGGGCAGATGCAGGATGCGTCATCGGCAGAGGGAACCGATGGAAAGGTGCATCTGAATTCGGCATCCAGAGAAGAACTTATGACGCTGACCGGGATCGGAGAGAAGAGAGCAGACGCCATTATCCGATATCGGGAATCTAATGGAGGCTTTCAATCTGTGGATGAACTGATGCAGGTGGAAGGGATTAAAGAAGGAACTTATAATAAGATCAAAGACAGTATTGTGATATAGAGGGTGAGAGTAACATGATGAATAAAAGAGTGCTGGTTGTAGACGATGAGAAGCTGATCGTAAAAGGAATCCGCTTCAGTCTGGAGCAGGATGATATGAAGGTAGATTGTGCATATGACGGTGAAGAGGCACTGCAGCTTGCCAGAGAGAATACGTATGATATGATTTTGCTGGATATTATGCTTCCGAAGCTTGATGGATTTGAGGTATGCAGACAGATTCGGGAATTTTCTGACGTGCCGATTATTATGCTGACAGCCAAAGGGGATGACATGGATAAGATCCTGGGATTAGATTACGGCGCAGATGATTATATTACCAAGCCGTTTAATATTCTGGAAGTGAAGGCAAGGATCAAGGCAATTCTGCGGAGAATCGGACGAAAGGATGCTTCGGCAGACGAGAAGCTGTTGATTAAACGTGATATGAAGATTGACTGTGAGAGCAGGAGAGTGTTTATTGCTGACCGGGAAGTGAATCTGACTGCCAAGGAATTTGATCTGTTGGAACTTCTGGCAAAGAATCCGAACAAAGTATACAGCAGAGAGAATCTGCTCAACATGGTCTGGGGTTATGAGTATCCGGGAGATGCAAGAACTGTGGATGTACATATCCGGAGACTGAGAGAGAAGATCGAGGCACATCCAAGTGATCCGAAGTATGTGTATACAAAGTGGGGAGTTGGTTATTATTTCAAGGCTTAAACGTTATATCAGGATCAGAGTATTCAAGAGCCTGCGCCTGCACATCACGGTGCTTCTGATGCTTGTGGGCATCATTCCGTGCCTGGTGCTTAAGAGCCTGGTTCTTGAAAGCTATGAGACCAGGGCAGTCGAAGTGCGCACTGCCGAGATTCAGGATCAGTGCACGATTCTGTGCGATCAGCTTAGCAATTCTAATTATCAGGACAATGGTATTTCAGATATTATTCAGTCAGAGCTTACGCAGCTTGCAAATGTATATCACGGACGTATTATGGTCATCGACAGTGATTTTTGTATCGTGGCGGACACAGACGATAAGGATGTGGGACGGAAACTTGTGGCAGAGTCGGTGGTGAAATGTTTCCGTGGGGATAAGGCATTTTGTTATGACAGAGATCATCGTTTTATTGAAGTGACTGCACCGGTCAGAGTGTCTGAAGACAGTGAGACCACAGGTGTAGTACTGGTCAGTGTATCAACGGATACCATAGCCGCAACCAAAGCACTGCTGGCAAAAAAAGCGAACATTGCGGAACTTGCGATTATTCTGATCGTAGTGATCGTAGCAATTTTCCTGGGAACGATCATGGTGCGTCCGTTTGCAAGGATTACCAGATCCATTGGAGATCTGCAGGATGGATACGATGCGGATTATCTCCATGTGTATACGTATAAAGAGACGACCCTGATTTCGGATGCATTTAACCAGATGCTTGGAAGACTGAAGAAACTGGATGATTCCCGTCAGGAATTTGTGTCCAATGTGTCACACGAACTGAAGACGCCGCTGACATCTATGAAGGTGTTATCCGATTCCCTGTTGTCACAGGAGGAAGTTCCTGTGGAATTGTACCGTGAATTCATGGGAGATCTGTCAGAAGAGATTGAACGCGAGAATAAGATCATTAATGATCTGCTGTCGCTGGTGAAAATGGACAAGACGGCAGCGACTATGAATATTCGGTCAGAGAATATCAATGAACTGATCGAGAAGATACTGAAACGGCTGCAGCCGCTGGCATCAGAAGCAAATATAGAAGTCGTATATGAAAGCGTACGTCCGGTTACGGCAGAGGTGGACGAAGTGAAGCTGTCCCTTGCAATTTCTAATCTGGTGGAGAATGCAATCAAGTATAACCGGGAAAATGGCTGGGTGCATGTAACCTTAAATGCGGATCATAAATTTGTGTATATTGAGGTGGCAGATTCCGGTATCGGAATTCCGGAGGCAGAGACGAAGCATATATTTGAGAGATTCTACCGGGTGGATAAGTCACATTCCAGAGAGATCGGCGGTACCGGTCTGGGCCTTTCTATCGCGCGAAATGCAGTGGTTATGCACCGTGGTGCGATTAAGGTGTTCAGCCAGCCGGGCGAGGGCACGACATTTTCGGTGAGAATCCCGATCAACTATGCAGGTTAGGAGGCAGATATGAAAAAGAGTGGAAGAATCATAATACTGCTTCTTGTCTGCTGTCTGCTGACTGCAGGATGCCATAAAGAGGAATCTTATGATATGGAGATCTATTACCTTAATTCGGAAGAGACAGCACTGAATACCGAAGGCTATAATCCGAAGTCTGATCAGGCGGAAGAGCAGGTGCAGGAAGTGCTGAAGAAGATGCAGCGTCCGAAGGATTCAGTAGCATGTGTACCTGCAATTCCGACGGATGTGATGATCACGGATGTACGACTTGAGGAAGGTCGGCTTGACCTGTATTTCAGTGAGGATTATGAAATCCTGGATGCAGCGTCGGAGGCACTGTTGCAGGCAGCGGTAGTACGGACTGTGACACAGATTGACGGAGTGGAACGGGTGCAGTTTCATGTGGCAGACGAGGTGCTGAAAGATCGTCATGGCAATGAGGTAGGCTATCTGCGCAGTGAAGATTTTGTGCAGAAAGAAGAGAACTGATTGCAGAGATTAGAAATAAAATTATAAAAAAGATAAAAGAAAGAAAATTATTTGTGCTGTGTATGCTGTATCTGCTCATCATGTTTGGCGTGGTATGTCAGGAAATGAGAGCGGGAACGGGAAGGTTCGTTCATTTTCCGGTGGATGCACTGGAAGCGGGCGCAGATGTGACAGTATCGGGTGAGGTATTCCGCATTGATGAGGCAGAAGAATGCCAGACTGTATATCTGAAAAAAGCGGAGATCTGTGACGGCAGGCAGAGCGTAGAAGAATCATATTTTATTGTATATGTCAAAGGGGAAAAGACATTTGCACTTGGAAATCAGATAAAGGCGTCCGGATCTCTGGAATTCTTTGAGAATGAGAGGAATCCCGGCGCTTTTTCCAGAAAGAAGTATTACCGGACACAGAAAATCGCCGCGTGTATCTGGACGGAAGAGGTAGAGCTTACAGATGCGGAAGTTTATCCGGTCAGGGAAAGGCTGCGGCTGTTGAGAAAGCGCTGGACATCAGCAGTTCTTTCCGTTCTCGGGGAGAGAAAAGGCGGGATACTCAATGCGATGATGCTGGGTGATAAGAGGCAGATGGATGTGGAGGTAAAAGAACGGTACCAGTTAAATGGAATTGCCCATATTCTGGCAATCTCCGGACTCCATCTGTCTTTTGTCGGAGTTGGATTTTACCGTTTTGTGCGCAGAATAAGCGGTTCATATCTGGCAGGAGGTCTGGCTGGGATTACGTTTCTGCTGCTTTATATTGCTATGATCGGCTGTACGGTATCGGCAGTCCGGGCAGCGATCATGTTCTGGATGCAGGTGGGAGCCGACATGACAGGCAGGGTGAATGACAGGTTGACAGCGTACACACTTGCGATGGCAGGAGTAATCTGGTGGAGGCCGTTGGCTTTCTTTGACGCTGGTTTTCAGTTATCATTCGGTGCAGTAGGGGCTGTGCTGTTTCTGTATCCGATGATTATGTCAGAGAAGAATGCGTTGGGAAAACTGGCGGAGAGCCTGCAGGTAAGTCTCAGTATTGAACTGATTACAGTTCCGGTGATTCTGTATCATTACTATGAACTGCCGTCATGGTCGGTGTTACTGAATCTGATCGTGATTCCTCTTATGAGTCTGGTATTATTATTGGGCTTTCTGGGAAGTCTTGGACTTATGATCCTGCGTCCGGCAGGGATTGGTATGCTGCATGGATGTGGATATATCTTGGATTTTTTTGAAATATTGTGCAAAACCATAGAGCGGTTTCCGGTAAGAAGGCTGACTACAGGGAGACCGGGGTTAGCAGGAATTATTCTATATTATGCAATATTAGCAATAGTTGTGTTCTGGTATCGCAAGCAGAAAGAAGTGTGCGAAGAAGTAAAGAATGTGCGCTTTATGCTGGGAACAGTCTTGCGGCTTGTTTTACTGTCAACAGGCATTTTTGCATTGGTGATGAATTGTCCTGCGTTCCGCCACAGGGGGCTGGAGATTACATTTCTGGATGTGGGACAGGGAGACTGCGCGTTTGTGCGGACGGAAGATGGACATACCTGTCTGATTGATGGCGGCAGCAGTGATACGAAGAAAGTGGGACGGTATCAGATTGAACCTTTTCTCAAATGCAGGGGCGTGGGGCAGCTTGATTATGTGTTTGTCAGTCACGGAGATATGGATCATATCAATGGTCTGGAAGAACTGATGGAACGGCAGCAGGAAGGTGTGACCATTGGCTGTATGGTACTGCCGGATCAGAAGCTGTGGGATGACAAGCTGGAACAGCTCTGTGAACTGGCGATATCCAATGGAATCCGCGTTGTAACAATACAGAAAGGTCAGGAGATTCCATGGAAGGATGTAACGCTTACCTGCCTGGAACCGGATGCAAAGGAACTTGATGAAACTGGCAGAGGAACATCCGGAAGCGGCGCATCTGAAGATGCAGAGTGGGATCGTGGATTATCTGGTAATGCAGCTTCTATGGTGCTGGAATTAAAGTATGGAGACTTGAAGGTACTGTTTACCGGAGATGTGGAAGGGACAGGAGAAGAGATGCTGACGGAGGATATGACCGAAAATTGTACAATATTAAAAGTGGCTCATCATGGGTCGAAAAATTCTACCTCAGAAGTATTTCTTGAGAAAGTGGAACCTGAACTTGCCATTATCTCAGCCGGAAGAGAGAATCGGTATGGGCATCCGCATGCGGAGACGCTGGAACGGTTAGAGATGTCGGGATGCAGTATTCTGAATACAGCGGAATGTGGTGCGATTACTCTCCGGCAGACTGGAAAAGAGGTGGCAAATTTGCGGATTATCCAGTATAATAGGTTCTATGAAAAGTTTGAATGAAGATATTAAGCAGGGACAATTTAAGAATATATATCTGCTGTACGGCGAAGAGGATTACCTGAAGAAGCAGTACAGAGACCGTCTGGTGAAAGCGATGCTGCCGGAGGTCGATACTGTGAATTATGCCCATTATGAGGGTAAGGGGATTCCTGTCGGAGAGATCATTGATCTGGCCGAGACGATGCCATTTTTTGCAGAACGCAGACTGATTGTGATCGAAGACTCCGGTTTGTTTAAGAGCAGTGCAGCGGAGCTTGCGGATTATATGAAGAATCTGCCGGAGACGACCTGTTTTCTGTTCGTGGAGAATGAGATCGACAAGCGGAACAAGTTATACAAGGCAGTGAAGGATAAAGGGCGCGTGGTAGAGATGGCGCGTCAGGATGAGAAGACGCTGACGATCTGGCTGATGGGGCTGATTCGCAAGGAAGGTAAGCAGATCAGGGAATCTACGATCCGGCATATTCTGGACCGGACAGGCACGGATATGAAGAATCTCGAGACCGAGATGGAGAAGCTTTTCACTTATACGATCGATCAGAGTGAGATTACGGACAAAGATGTGGATGCGGTGTGCACCGCGCAGATCGAAGGACACATTTTCGAGATGGTAGATGCAGTAGCGGTCGGTGACAGGAAGAAGGCGCTGGATTATTACTATGATCTGTTGGCACTGAAGGAACCGCCGATGAGGATCTTGTATATGCTGACCAAGCAGTTCCGGTCGCTTCTGGTGGTGCAGTCGCTGATGCGGCGGGGGATGGCACAGAAGCAGATTGCGTCTGAAGCGGGACTTCATCCATTTGTCGCGGGCAAATGCATGCGGCAGTGCCGGAGCTTCAGCCCGGCTCAGTTAAAGGATATTCTGGAGCTTGGCGTAGAATTGGAAACAGATGTTAAGACAGGACGGATGAAGGATACGACCTGTGTGGAATTATTTATACTGTCTCCGCAGACCGGCGGACAACAGAGAGCTTAGACGCAGACTGACGAAGATAGAGCAGAAGAATTTAGAAGAAGATGGAAGGAAGATAAGAAGAACATGGCAGGAACAGACCAGAGTAAAATTCGTAACTTTTGTATTATAGCGCATATTGACCACGGGAAATCTACCCTGGCAGACCGTATCATTGAGATGACGGGACTCTTGACCAGCAGAGAGATGCAGGCGCAGGTACTGGATAATATGGATCTTGAGCGAGAACGTGGTATCACAATCAAGTCGCAGGCAGTGCGTACGGTGTATAAGGCGAAGGATGGAGAAGAGTATATCTTTAATCTGATCGATACCCCGGGACACGTAGACTTTAACTATGAGGTATCCAGAAGCCTGGCGGCCTGTGACGGCGCGATCCTTGTTGTAGATGCGGCACAGGGCGTGGAAGCGCAGACGCTTGCCAATGTATATCTGGCATTGGATCATGATCTGGATGTGATGCCTGTAATTAATAAGATTGATCTTCCGAGTGCAGAGCCGGAGCGAGTGATTGAGGAGATCGAGGATGTGATTGGTATCGAAGCAGAAGATGCACCGCGCATTTCTGCCAAGACCGGATTGAATGTAGAAGAAGTGCTGGAGCAGATCGTAGAGAAGATTCCGGCTCCGGGTGGAGATCCGAAAGCACCGCTGCAGGCACTGATCTTTGACTCGTTATATGATGCTTACAAAGGGGTAATTGTATTCTGCCGTCTGATGGAAGGTACGATAAAGAAGGGGACACCGATCCGTATGATGGCGACCGGAGCAGAAGCAGAGGTTGTCGAGGTGGGCTATTTCGGAGCGGGACAGTTTATTCCATGTGACGAACTGAGTGCGGGTATGGTAGGATACGTGACTGCCAGTCTGAAGAATGTAAAGGACACCCGTGTGGGTGATACGATCACGAATGCGCAGAATCCTTGTGCAGAGCCATTGCCGGGATATAAGAAGGTGAATCCGATGGTATACTGCGGACTTTATCCGGCAGATGGAGCTAAGTATCCGGATCTTCGTGATGCATTGGAGAAGTTACAGTTAAATGATGCATCTCTGCAATTTGAGCCGGAGACATCGATCGCATTGGGATTTGGATTCCGCTGCGGATTCCTTGGACTTCTGCATCTGGAGATCATTCAGGAGCGTCTGGAGAGAGAATATAATCTGGATCTGGTAACGACGGCACCGGGCGTTATTTACAAGGTGCATAAGACCAATGGCGAGGTCATGGATCTGACCAATCCGTCGAACCTGCCGGATCCGTCTGAGATTGAATACATGGAAGAGCCAATGGTAAAAGCAGAGATCATGGTGACGTCAGAATATATCGGAACGATCATGGATCTGTGTCAGGAGCGCCGTGGTATCTATCAGGGTATGGAATATATCGAAGAGACCAGAGCTGTGCTTCATTATCACCTGCCGCTGAATGAGATTATTTACGATTTCTTTGATGCGCTGAAATCCCGTTCCAGAGGTTATGCATCGTTCGATTATGAGATGCTTGGCTATCAGCAGTCTAACCTTGTGAAGCTGGATATTCTGATCAACAAAGAAGCAGTGGATGCATTGTCATTTATCGTATTCGAGGGCAGTGCTTATGAGCGTGGCAGAAAGATGTGTGAGAAGCTGAAAGAGGAGATTCCGAGACATCTCTTTGAGATTCCGATCCAGGCAGCAGTGGGAAGTAAGATCATTGCCAGAGAGACGGTCAAAGCGATGCGTAAGGACGTACTTGCCAAATGTTATGGCGGTGATATTTCCCGTAAGCGTAAGCTGCTGGAGAAGCAGAAGGAAGGTAAGAAGCGTATGCGTCAGGTGGGCAATGTAGAGATCCCGCAGGAAGCATTTATGAGTGTATTGAAGCTGGATGAGAATTAATGAAAAAAGAATTAGAATTATATCTGCATATTCCATTTTGCGTAAGCAAATGCAGGTACTGTGATTTTCTGTCGGCACCTTCAGGGGAAGAACAACGGCAGATCTATGTCGAACGTTTATGCCGCAGGATCCGTTACTGGTCCGATGTGGTACACAACTATGGATATGAGATTGTCAGTATATTTGTGGGCGGAGGAACGCCGTCTATACTGACAGAAGAGCAGATCACGCAGATTTTTGAGGCAGTCCGTGAGAACTTCCCGATCCGGGAAGATGCAGAGATCACGCTGGAAATGAATCCGGGTACCGATGTGAAGGATAAGCTTCCTGTGTATCATAAGCTGGGCATCAACCGACTGAGCATGGGACTTCAGTCTGCAGATAATGGAGAATTGAAGCGTCTGGGACGAATCCACACCTACGAAGATTTCAGACAGGTGTATCAGTGGGCGAGAGAGGCTGGATTTACCAATATCAATGTGGATCTCATGTCAGCAATTCCGGGTCAGACACTGGAGAGTTACGAAGATACGCTTCGGAAGGTCGCAGAGCTTGAACCAGAACACATTTCCGCATACAGTCTGATCATTGAGGAAGGTACACCGTTTTACGAGCGGTATGGGGAAGGCAGACATGCAGAGGAATTGCCGGATGAAGATACCGAACGGCAGATGTATGTGCGCACCAGAGAGATTCTGGAAGACTATGGTTATCATCGTTATGAGATCTCCAATTATGCGAAAGATGGTTATGAATGCAGGCATAATCTGGGATACTGGGACAGGAAAGAGTATCTGGGGCTTGGCGCAGGTGCGTCGTCACTGATGGATCATATCCGCTGGAAGGAGCCGGATCATATCGGACCGAGTACGGGACTGGTGCTTGAAGAACGGGAAGACTTCACGAGACTTCGCATGAAAGATGAGATGGAAGAATTCATGTTTCTGGGATTGCGCAAGATCAATGGTGTGTCGGAACATGATTTCTACAAGTCGTTCAGAGTGACAATGGATGAAATCTATCAGGACAAGATAGAAGAACTGATAATAGAAGGGCTGTTGGTCAGAGACGGAGAGCGGATCCGGCTGACAGACCGGGGGATTGATCTCAGTAATTATGCGATGAGTCAGTTTCTGCTTGAAGAGTAGATGTGAGTATACAATTAGCATGATGTAATGGTTGCATTGTGTCAGAGAAGCACGTATAATCCTGTTTTTGACAGTTGAAAAATAACAAAACCGCTACAAAGCCTTTAAATACAAGCGTTGTAGCGGTTTCGGTTTATGTTTTAAACCCT
>CAVAVU010000084.1:0-25364 GCA_963592205.1 bacterium
CTGCGAAAGGGTATAATATGAAAAAGAAAATATTTAGTGATTTTTGAGGAGGAATAAGTATGCCAAATATTAAACCTATTTCGGATTTAAGAAATTATACAACAGTAATTAATGAGGTCACATATGGTAATAGAGTTTATCTCACAAGAAACGGACATGGTCAGTGTGCAATCATTGATATGAAAGAGCTTGATGAATTAGATAAGCAGAAAGCACTTTATACATTGATGAACAAATTGAATGAAGCAGAAGTGTCTATTCGGGAAGAAGGAACAATTTCAGCAGATGATCTGGAGGCAGAATTGGGGGTATAACTGTATTGAAAAAAATAGAATATTCACAGATTGTAAGGGAAAAATTGAATCGGTTAAAAGCTGATTTGAGACAGGATTTTGGGACAGAAGTTTCCAGAAAATCGGTGAAAAAGATAACAGATGCGGTAAGAGATCTTGAGAAGTTTGAGAAAAAAGGAATTGCTGTATCTTCAATGTATAATATAGAATGTGATTATCGTTATTTGTATATAAATCATAATTATGTCTTTTATAGAATTGAATCTGAAAAAATTATCATTGTTGAAATGTTTGATGAAAGAGAAGACTTTATGTATAAGTTATTTGGAATCTCAACAAGAACACAGGAGTCAATAGATTATTGGGGAGATGAAGAATAATAGCGTCAGGGTGGAAAATGTACATACCCTGATAGTATTATGAGCCTGTTTGACAATATTTTACTATTACTATAGGTTCTTTTATGCTTTGCGATATTGATATTTATCTTGGAATTTTCGGGATTTCTTTCGGAAATCAATGAAGTTGCACTCAAATATATGAAAGTGGAAGCGAGTGAAAGCAGTAAAACCAGGCAGATCACGTTGATTTCTGCTCCGACAGATGAGGGCAGGTGAGATCATGTAGAAGCAAGGAAAATGGCTGTTGTGCCCAAATTGTCATGGTAAGACTCGCGTGTGGATTCGTGAAGATACCATTCTTCGCAATTTTCTTCTCTTTTGCCCGAAGTGCAAACGGGAAGAATTGATTGATATGCAACAATTTCATATTACACTTTTGAGAAAGCCAGACGCTTAGACGCAGAGCTGAATTTGATAAGAAGTCAGATTCACTCTGCGTTGTTTTATTTGAGGTACAACTTGGCCAAGAGGTTCAGCGCCTTTGCGGCGGTTAGAATCAATGCTGCGCTGGGGAGTTATCTTTACAATGATTATTCTAATAAGCTATAAGGAGAGTACCATATGAGCAAATACAATACGCTTTGGGCGTACATTCATGAAAGTGGCAAGCCTCAACTGACATTGACCTTTGATGAAATCGGTCAGATTGCAGGTGTACCGCTGGATCACTCTTTTCTGAAATATAAGAAAGAACTGTGTAACTATGGGTATGAGGTAGTCAAAATCTCAATGAAGACGCAGACGGTTTTTTTAAAGTGCAGGAGGAATGATGATTCCAGCGGTAGCCTGCTTTTATGCAGTGTTGATGGCAGAAATTGGATTGGCGTTGAATCTGAAAATGCCTAATTTTCACTGGACAAGTGAAATTGTTCCAATCAAGCAGAGTGCGCCTGTTACGATTACTTTGTTTGGAGGCTGGCTGCTTGTTGCTGCATTTGCAGGGATATATGTTCTTTTGAAAAATGCAGTGAGCGTTGATACTTTTTTTGCATTGCTCTGTGCGGTAATGCTCATTGCTTCAGGATGGCTGTATCACTGGCTGATGAGAAAAGGCGCAAAAATCTTTGAAGCATTATAGGTGAAATATACAGATTACAAAGTTTACAACTAAGATAAGTTCCTGTCACTTATCTGGTCTGTGAAATGCAACAATTTTTAACAAAATCAGTCAGAAAATGTTAAAGGGAGTTGGTCGTAAGTCGGCTTCCTTTATGCTAAAATATGTTAAAGATAGTTGCAAAGGTGGGAAGAACATGTTTAATGATAATCTTGTTTCGATGAGAAAAATGTATGGCTATTCGCAGGATGAACTGGCGGAGAAAATCGGCGTCAGCAGACAGACGTTATCAAAATATGAGACCGGCGAATCATTACCAGATATTGAGAAATGCAGACTGCTCGCGGCTGCATTGGATGTAAGTATTGATGACCTGGTTAATTATGACAAAGCAGACAGTAATAATCTTGGACTGGGGGTACCGCCAAAGGGAAAGCATGTATTTGGCAAGGTGAAGGTTGGAGAGAAAGGACAGATCGTTATCCCTGCCAAGGCGAGAAAGATATTTGATATTCGACCGGGTGATAATCTGATTCTGCTGGGAGACGAAGGTCAGGGAATCGCGATTATTAAAGAAGATAAATTACTGGAAATGTTAAAGAGCCAGGAGTGAAGTTCGTTTTAGCAAATGGTTATATAGGCAGGTTTTGATGAGGAGATTTGGAAATGAATGAGATAAGTGAAAATAAATCAAGATTTAAAACGGCCAGGCGGATTCTGATATTCTGGACATTGTTTGTTGGAATAGGTGCAGTAGGTGGCGCAGCAGGAATGCTTATAGATAACAGTGGCCGGTTGATGGGAATGGATGCCATGCTTCCGTATTTTCAGGTGCTTCCATTTGCGGATGTATTGTTTCAGGATTTTACATTTTCAGGAATTAGCCTTTTGATTGTAAATGGACTGACGAATCTGACAGCGGCGGCGTTGTTAATAGCGCATAAGAAAATGGGCGTGATCCTCGGAGGTATTTTCGGAATAACATTAATGCTGTGGATCTGTATTCAGTTTTATATATTTCCGTTGAATTTCATGTCCACGATTTTTTTCGTGTTCGGTATGTGTCAGGCTGCTACAGGATATGCCGCATGGGTATTTCAGAAGCAGGAAGCGTTTCATGTGGATATGAATGATTATACGCATATAGGAACGAATCCGGATCGTCTGGTCGTGTTCTTTTCGCGTATGGGATATGTGAAGAAACTGGCTTATGAAGAAGCTGAACGGACAGGAGCGGAAGTGTATGAGATCAAAGCAACGGAACGGACCGAAGGAACGTTAGGGTTCTGGTGGTGTGGGCGCTTCGGAATGCATAAATGGGAAATGCCGATCGAACCGATAGGAGTTGATCTGTCGAAATACGAACATGTGACGATATGTTCGCCGGTCTGGGTATTCGCACTGGCAGCGCCTGTACGGAGTTTCTGCAGACAGGCAGCGGGCAGAATCAGCGCGGCCAGCTATATCATCGTGCATCATCAGAAAAGTACATATGAGAATGCCGTGAAAGAAATGGATGGATTACTCGGAATTACACACAGTGATTATATAAGTGTAAGATGCAGGAAAGGTGTCTATTACAAATAGTAAAGTCATGTTGAAAAACAGGTCTACTTTGCGTAGGTTGTTGCAATGCATAGTCCACTATAGAATATAGTCAGGAGGTGCAACAGAATGAATCAATATATCACAGGAACTGTAATCAAAGAATTGCGGAACAGATATGATATGACACAATTGGAACTGGCTGAAAAGATTGGTGTAAGTGCGAAGACAGTTTCCAAATGGGAGACGGGAAAAGGATATCCAGATATTACGCTGCTTGAACCAATCGCGGAAGCATTTGCGGTATCGGTAACTGAACTGATCTCCGGAAATGCGGTCATGAATTCCAATGTAAGTGCCAATATGCTGCGGTCACATTTTTATGTTTGTCCCGTGTGTGGCAATATCTTTCACAGCCTGGGAGAAGCCGTGATCCAGTGTCATGGGATACAACTGAAACCAGAGGAAGCCGAACAGACAGATGAAGAACACAAGATTTTCCTGGAACGTGTGGAAGATGAGTATTATGTGCAGATTGAACATGAGATGACGAAGAAGCACTATATTTCATTTATCGCTGCGGTGTCTTCTGACAGGATTCAGATGGTAAAGTTATATCCGCAGGGAAATGCAGAGACAAGATTTAAGATCAATGGTGTGAGAAAAATCTATTTTTATTGTAATCGAAGCGGCCTGTTTTCAATTGATCCGGTAAAAGGCATTGATGATCGTGAGAAGAGTTATGATGATTTGGAAGAGCGAAAAGAGTTGGAAAATGCAGCGAAAATGCTGTTTGGTTAATGGCAGAGAGCAGAGTGGAGGAAGATAGATTATGGATCATATGACGGCAAAGGTAAGTTGTTTTGCAAGAGCGTATCATCATAAAAACAATGCACAGCATATTTTTGATGACGGTATGGCGGAAACACTGCTTGGGAAAGATTACGATGCAATAGCACAGAATATGACTGAAGGAGTGAACTTTTTCATTCCGGATTTTAACGGAACAAAGGAAGAAGGTTTAAGACTGATCGTAGATCGGATCTGTACTTGCGAGAAGTGCGTATTGTGAAGATAAACTTGCTGATGAAGAAAAATCCGGCTGCAGGCAATATATGATATTTGCATCTGGCTATGACACATTCGCAATGAGAAATACAGATGAGTCATTTTCGGTATACGAACTGGATCTGCCGGAAATGATTGCAGATAAAACAGATAGAATAGAACGATCACAAATGAGCTCAAAGGCAATCTATGTTCCATGTGATCTTGCAGAAGAGACGTGGAAGGATCGGCTGACCGAGTCCGGATATTGTAGAAAACAAAAGTCTTTTGGAAGTCTGCTTGGAATCAGCTATTATCTCAGTAAGCAGGACTTTGAGAAGTTACTGAAGAATATCAGTGATGTTATGGCAGAAGAATCCATCATATGCTTTGATTATCCTTTAACGGATGAAAGTGATGCGACAAAGAAAAATCAGATGCTTGCTTCCGGAGCAGGAGAGCAGATGAAAGCATTGTATTCCTGTTCTGAGATAAAAGCACTTTTGCAGAAATGTGGGTTCAAGTTAGCAGAGCATTTGAGTGACGCAGAGATGACAGCACGGTATTTCGCAGAATATAATGCATCGAATCCAACGTATCCGATGCAGGCACCAAAAGGAGTTGCATATGCGGCAGCGAGAAAAATTTAACATTTGTTTCAGGCAATATCTGTTACAATAGAATTGTAACCGGGAATGAGATAATGGGAGAATATGATGAATAAGAATGTAATTGAAGTAAGAGATCTGAATAAATCCTTTGGCAAAGTGCATGCAGTGAAGGACTTGAGCTTCCGGGTGAAACGAGGTGAGCTGTTTGCATTTCTGGGAGTAAATGGCGCAGGCAAGAGCACAACGATATCCATCCTGTGCGGACAGCTTGGTAAGGACAGCGGAGAGGTGCAGATCCACGGTGCGGACAGCACGAAGGCAGGACTGGATAAGCGGTATCTGCTTGGACTCGTGTTTCAGGATAGTGTGCTGGATAAACCGCTGACAGTGAAAGAGAATCTGAAAAGCAGGGCAGCATTATATGGTATTACGGGGCAAGCATTTGATGATCGATTGAAAGAATTGATTGATCTGCTGAAATTTGATGATTATCTGAACCGCCCGGTCGGAAAGTTATCCGGCGGACAGCGGAGAAGAATTGATATCGCAAGAGCGCTGCTTCACAGACCGGAGATCCTGATTCTTGATGAGCCGACGACAGGACTTGATCCGCAGACCAGAAAGGTGATCTGGAGTGTGATTGAAGAACTGCGCGAGAAGGAACAGATGACGGTATTCCTGACGACTCACTATATGGAGGAAGCTGCAACGGCAGATTATGTAGTAATCCTGGACAGCGGAAGCATTGTGGCAGAAGGAACTCCTCATGAGCTGAAAGAAAAGTATGTGGAAGATTACATTTCGCTGTATGGAGTGACGGAAGATGACGTGAAATCTCTGGGTAAGAAGTATAAAGAGATCCGGGACGGCTACCAGCTTACGGTTGCATCGACGGCAGAGGCGGCGGAACTGATCGCAGCGAATAAAAATATGTTCCGTGATTTTGAAGTGGTAAAAGGCGGCATGGATGATGTCTTTTTGACGGTCACAGGCAAGTCGTTAGGAGGTGATGAGGAATGAAAACAGTATTTGCACTGATCAAACGTAACCGTAAATTATTCTTTCGGGATAAGGGAATGCTGATTTCATCTCTGATCACACCGATCATTCTGATCGTATTATATGCGACATTTCTGCAGAATGTATATAAAGATTCCTTTCCGTCAGCGCTGCCTGGGATGATGGATGTATCAGAAAAGCTGGTGAATGGTACGGTGGCCGGACAGCTTGCAGCGGCACTGCTGGCAGTCAGCTGTGTGACGGTTACTTTCTGCGTAAATCTGACGATGATACAGGATAAAGCGAGTGGCGCGAGAAAAGATTTCGATGTATCGCCGATTCACAGACCTGTGCTCTATATCGGATATTTCTGCTCGACCGTGTTAAATTCCCTGATGGTGAATCTGCTGGCAGTAGTGATGTGTCTGATCTATGTGAGGCAGATGGGCTGGTATCTGAACGGAGCGGATATTGCATGGATCGTGCTGGATGTGGTCTTACTGGTGTTATTTGGTGCTGTACTGTCGAGCATTATCTGCTATCCGCTGAAGACACAGGGACAGATGTCGGCTGTGGGAACGATCGTGAGTGCAGGATACGGATTTATCTGCGGTGCTTATATGCCGGTATCGAATTTCAGCAGTGGATTGCAGAAATTCCTGTCATATCTGCCGGGAACCTATGGCACATCGCTGTTAAAGAATCATATGCTCCGGGGCGTATTTGAAGAAATGAAAGATCAGAAGTTTCCGGATGATGCTGTGACAGCAATCAGGGATACATTGGATTGTAATCCGGTTTTTCGCGGGCATGTGGTAAGTACGTCTGAAATGATTGTAGTGCTGGTCAGCAGTATTGTGATACTGGGGATTATCTATCTGTTGATCGCAGCAGCGGCAGACCGCAGGAAATAGAGCATTGCCGATAAAGTGTTTGCAATAAAGTGTTGCCAGAAATAAAACTGGACTTACATACATGAATCGGTTAGAATAAAAAAGATATGACGTAATCAGGAATTGGAACAGGAGAAGGATTTATGTATGAAATTATGAGTTCGGATGAGGCAATCCGCCTGATCCGTGATGGAGACTGCATCTGCGTGAATTCATTTGTGGGTATTGAGAATCCGGTTGAATTGCACGAGGCGCTTTACCGCAGATATGAGAAAATGCAGTCGCCTACCCATTTAACGATAATATCAAGTGCCGGATTTGGAGTCTGGGACGAAGATCATAATGCGGAGAGATATATCCGCGAGGGTGCTGTAGACCGTCTGATCTGCGGACATTTCGGAGCTATGATGAGCACCAAGAAGTTAGTGCTGGAAGACCGTTTTGAGGCATATAATCTGCCGCTTGGATGTATTTCCCATGCAATCCGTGCACAGGCAGGTGGACTGCCGGGTGCACTGTCTAAGGTGGGACTGGATATTTTTGTGGATCCAAGAAAGGACGGACCTGGAATTAATCGTATCTCGATCGATGATTCGCTGGTGAAGCATGTAGAAGTAGATGGTGATGAATTTCTTTATTATAAGCTGCCAAAGATTACAGTAGCGTTGATTAAGGGGACGGCAGCAGACCGCAAGGGTAATATTACATTTGACGATATGTTCATGTCGGGAGACGCATTGTCTATCTGCCAGGCTGTTAAGGCGAACCGCGGTAAGGTTATCGTGCAGGTTGATCGTCTGGTGGATACACCATCCCGTCCGCGTAATGCAATCATTCCGGGATGTCTGGTAGATGCGATCGTAGTTGCAGAGCCGGAGAAGCGTAATGAGGCATATACAGCGCTGACTGGAAGTTTTGAGATTCCATATGAAGAGTGGAATACCTGGAGTGAGAAGATCGATACGGTATCCTCGAAGCATTCGAAAAACAGTGTGGCCGGCAATATCATCGGCAGGAGAGCCGCCAAGGAACTGCGTGTGGATGATATCGTTAATATCGGTATCGGACTGCCGGAGATGGTATCCAGATATGCGAGAAAGAACGGAATTCTGGATATGATCACACTGACTGTTGAATCCGGCGGTATCGGAGGATTCCCGGTATCGGGAGAAGCATTTGGAGCAATGATCGGTGCGGCATCCGTATACGATATGGCGAACCAGTTTGACCTGTATGATAACGGTGGTCTGGACATCTGCTTTATGGGCGCACTTGAAGTTGATAAGCAGGGCAATGTCAACGCACACAGAGGACCTGGAGCATTTGCCGGAATCGGAGGATTTGCTAACATCACAGCCAAGACACCGACGGTAGTATTCTGTATGACATTCAATGCCAAGGGATTGGATGTGACACAGAAGAAAGGTGTTGTGATGATTGAGAAGGAAGGTTCGATCCCGAAATTTGTGGATAAAGTGACCAGTGTCAGCTTCTCTGCCAAACGCGCGATTGAGAACGGACAGAAAGTCCTGTATGTAACAGAACGTTGTGTGTTCCGCCTGACACCGAAAGGACTGAAACTGATCGAAGTATATCCGGGTGTGGATCAGCAGAAAGAGATTCTGGATCTGCTTCCGTTTGATGTGGAGATTTAATTATTTAATTGAAAAACGCAGGAAAAGCTCCTGCGTTTTTTATGCGCAATAAGCTGCTGTGTGGATAACATTCATTGCGTATGGAACAGGGGTCAGCCTGTTCGGTTAGGAGAGAAAGATGGAATTATATTATGCACCTATGGAGGGAATCACGGGATATTTGCACAGGAATGTGAGCCACGCAGTATTTCCGGATATCGATAAATATGTGACACCGTTTATCGCAACCAATCAGAAGGGGAAGCTTAGTACCAAAGAGAAAAATGATATTTTGCCGGAGCATAATGACGGGATGTATGTGATCCCGCAGATTCTGACGAATCAGGCAGACTGCTTTCTGGTAGCAGAGCGGACACTTCGCGGATATGGCTATAAGGAACTGAATCTGAATCTTGGCTGCCCGTCTAAGACGGTTGTGACCAAGTACCGCGGTTCGGGATTCTTAGCAAAACCGGAGGAACTCGATCATTTTCTGGAAGAAGTATTTGCCGGAACGGAATGTGAGATCTCATTAAAGACGAGAATCGGTGTGGAAAATGGAGAAGAGTTTGAGAAACTTCTTGAAATCTACAATAAATATCCGTTAAAAGAACTAATCATACATCCGCGGACACAGAAGGATTATTACCGGAATCATCCGCATATGGAGTGGTACACATATGCTGTGAATCATGGAAAAGCACCGCTTTGTTATAATGGAGATATTACAGATGTGGCATCTTATGAGACATTTACGAAGGCATATCCGGATACGACCAAGGTGATGATCGGCAGAGGACTGCTCGCAAATCCCGGACTTGCTGGAATGATAAAGGGAAAGCGTGTACCGTCCAAAGCGCAGATTCGGGAATACCATGACCGGATGTATGATGCGTACAGAGAGCACATGCCGGGTGACCGTGTAGTGCTCTTCAAGATGAAAGAATTATGGTATTATCTGGCGCAGCATTTTACCGATTCGACAAAATATGCAAAAAAAATCCGCAAGGCAGAGCGACTGCCTGTCTATGAATCTGCAGTTAATGCGTTATTTGCGGAGCAGGAGTTTGTGTCATAATTTCTATCATGAGAGAAATATAAGATTCCATTTTGAAAAGGATATGTTATAATGGGCTTGTGTTTTGGACATTACAAAGGAGGACAGACTTATGAAACTTGTAATTACAATAAGCAGAAGATATGGAACCGGGGCGAGTCAGATTGCAGCAGAGCTGTCTGAGAGACTTGGGATTCCTGTGTATGATAAGACACATGTAGAAGAGAAGATGTGCAGTAATTCGTATGATTCAGAGGCGGCTGTTATTAAGGAACTGGCGATGAAGCCTTGCATTATCCTGGGAAGATGTGCTTCCGAGATTCTGAAGGATCAGAAGAATGTATTTAATATATATGTGTGTGCGGACCGGAAGGATCGTATCGCACGGATTATGAAGAAGGAGAATATATCCGAAGAAGAGGCTGCGAAGAAGCTGGATGCAACAGATGCAGAGCGTTCCGAGTATTATCATGAACATACGGGCAAGGCATGGGGAGATGTGAATAACTACCATATGATCCTCAATACTTCCGATATTGGAGTAGACCGCTGTGCAGATGCACTGATCCGGTATTTTGAACAGAAAGAAATTATATAGATAAATTGCTAATCTGCATAGATCTGTGCTATACTTACTATTAAGTATGCAGTGCTTTGCAGACAAATGAAGAACAAGGAGCAGACTTATGAAAAGAGTGTTATTAAAATTAAGTGGAGAGGCCCTTGCAGGGGATAAGAAGACAGGATTTGATGAAGAGACCTGTATCGGTGTTGCCAAACAGGTAAAGCAGCTTGTAGACGACGGTATGCAGGTGTCGATCGTTACAGGAGGCGGTAACTTCTGGAGAGGACGTACCAGTGAGACCATCGACCGTACCAAGGCAGATCAGATCGGTATGCTGGCAACCGTTATGAACTGTATCTATGTATCTGATATTTTCCGTCATGTTGGTATGAAGACGGAAGTATTTACACCATTCGTATGTGGCGCATTCACTACATTGTTTTCAAAGGACAGTGCTCTGAAAGCATTGGACGAAGGTAAGGTAATCTTCTTTGCAGGCGGTACAGGACATCCGTATTTCTCCACAGATACAGGAGCAGTTCTCCGTGCCATCGAGATTGAAGCAGATACGATGCTGCTTGCCAAAGCAATCGACGGTATCTATGACAGCGATCCGAAGGTGAACCCAGAGGCGAAGAAGTATGACGAGCTTTCTATTCAGGACATTATTGATCAGAAGCTGGCAGCGATCGACCTGACAGCATCCATTCTCTGTCTGGAGAACAAGATGCCGATGCTTGTATTTGGACTGAATGAAGAGAACAACATTGTCAATACCGTATCAGGTAAGTTTAACGGTACAAAGGTAACCGTATAGTATTGAGGAGGATTTTAGAATGAGTGAACAGGTAAGCGTATATGAGAGTAAGATGAAGAAGACACTGGCAAGTCTTGAGTCAGAACTGATGACGATTCGTGCAGGACGTGCCAATCCTAATATTTTGAACAAACTGACAGTAGATTACTATGGAACACCTACACCGATCCAGCAGGTTGGTAATATTTCTGTTCCGGAAGCCCGTATGATCGTGATCCAGCCATGGGAGAAGAGCATGATCAAAGAGATCGAGAAAGCGATCAATATGTCAGATATCGGTATCAATCCTACCAATGACGGACAGGTTGTACGTCTGGTATTCCCGGAACTTACCGAGGATCGAAGAAAAGAACTGGTAAAGGACGTTAAGAAAAAAGGCGAGCAGGCGAAAGTTGCTGTCAGAAATATCCGCCGTGACGGTAATGATGCATTCAAGAAGCTGAAAGGCAGTGATGTATCAGAAGATGAGATCAAGGATCTGGAGACAGAGCTTCAGAAAGTTACAGATAAGTACATCAAAGAAGTAGATAAAGCTGTCGATGAGAAGTCCAAAGAGGTTATGACAGTTTAGTAACATCGCAATATCGGGGACGGGGCGTGTGTCTCGTCTCCCTTTGCATTGCAATGAGGAGGATAAGATATGAATGTACCACAGCATGTGGCAATAATTCTGGATGGAAATGGCCGTTGGGCAAAGTCAAAGGGTATGCCACGTAATTACGGGCATGCGCAGGGAAGTAAGAATGTGGAAAGAATCTGTGAAGAGGCATGGAGACTTGGAATCAAGTATCTGACCGTGTATGCATTTTCTACAGAGAACTGGAATCGTCCGCAGGATGAAGTAGATGCGCTGATGAATCTGCTGCGCCGTTATATGAAGACCTGTCTTACAACGGCAGCTAAAAATGATATGAAGGTTCGTGTGATCGGAGATATTACCAGACTGGATGAGGATATCAGAACCCGTATTCTGGAGCTCGAAGAGGCTACAAAGAATAACGGTGGTCTGAATTTCCAGATTGCGATCAACTACGGCAGCAGAGATGAGCTGGTGAGAGGCATCCGCAGACTGGCACAGGACTGCGTAGATAACAAGCAGGATCCGGCAGAGATTACAGAAGCAGTGATCGAACGCTATCTGGACACCCATGATATTCCGGATCCGGATCTGCTGATCCGTACCAGTGGGGAACAGAGACTCTCGAATTTTCTGCTGTGGCAGCTTGCATATACGGAGTTTTATTTTACCGATGTGCACTGGCCGGCATTTACGAAAGAAGAACTGATTAAAGCGATCGAGCAATATAATAAAAGAGACAGACGCTTTGGCGGTGTGAAGGAGGAGACAAATGTTTAAGACAAGACTGTTAAGCGGAATTGTGCTGGTGGCAGTACTGATTCTTACGGTCGGCATGGGAGGACCTGTGCTGTATACCGTGCTTCTGGCAGCCAGCCTGATCGGTCTGATGGAATTATACAGAACTGTTAAGGTGCAGAATCAGGCACTTGGCGTGGTAGGATATTTGGGCGCGATCGGGTATTATATCTTAATGTATCAGAATAAAATGGAATATGTGATGCCACTTATCATCCTGGTACTGATGCTGGTGATGGCAGTGTACGTATTTGCATATCCGAAGTTTGTTGCAGAGCAGGTGATGACGGTATTCTTTGGTGTGATCTATGTGGCAGTGATGCTGTCATTTGTATATCAGACCAGATGTCTTCCGGATGGAATGGTCATGGTCTGGTTGATCTTCTTAAGTTCCTGGGGATGTGATACCTGTGCATACTGTGTGGGTATGCTGATCGGAAAGCATAAGATGGCACCGATCCTCAGCCCGAAGAAATCTGTCGAAGGCGGAGTCGGCGGTGTTGTTGGTGCAGCTCTTCTCGGAGCAATTTTTGCTGCATGCATGAATCATTTTGCAGGAGCAGATGTAAGTCCGGTACTCTGTGCAGTAATCTGCGGTGTCGGTGGTGCAATCTCTCAGATCGGTGACCTGTCAGCATCTGCGATTAAGAGAAATCATGAGATTAAAGACTACGGTAAGCTGATTCCTGGTCACGGCGGTATCTTAGACCGTTTTGACAGTGTGATTTTTACTGCACCGATCATCTATTATCTTGCTCTGTGGCTGATTAAATAACAGTACAGACCAATAAGAATATAGGCTATACTTACAATTCAGGGAGGCATAAATTGGGGATTATCATAGCAATATTATTGTTCAGTTTTATCGTGATCTTTCACGAGATGGGACATTTTCTGATTGCAAAAGCGAACGGTATAGAAGTGGAAGAATTTGCATTAGGCATGGGTCCGCTTTTGTTCTCGAAAGAATATAAAGGAACAAGATACTGTCTGAGACTGCTGCCGATCGGCGGTGCCTGCATGATGGGTGAGGACGATGAGGCGACCGGTTCAGAAGGCAATTTCCACAGCAAATCCGTGTGGGCGAGAATTGCAGTAATCGCCGGAGGTCCGGTATTTAATTTTATTCTGGCATTTCTGTTGTCCGTGATACTGATTGCTATGGTCGGTTATGACCAACCGGTCGCAGAACAGGTGGAGAGCGGTTATCCGGCTGCGGAAGCAGGGATTCAGCCGGGCGACAGGATTGTTAAGATCGGAAATAAAAAGATCAATATCTTTCGCGAGATATCGACCTATAATCAGTTCCATCAGGGTGAGACGGTAGATGTCACTTATGAGCATGATGGAGAGAAGCATACCGTAACACTGACACCGAAGTATGATGAAGAGAATCAGTATTACCGCCTGGGAATTTCCCGAGGTGCGAATGGAAAGGCTGGATTTTTCAAGTCGCTTCAGTATGGTACGTATGAGGTGAAGTACTGGATCTGTACCACAGTAGCCAGTCTGAAGATGCTGATTATGAGACAGGTGGGCTTAGATCAGATGTCAGGTCCTGTCGGAATCGTTGGCGTGGTGGATGAGACGTATCAGGCATCGGCTCAGTATGGTGTATTAACTGTGATTGCCAGTATGCTGAACATTGCGATTCTGCTGTCTGCTAACTTAGGCGTGATGAACCTGCTGCCTATTCCGGCGCTGGATGGTGGAAGATTAGTATTCCTTTTCATCGAAGCAATTCGCAGAAAGAAGATTCCACCGGAGAAGGAAGGCTATGTGCACCTGATCGGGTTTGCACTGCTGATGGTATTGATGGTGGTTGTAATGTTTAACGATATTCGTAAATTGATCGTGTGATAAAGAAGGATGTATTTGCGGTATAAAATGTACTATGAATACATCCTTCTTTATAGCTTGAGACTATAAGTTACAATAGCTTAATAAAAATGTACAGGATATTTTTTGTGTGTTACAGTGTTAATAGGATTAATAACAAACATATCAGGAGAGGTGACAACTATGGAAGAAAGAGGATTGAATACCTGTTGTCTTCATTTGGAAGAGACAGAAGGAAAAACAGAACATTACGGTGCATTGAGTTATCCGATATATCAGACGGCTACTTATGCACATCCAGGTGTAGGTATGAGCACGGGATACGATTACAGCAGACTGCAGAACCCTACCAGAGAACATCTGGAAAAAGTTATTGCCAGTCTGGAAGGAGGCATTGATGCATTTGCGCTTTCCAGTGGAATGGCAGCGATCACACTCTTAATGGATATGTTTCAACCGGGCGATCATTTTGTTGTCGAAGCGGATCTGTATGGCGGGAGTATCCGTCTGTTTGATAATGTCTCGAAGAAGAATAAGTATGAATTTACCTGTCTGAATTGTGCTGAGGATGATATTGAGGGCGCAATTCAGGAGAATACAAAAGCAATCTATCTGGAAACGCCGACCAATCCGATGATGAACGTATCGGATATCGCAGCGATCGCGGAGATAGCAAAGAGGCATAATCTTATACTGATTGTTGATAATACTTTCCTGTCGCCGTATTTCCAGAATCCATTGAAACTGGGAGCGGATGTTGTCATACACAGCGGGACGAAATTTATTGGTGGACACAATGATACGCTGGCAGGATTTATTGTGACGAATAACGAAGAAATAAAAGAGAAGCTTCGATTTCTGATTAAGACGACTGGAGCAGGTCTTGCGCCATTCGACAGCTGGCTGATCCTGCGGGGCGTTAAGACGCTTGGAATCCGTATGGAGAGAGCACAGGAGAATGCGAAAGTGTTAGCCGGATGGCTGAAAGAGCAGAGTATTGTTAAAAAAGTGTATTATCCGGGATTTCCGGAGCATCCGGGATATGAAGTGATGAAGAAGCAGGCAAGAGGTTTTGGGTCTATGATTACGTTTGATGTAGATACAAAAGAGCATGCATTGCAGATTCTGGAAGGGGTTAAAATGATCAAATATGCCGAGAGCCTGGGCGGTGTTGAGACGCTGATCACATATCCGACGACACAGACACATACAGATGTGCCGGAGGAAGTACGTCTGAAAAATGGAATTACAGATGCTACATTGCGTTTGTCAGTAGGGATTGAGGATGCAAAGGATCTGGTGAAGGAACTGGCAGATGTATTTCAATCTGCTGAAAAGTAAGTATGAAGAATCCATACGAACTTGCGGGAAGTGTCCTGCAGGCATCATCAAATGAGAAAAATGAAGCTGTTGTATCTGACAGCTTCACGAGCATCGAGCTGTACGGAGCGTCTGTACAGGCGAAAGACAGTGAAGATACGGCATGCAGTCATTTCCATCTGGAAAATGAAAGCGGCACAGGAGATATTACGCTGTATACGGTATTTCCCGGGATAGAGCTGGTATATAATGATATGCATATGGCTTCCGGAGACTTGTCATTTTGTTCTTTGCAGGAGAATTTCCATCAGTCGGAATTCCCGACAGCACATTACCACGGGATTACGATCACGATAGATTTCTCCGGAATCACGGAGGAGATGAAATATGTGCTGGAGTTGTTATCGGTTGATATGGAACGTATTCAGGAGCTTTCCAGAATGCGGGAATTCATTATGATTCGGGCAAATGAGACAACCAGTCATATCTTTTCGGAACTATACCGTGTGCCGGAGAAGATCAGGCTCGGATATATCCGGGTGAAGGTGTTGGAGTTACTGCTGGTGCTGACTGAGCTTGATATCAGCGAAGACAAGTCAGAACATGCACGTTTTTCCGGTGTGCAGATTGAAGTAATCAAAAAGGTTCATGCATTGCTGGTGGCAGATTATGCGGAGCATTATACGATTGATGAACTGTCGGAACGGTTCGAAATGTCACCTACCGTATTGAAGAAATGCTTCAAAGGAGTGTACGGAGATTCCATTTATTCGTATATGAAGCGGTATCGTCTGCAAGTGGCAGAACAGCTGCTGAGAGAGAGTACGCTTACAATAGGAGAGATCGCTGCAAAAGCGGGGTATCTGAATCCAAATAAATTTACATCTGCATTTCGTGCAGAATATGGCATGACTCCGACCGCATACCGAAAGGAAGTTTAGCGGAAGTTCTGTGAGAAGTATAATAGAGAAGTCTGAATGGATAGAAAATAGCCTGTTCAGTCATTGTAATTTAAAATCCGATTCTTTAGAATGATTGCTGCAGTTAGAAGTTACTAACTACAGCATATTTATTTTAAGGAGGAAATGAGATCATGAAAAAAGATTCTGAGATATCCAGAATGTTTCAGTATGCAGGAAACAGACACTGGCTTACAATTCTGGGCATGATTCTTGCAGGACTCAGTACGGTACTGTCGATGATTCCGTTTGTCTGCATCTGGTTTGTTGTCCGCGATATGCTGAATGCATTCGCAGCGGGAGATATTAGTCTGGCATCTCACAGTACTGGCTATGCATGGCAGGCTGCAGGATTTTCTGTATTAAGCATTTTATTGTATTTTATTGCGCTGTGTTGTTCACATCTGGCAGCATTCCGTACAGCATCTAATATGAAAAAGAAAGCGATGCACCACATCGTAACATTACCGCTTGGCTACTTTAGCCAGAATGCCAGCGGACGTTTGCGTAAGGTTATTGATGACAATGCAGGAATGACGGAGAACTTTCTGGCACATCAGCTTCCAGATCTGACGGGAGCTGTGGTTATGCCGATCGCAGTTATCGTGCTGATCTTTGTATTTGACTGGAGACTGGGCATCTGCTGTCTGGTACCGCTGGCTGTCAGCGTATTCTGCATGAAGCAGATGATGGGCGGTGACAATGCGCATTTCATGGAGGGATATATGAATGCGCTGGAGACAATGAATAAAGAGGACGTTGAATATATTCGTGGAATTCCTGTTGTAAAGGTGTTCCAGCAGACGGTATATTCATTCAAGAATTTTCATGCAGCAATCGAGGAGTATGAAGAATATGCATCCGGCTATGCATTAAAATGCCGGATTCCGATGACAGGATTCAATGTGGCGTTGAACGGTACATTTATCTTATTGATTCCGGTGGCGTGTATGATCCTTGCCGGAGTCAGCGGTCAGGCAGCTTATCAGGATGTACTGCTTGATTTTCTGTTCTACAGCCTGTTCACACCGGTATGCACAACCATGATGAATCGTGTCATGTTTGCGGGCGAGCAGCTGATGGCTGCCAAGAGTGCAGTGAACCGCATCGAAGCAGTGCTTGAGGAACAGCCGTTACCGGAACCTTCCGGTAAGAGAGAACCAAAAGATGCATCGGTTGCATTTCACAATGTATCCTTTGCATATCCGGGTACAGAGGATAAGGCATTGGACGGCGTGACATTTGAGATTCCGGCCGGTCAGACTGTCGCATTAGTGGGAGCATCCGGAAGCGGTAAGTCAACGGCGGCAAAGCTGATTCCGCGATTTTACGATGTGACGGACGGAAGTGTGACGATCGGCGGCGTTGATGTAAGAGGCATCGACAAAGAGACGTTGATGAAGCAGATTGCATTTGTGTTCCAGAATACAAAGCTGTTTAAAGATACATTGCTTGAGAATATCCGTGCGGCAAGACCGGAAGCAACGAGAGACGAAGTCATGCAGGCGGTAAAAATGGCGCAGTGTGAAGAGATCATTGACTGTCTTCCGAATGGACTGGATACGATCGTAGGAAATGGCGGCACTTATCTGTCCGGCGGGGAAAACCAGCGGATCGCACTGGCAAGAGCGATTTTGAAGGATGCACCGATCATCGTTCTCGATGAGGCAACAGCATTTGCGGATGCAGAAAATGAGCATCAGATTCAGCTCGCATTTGAGAAGCTGACCGAAGGAAAAACTGTGCTTATGATCGCGCATCGTCTGTCTACGATTCAGAATGCCGATCAGATTCTGGTATTCGGAGATGGTAAGATCGCAGAGCGGGGAACACACGAATCCTTACTGGACACAGATGGCATCTATGCGTCCATGTGGAAAGATTATCAGACATCCATTCACTGGAAAGTAGAAAAGGAGGTCAGAGCATAATGAAGTATTTTCAGGAAAAATATGCGTTGAGTAAAGAAGGCGCAAGAGATTTATTTAAAGGTATTCTGTATTCGGTATTAGTATACATAAGTCTGATGCTTCCTGTGGCATTGCTTGCCTGCGTGTTAAATGCACTGCTGTCACCATTGCTTGGAAATAGTGAAACGAAAGGCAGTATAGGATTGTATGTTGTGATCGGTATTGTGATTCTCGTAGTGATATTTGGCATGCACTATCTACAGTATACGGTAACGTATATGGGAACGTATGAAGAGAGTGAGCGCCGCAGAATTACACTTGCTGAGAAGCTTCGTACCATGCCACTCAGATTCTTCTAGGAACGGGATCTGTCAGATCTGACCAGTGTTATCATGGGCGACTGTGCAGGCTTTGAACATGCATTTTCCCATACCGTCCCTCAGTTCTGGGGTTCCATCATCTCGACAGCGATCGTATGTGTGGCATTGCTGATCTATGACTGGCGTATGGGACTGGCGCTTCTGTGGGTGGCTCCAATGTCATTTGCAATCGTACTGCTGTCGCGTAAGCTGCAGGAAAAGCAGGGGAAGAAGCATATGAGTGCAAAGCTTGCACTTGCAGATGGAATTCAGGAATGCCTGGAAACGGTACAGGATATCAAGGCATGCAACCTCGAGGAGAGCTATCTGAAGAAACTGGATGCAAAAATCGATCAGTCTGAGAAAGCACAGATTTCTTCCGAGTTTGTCAGCGCCAGCCTGATCACGACTGGGCAGATGTTCCTGCGTCTGGGACTGGCAACCGTAATCGTAGTTGGTAATGTGCTGATGCTTCATCAGGAGACCACATTATTCTCCTATATCTTATTCCTGATCGCAGCTTCCAGACTGTACGATCCATTGTCAGGAGCCATGACGAATATGGCAGAATTATTTGCAGTAGATCTGCAGGTAAAGCGTCTGAAAGAAATTCAGGATTATAAGGAAGAGGAGAAGCAGAAAGAATATCGTACAAATGGATACGACATCACATTTGATCATGTGAAATTTTCCTATGAACCTGGCAAGCCGGTATTAAAAGATGTATCTTTTACAGCAAAGCAGGGACAGGTGACAGCACTTGTTGGACCGTCCGGCGGCGGTAAGAGTACCGTGGCGAATCTCGCAGCAGGCTTCTATGATGTCGATGGTGGGACGATCCGTCTGGGAGGTACGGACATTGCACCGATCGATTCCGTGGCAATGATGAAGGATTTTTCCGTTGTATTCCAGAATGTCGTATTGTTCAATAATACGGTCATGGAAAATATCCGTGTTGGACGGAAAAATGCGACCGATGCGGAAGTAATCGCGGCTGCAAAGGCGGCAAGATGCCATGAATTCATCCTGAAATTACCGGATGGCTATCAGACAGTAATCGGTGAAAATGGTTCGACACTTTCCGGCGGTGAGTGCCAGCGTTTATCCATTGCCCGTGCATTGCTGAAGGATGCACCGGTCATTCTGCTGGATGAGGCAACAGCATCTCTTGATGTGGACAATGAGACGGAAATTCAGGAAGCGATTTCAAGACTGGTAAAGGGCAAGACAGTTCTCGTGATCGCTCACAGGATGCGTACTGTGGAAAATGCAGATCAGATCATCGTGCTGGATGGCGGCGTGGTCGCAGAAAGCGGCACACATGCAGAACTGATGAAGAAGAATGGTCTCTATGCGAGACTGGTTAGGTTGCAGACTGAGTCTGCGGAGTGGAAACTGAATACGAAGTAGACTGATTCTACAGAATAAATAAGCAAGCCTTTCCGGATATCTATGACAGATAGCAGAAAGGCTTGTTTTATATGTTTCGGTAAGGATTAGAAAATCAGCAGACCGATATGATATACAATGCAGGATACCAGAAGTGCGGCGCCTGTATAGAATGCCCCGATCTTGGCAGTCCATCTGACAGAGTGCGTTTCGCGTGCAGTGGCAGCCAGTGCACTGACACATGGCATGTTAAAGCTGATGGCAAAGATGAATGCCAGTCCCTGTGCTTTGGTGAAGTTTGCGGCAAGGATATTGGAAATGTCAGCGGAGCTTCCGGCAGTTTTGGCACCGAAGGTAGAACTTACAATATTTCCGCCAGTGCCATACAGCGTATTCAGCACACCAAGCAGTGATTCCTTGGAGATGGCTGATGCGCAAAATGCAAGGAATGCCTGCCATTTGAGTCCAAAGAACATCGTTACAGGTTCGATCAGGACACCGATGCGGTACAAGATGCTGGATTCCTGCGTTCCTCCAAATCCGTAAGTCAGGATGAAGAATACGATGGATACCAGAGTGATTACCCGCAGTGCTCTCCAGAAGATATCCAGTGTCCGCTGAAATGTAACATATAAAATGTTGCGGAAGTCAGGCTTGTGGTATGGCGGAAGTTCCATGATCAGACCTACCCGATCTTCTTTTGGTGAAAGCGAATTGCCAAATACTTTATATACGATCCACATCATCAAAAACATAAATGCAAATATAGATACGATCACCAGAAATCCTCCGGTACTTCCAAACAGCGCGATTGCGATTGTAGGTACCACAGAAAGTGTTGCTGCACATGGAACTGCCCATGACATGGCAATTGCAAGTACGCGCTGTCCCCAGTTATCCACGACACGGGTACCGGTAGTTCCCGCAATCGTACAGCCGAGTCCCATGAAGAATGGCATGATCGTTTTACCCTGCAGACCGACTTTGGACATTGTATGGTCAAAGAGAAATGAAATACGGGCAAGGTATCCGGTCTCTTCCATCAGGTTAAATCCGAGGGTGATTCCGAGTACAAAGGAAGCCATCATCGTGGCAAAATAAAGTACGTTCATCAGCACATCACAGATCAGTGAGATCAGCAGCGGATGGACATTTGCAAGCTCCATAACTGACCGGAGACCTGCGGATGCCGGTGTCAGGATTGCAGATGCGCTACCCGAGATTACGCCCGCGAAGATCATAGCCAGCAGGAAGATGCCGAGGATTATGCCAAATGCCATAAGCTTTCCGCGAATCGGTGAGAGAGCCTTCTTATCAAAGTTTGTAAATGCATTCGTAGATGTCTTTGATGTTACAAGTACATCTGAAAGCAGCGTATCGATAAAATCTATTTTTTCAGCAGCTGTTGAAAGAGTGTTTCCTTTAGCAACAGGCTTTTTCATTAAGCTTTGTTCAATCGTCTCATAAAGCAGACGGTAATCAGATTTGCGGATAGCGGACATAGAAACAACAGGGATACCAAACTTTTTAGCCAGTTTTCCAGTGTGGATCTTTATGCCCTGTCCACCGGCTACGTCCATCATATTCAATACCAGCACGGCAGGAACTTTTGTGCCGATAAAATCAGCAAGCATATACAGGCTTCGTTTGAGCTGTGAGGCATCAGCCATGACCAGAACCTGATCTGCATTGCCGGAAGAGATGTAATCTCTGGTGATGATCTCTTCGTCGGAACCGGCAGACAGAGAATAGCTTCCAGGAAGGTCAGCAAGTATCATCCGCTGTCCGTTCCATTTGAATTCGCCTTCTTTCTGATCAACCGTTTTACCCGGCCAGTTTCCAACATGCTGATGGGAAACCGGTCATCATATTGAAAATGGTGGATTTACCGGAATTCGGCTGTCTAAGCAGTGCGATGACCGGAGTGTGTTCATCCTTTGCATATGGTTTATTACTCATCTTCAATCCCTCCCAGTGTGATTTTCTTGCTTTCTTCACGACCGACAGCGATTAGCGTATCTCTGGCAAATACTAATACCGGCTGCTTCTTATAATTCTGACAAATTTCCAGCGTACTGCCTGTCATCAATCCCATGGATGACAGACGGTTGATCAGACGGGCTTCGTCTGTGATTTCCCGGAGTATATAGCGGCTGCCAGGTCTTGCTTCGGAAAGTGTGATTTCCTCCATTTTGTATTCCCCCAATCCAAATAGTAATTGATTAGCTTTATCTAACTTATTGGAGTTTATCAAATTATCAGGGGCTGTGTAAAATCCATTTCAACATTTTGAATCCATTTGGTAAAAGAATTACGAAGGTTATTGTGATTGATTTTATAAGCTGATAGAATGAGAACATGATGAATGATGACAAGGCACATATTTCTGTGCATAAGGGAAGAAAAGGATATTTTGATTTTTATATGCTTGCACCGGGGATCAGCATTTCGTTCAATCAGATTTATACCAATAGCTGGACGAAAGGAGACAGCAGTGTGTTTTCCAGTGAGATGTTGATTCTAAATTATTGTATCAGGGGGAGATGTGATGCATCACTTGCGGGAAGCAGTTATGCGATCGTGAAAGAGCGTCAGGTCTGTATCAGTACCATTTTGCCGACGAAGAATTTTTATTATCCGGGAAGGCTGTATGAAGGAGTATAGTTATATCTCGATATGTCTGTTTTAAAGCAGGCTGCGGGAACGGATTTACTTACAATGCTGGGTGTGGATGTGCAGCGTATAACGAGTACATTCTGCGAAAAAGACGGACTTTATTTGCACAGGATGAGTGATCCGCTTTTCGCATTGACGGAAGAAGTCTGGAATATGAGGAAAGAGCCCGAGGCTGGAATGCTTCGTTATCTGGCGGTACGGCTGTTACACGAGACGTTAAAGATGCCTTGTGAGAGTGAAGCAGGAACCAGATATACCAGATCTCAGATCGCAATCGTGAAAGAAGCAGAGTCCATGATTCTGGATAATTTGGCCAGACGATATACAGCGAAGGAAATGGCAGAGCATTTTGGAATCAGTGAGAGCAGCTTTAAATTATATGTAAAAGGGATTCTGGGAGAGAGTTATCTTATGTATTTCCGCAGAAAGCGGATGGAGCGGGCAGCAGAACTTCTGGAATCTACAGACCAGAAGATAATTGAGATTGCCAATGCAGTCGGCTATGAGAATCAGGGAAAATTCGCCAGAGTATTTGCAGAAGCATACGGTATGACACCATTGGAATACCGGAGACTTGCCGGCGTCCACAGACAGTGAGGTCTATAGATCCCCGGGAAAGTAATTACTTGCACATCTTGTTGCGCCACGGTATAATTTTACTATATGGCTGATAAAAGAAGAGAGCAACTAAGGGAGTTTTTATGGGATTAACAACATTAAAATACAAAGAGTCCAGAGCGAAACAGACTGCCAGATACAGAGATGTCAGAATTGCGCAGACTGCTGCAGATGATATATTAAAGAATGTGACGATGCTGGACAATATATCCAGCGAGGAAGAACTAAATCAGGTTATGCCTCAGCTACTTGCTTCGCTGGGAGCTTATTCCATGTCTGACCGTTCTTATGTATTTTCATGGACATCGGAGAAGCAGGATACACTTCACATGACACACGAATGGTGCGCTGAGGGTGTGGCGGCCTCCATTGACAAGATGCAGAATCTCCGAATGAGTGATATGCCGAACTGGAGTCCGAGACTCTATGCGGGGGAAGCTATTGTGTATATGGACTGGCAGGCACAAAAGGAATATACACCGGAAGAGTATGCATTATTTGATGGTCAGGACATTCATGCATTAATCGTAATCCCTATTTTCGCAAACAAAAGATTAAATGGATATATTGGATTTGATAATCCGGAACAGAAAAAGAAAGCATTGTCTGTGCGTCTGCTCACAGCAATCGGGGGACATATTGGAGGATTAAAAGAGAATCTTCATATGATGACGCAGTTAGAGGAAAAACAGCGGTCTCTCCAGAACAGTTTGTACGAACTGCATCAGGAAAAAGCAATTCTGGATGCGCTCAGTATTGATTATACATCCGTATATTACTGTGATCTGGATGCGGATACTGTGTCGGCGCTGAAACAGGGAGATTATACCAACTCAGTGGCTACAGAGCAGACGCTTACGGACGGACTGAATTCATTTTCCTTTCGGATACAGTATTATTATGACACGTTTGTGATCCATGAGTTAGCACCGGATTTCCTGGAGAAATTGAGTGCGGAGTATCTGAAAGAGCATCTGTCGCACAATGAACGATTTGCTTACAGATTCCGTGCGCGTCCGAATCAGGCTGGACAGCAGTATTTTGAAGTGCAGATCGTGCGTCTTCAGTCAGACGAAGGATTCAAAGTAGTTATGGGATACCGTTTTGTGGATGATCTTGTGGCAGAACAGGAGAAGCAGAATACCCGTCTGGAGAAGGCACTTGCGGAAGCGAATCTTAACAGTGAGATCATTGATTCCATCAGTAAGATCTACTGGCTGATCTATCGTATGGATCTGGTAGCCGGAACATACGAAGAGATCTCGGCCGGACAGGAAGTACATCGTCTTACAGGCAAGCGAGGACCGGTAGCAGATGTCTTTCGGAATGTTCGGGAAACGGTTGTATCAGAAGAACTTCAGAAGGCAGCGTACTCCAATGAAGTGTTACATGGAGCTAATGTATTATTGGTGGAAGATAATGACCTGAATATGGATATTGCGGAATTTCTGTTGGAAAATGCCGGTATGAAGGTAGCAAAGGCATGGAACGGAAAGGAAGCAGTTGAGATGTTTGAGGCATCGGAAGAAGGGTATTATGACTTTATCCTGATGGATGTAATGATGCCGGTAATGGACGGACTTGCTGCCACCAGAAAAATCCGTGAACTTCCGCGTGATGATGCGGCGAGTGTGCCTGTCTTCGCAATGACGGCGAATGCATTTATAGAGGATAAAGAAGCGAGCAGAGAAGCAGGGATGAATGAGCATCTGTCCAAGCCATTGGATGAAGAGAAGATGATGGATATGCTTAAGAAATATGCGGTGCGGTGATAAAATCCCATCTTTGACAGTTTAAAAGAAAAAATGGCTGCAAACCCGACGGTGTGAAATTTTTTCTGTAAATTCAGATCTTCTATGATAATTGATGCGGCTTAACAGCAGATTTCTGTGGTTAAGCCGTTGTTTATTTAATAGCAAAAATAAGCTGGTATGTCAAGAGCGCCCAGAGAATTCTGGGCGTATATTTACTCTTGATATTCCGGCTTTTATTGCTATATC
>CAVAVU010000085.1:0-12463 GCA_963592205.1 bacterium
AGATTCAATGGAAAAGACAGAAATACTTTTGAGATATGTAATTAATGCATTATCGTATGCCGAAATGCGAACAAAGCCATTTCTGCCGATGTATAATCCAATTATTTATTTAAAACGAAATTATGATGTACCAAAAGAAGATATTCGTAAGATATGGGTGCTGCATAGAAAAACACCGAAGTTGATACCAAGTGAAATAGAAAGAATGTAACATAAAACACAGTTTTGTATGCTGTTAAACCCAGTAAAATCAACGCATGAGGGGAACTGGCTACATTTTAGTATCCTATCTGGTGGGGCGAAGCATCCTGGGCAGTAGATCAGTTTGTGGAAAACAATGATTTTACCGGTAAGACTGTGATTCCGTTTTGCACGTCAGCTTCATCAGGAATAGGAAGCAGTGGAAATGATCTGGCACAGATGGCTGGAACCGGAGATTGGCTGGAGGGTGAGAGATTTTCTTCAGATGCTTCAAAAGATGAAGTGAAATCATGGATAGAAAGTCTTGGATTGTAAAGAGATTAGCGGAGGCAGAACATGGAAACAGTAAAGTTGAATAATCAGATAGAAATGCCACAGCTTGGCTTTGGCGTGTTTCAGATTACGGATGAAGAAGAGTGTGAAAGAAGCGTAACAGAAGCACTTAAAACCGGATATCGGCTGATCGATACGGCGGCATGTTATGGTAATGAACGTGCGGTCGGAAGAGCAGTAAAGGAAAGCGGTATTCCGAGAGAAGAGATATTTATCTCATCCAAAGTATGGATTCAGGATGCCGGATATGAGAAGACGATGAAATCTTTTGAAAAGACACTGGAGAATCTGCAGACGGATTATCTGGATTTGTATCTGATCCATATGCCGTATGGTGATTACTATGGAAGCTGGCGTGCGATGGAGGAATTGTACAGAGCTGGCAAGATCAGGGCGATTGGTGTCTGCAATTTTGAAGAAGACCGTCTCGCGGATCTGATTCTGAACAACGAGATCGTTCCGGCGGTAAATCAGATGGAGACACATCCGTTCTGGCAGCAGAAAAAACTGCGGGAAGTTATGAAAAAGTATGAAATTAGATTGATGGCATGGGCTCCATTTGCGGAAGGCAGACATCAGATTTTTATGCATCCAGTATTAACCAAGATCGGAAATCAGTATCAGAAATCCCCTGCGCAGACTATACTCAGATGGCTGAGACAGGAGGGAATTATAGCAATTCCAAAGTCTGTTCATACAGAGCGGATCAGACAGAATTTTGACATTGATAATTTTTCGCTGACGGATGCAGATATGGACAAAATAAGAGAATTAGATCTTGGCAAGAGTGATATTCTGGATATAACAAGTCTGGATGAAGTGTATCGGCTTTATAATATTCGATTTGAACAATAAAATCAGGTGAATTACCGATTTGACACAGAGCCTCCTTTCGTGTATAAAAGTGTGTGGATTATTTTGACAACATGAGTTACACGAAGGAGGTTCTTTTATGGCTGGAAGAAAAGAGATGGATCTGACAACGGGCAAACCATTTGGTTCACTGCTCAGATTCGCGATCCCTGTAATACTTGGCAATTTGTTTCAGCTTTTTTATACACTTGCGGATTCTGTGATCGTAGGTAAGACTCTGGGAGCAGAATCGCTTGCAGCGGTAGGGTCTACCAGCATTATTATTTATTTTGTGCTCTGCTTTATCAATGGATTTACCGGTGGCTTTGGTATCTGTCTGGGACAGCGCTGCGGTGCGAGAGACGAACGTGGTATGCGGAAGAGTATCGCAGTATCTATGATTCTGAGTATTGCGTTTGCAGTAGTGCTGACTGTGTTGTGCTGTGTGTTTTCCCATCAGATCATACGTTGGATGAAGATTCCGGCAGATATTGCGGCAGAAGCGTATGATTATATGTTTGTGGTGCTTCTCGGTACAGGTGCAACTGTATTTTACAACATGATCTCTAATATACTGCGTGCGCTGGGAGATAGTAAGACGCCATTGTACTTTCTGGTCTTTTCATCAGTGCTGAATATTTTTCTCGACATCCTGTTTATCCTTCCGTTTGGAATGGGTGTTGCCGGAGCGGCATGGGCAACGATTCTGTCACAGTTTTTGTCAGCCGTGCTGAGCCTGCTGGTGGGAATGCGGCGGTTTGAAGTACTGCATCTGAGAAAAGCTGATTTTACAAATCTGGGAAATGCAATGGCAGTGCATCTTAAGACAGGTTTCCCAATGGTATTCCAGATGTCAGTGATGTGTATTGGACAGCTTGCCATGCAGATGGTGGTCAATTCTCTTGGTACTGCTGCCGTAGCGGGATACACGGCGGCATCGAAAGCAGATCAGTTATCTGTGTTAGTCAATAATGCCATGATGACGGCGATTTCTAATTATGTGGCACAGAACTTTGGAGCAGGCAAGAGGGAACGTATCCAACAGGGCGTCCGTGCCAGCCTGATCCAGACGGAGACATTTAACCTGCTGATGTGTGCCGGTATTCTACTCCTGCGTCATCCGATCGTAGAACTTTTCATGTCTAATCCGACAACAGAGATCTATCATTATTCGGATGCATATCTGACGATCGTGGCGCCGTTTTATGTGGTGCTGGGACTGTTGGCGGTATATCGGACTGCCATTCAGAGCATGCAGAATGGCTGGGCACCATTTGCAGCATGCATGATTGAACTGGTGATGCGGATTGCAGCAATAGTCGGGCTTGTCGGAATGCTCGGTTATACATCTGTATGCATTGCAAGTCCTATGGCGTGGTTTGGTGCGTGTGCGTTATTAATTCCGTGTTATTACCGGATGATGAAAGCCTGGAAATAAAATTAAGAATTATATTGAAACTATAAAGAAGAACCGAAGCATGGTCAGTAAGGAGGCCGTACTTCGGTTCGTTGCGTATCAGATATTCTTTTGAGACAGCAGAATGGCAGGCAGAGAGTTATTTAATATAATAGAAAAATAGTCGAATAATTCATCTCTGTCGTATGCATGCCGTTTTTGAAACAGATCAATCAACATGCCCGCCAGGGCTTCGGTATAGAAGTTACATACAAAAAAGCGGAATGAATCGGTAACAGTTACTTCCAGCTCAGCTTCTGCATCCCGGACAATTTTCTCCATGATACCGATAAAATCCTGGTAAAAGAAGCGCTTTAATTCGTCTCTGCCGACGGAATCATAGATACAGTTCAGAAAATAGGCATTCTTCTCTACGTAATTGATGACAAAGTCGAATGCATCTTTATAATCTACCAGAAGGTCGAACTGCCGGACAACTTCGAAGGCTTCCTGTTCCAACATCCATTTTAACAGTCCATAGATATCTTCAAAATGATAATAAAAAGTCTTACGGTTCAGATTACAGTCTTTAATCAATTCACTTACCGTGATTTTCGAAAAAGGTTTTTGCTTCATGATGCTCTTCAGCGAATTGCAGAGCATCATTTTTGTCTGAAATGATGTCTCTTCATGTGTCATGATAAATCCTCCTCTTCGCATTCTATTATACAGATGTCCATGAAAACTACAATTGTTTTTGATACGCATTTGACCATCAAATGCATCGATTTGTCCGTAATTGCACATCCCGGTCGATTTGTCCGTAGAATGACGGAAGAACAATGCATATAATCGGTACACGTAGGAGGTGAGTAAAAGTGACAGAACGATACGAAGTCGAGATGACAGTATCTCTGGGTGTCCGGCGGGGCGTGATGGTATTTAAAGAACAGGATGGAATCGTGAAAGGGACATTTGAGATTCTGGGACACGAAACAGCATTTGAAGGACAGCTGAATGGGCAATATCTTACCATATCCGGAAAGCTTGAGACCAGTATCCGGGAGATTTGTTATACGGGACGGGGGATGTTGGAAAATGACTGTATTCAGATGCAGCTTCAGAGTGAAAAAGATATATATGAGATAACGGGTGTTCGAAGCCCGTCTGATAGATGAGCTGATAGAGAAGAAGGAAGGATGTAGAGAAAATGAGAAAGTTTTATACCTGGGTGGTGAAACACAGAAAGCTTGTGCTTACGGTATTTACGCTCGCATTTATCATATGCGCTGTATGTAAAACACAGATTTCTGTTAATTATGATATGAATGATTATCTGCCGGAGGACAGTGCATCTACAGTGGCACTGAATCTGATGAATGAAGAATTTGACGGCGGGGTTCCCAATGCGAGAGTTATGGTCAAGGATGTGACCGTTCCGGAAGCATTGGAGTATAAAGATAAGATCGAACAGGTAGACGGCGTGACAGATGTTACCTGGTTAGATGATGCCGTATCTGTAGACGTACCGTTAGAGACACAGGATAAGGAAACAGTCGAGAATTACTATAAAGATGGTAATGCCTTATTCTCTGTGACAATTGATAAAGCAAAAAGAGTGGATGCGGTCAATGATATCCGTAAGATTATCGGCGATGACAATGCCATGACAGGAAGTGCCGTATCTACCGCAGCAGCTACTGTGAGCACGGTAAGCCAGATTGCTAAAATATCAGTAATTGCAGTTATATTTGTTATCCTGGTGCTGCTCCTTACTACGGAGTCCTGGTTTGAACCGGTCGTTGTTATGGTTGGACTGGGTGTGGCTGTTATGATCAATGCCGGTTCGAATCTGATATTTGGTGAGATTTCATTTGTAACAAATGCAGCGGGTACAATCTTACAGCTTGCAGTGTCCATGGACTATTCGGTATTCCTGATCCATCGTTTTACCGAATGCAGGAAGGAGACGAATGATCCGAAGGAAGCCATGATCGATGCGCTGACTATGTCTACTTCATCCATCTTGTCGAGTGGACTGACAACGGTAATCGGATTCCTGGCATTGTGTCTGATGCAGTTTCAGATCGGACCGGACCTGGGAAGAGCGCTGGCAAAAGGAATTGCCATCAGCCTGATCACGGTATTTACATTTATGCCGTGCCTAATCCTTTCTACCTATAAGTGGTTAGATAAACTGGAACACAGACCATTTGTACCATCATTTAGCAAATTCGGAAAAGTCGTACAGAAAATGATGGCACCGGTACTGATCATATTTGTGCTGACGATTGTGCCGTCCTATCTGGCATCCAATGCCAACAGCTTCTATTATGGAGCATCTAAGATCTTTAATGAGAAAACACAGACCGGAGCGGATACTGCGGAGATTGAGAAAATATTTGGTAAAAATGATACCTATGTATTGATGGTGCCGAAAGACGATAAGTCAACACAGAAGAAGCTGTCTGATGCATTGCATGATATTCCGCAGGTTACAGGAATTATCTCTTATGTAGATACAGTTGGAATGGAGATTCCGGAAAGTTATCTGGATGAAGAGACATTGTCCAAATTATGCTCTGATAAATATACGAGAATGGTAATTTCTGCAGATACAGAGTATGAAGGCGATGCGACATTTGCATTGGTAGAAAAGGTAAGAAACACTGCTGAAAAATATTATCCGGGTGAGTGGTATCTTGCAGGTGAGGGCGTATCGACCTATGATCTGATGGATACGATCACCGGTGATATGGTGAAGGTGAATCTGGTGGCGATCGGGGCAGTATTTATCGTACTTCTGCTGACACTTCATTCCGTTGTGCTTCCAGTGCTGCTGGTACTTGGAATTGAAACAGCAATCTGGATCAATCTGTCGATTCCGTATTTTACCGGACAGCGGATTTTCTATATCGCTTATCTGATCATCAGCTCGATCCAGCTTGGAGCAACAGTTGATTATGCGATCCTGATGACAGAACGGTATAAAGAATTCAGGCAGACTTGTGGAAAGAAGGAAGCAATTACTAATACATTATCCGCAGTTACCGTGTCGATCCTGACATCGGGAAGCGTGCTTACCGTAGTAGGATTCCTGCTTGGCATTGTATCAACACATGGACTGTTATCACAGCTTGGATTTTTCCTCGGCAAAGGAACCTTGTGTTCACTGGTAATCGTGCTGTTTGCACTGCCGGGAATGCTGTATATATTTGACAGAACATTTATCAAAACTGGGAAAAACAAGATCGGAAAAAATAAGAAAGGAAATGGTGAGGATCATGAATAAGAATAGATGGTTAGCAGGTGCAATGGCAGTTACGATCGCAGGAGGAAGCATTGGCGCAGCCGGCTTGACAGCGCATGCGGCAGAAGATACCGAAAGCAGTAAAGAAGAGGTTATTTATATTATGACGGATGCGGACGGTAATGTAGACAATATCGATGCGGTCAATATTTTCGGAAAAGGAAGTGTTACCGATTATGGTGATTACAGTTCCGTAAAGATGTTAAATAATACAGATAAGATCAATCAGGACGGAGATAAGGTGACATTTTCGACAGATAAAGAGAAGGTATATTATCAGGGAACGATGGATGCGGATACACAGATTCCGTGGAACATTTCTTTCAGTTATACACTGGATGGAAAAGAGATCGCTCCGGAGGATCTTGCAGGCAAATCAGGTGCACTGGAGATCCATATCAAGGTCGATAAAAACGAGAAGTGCACATCTGATTTTTATGACAGCAGTGCATTGCAGGCAACACTTACCCTGGATACGGATAAATGCGAGAACATTCAGGCAGACGGTGCAACCCTTGCTAATGTAGGAGCGAGCAAGCAGATCAGCTATACCGTACTTCCGGGAAAAGGTCTGGATGCGGTGGTCAGTGCAGATGTAAAAGATTTTGAGATGGATGCGGCATCGATCAATGCGGTAAAAATGAATCTTGATGTGGATATCGATGACGATGAACTGATGGATAAGGTCACACAGATTATGGACGCAGCAAGAGAACTGAACGATGGTGCTGCTGAGCTTTCGGATGGAACGGATACGCTGGCAGCAGGCGGAGACAGTCTGGTGAGCGGTGTGAACTCCGTGTATGACGGCGTGGGATCACTGGATTCCGGAATTACAGCATTAAACGGCGGTATTCAGAAACTGCAGACGGTGCTTGAAAATCTGAATGCGCAGTCCTCTTCACTGACGGAAGGATCCGCAAAGGTTACGGCTGGTATCAGTAGTGCAAAACAGGGAGCACGGGATCTGCAGACCAGTATTTCTTATGACAGTTACAAGGCTGTGATGGCTCAGAATGGATTGAATATTGATGAGCTGCAGGCTGGCAATACGAATGCGATCAATACGATCAGCACACAGATTATGAATCTTCAGGCATCGATCGAACAGCTTCAGAGCCAGCCGGATTATAATGAGAATGCAGAGAGTCAGGCAATGGTTGCACAGATGCAGCAACAGATTGCAAGCCTTACTAATGTGGTTACACTTCTTACCGGAGATAATGCGGCACTGAACGGAGCTGCACAGTATTACGGAACAGTGGCTCAGGGAGCAGAAAATCTTGCGTCAGGCATTGGTGATCTTGGCACACAGTACAGTGAATTGGATCAGGGAATCACAGATTATACCAATGGCGTGGCAGCGATCACCAGTGCGTATGCGGATATTGCGGATGGCTCTCAGACCGTGGCAGATGGCAGCAGTAAGCTGGTGAGCGGTACATCCAGTCTGAAAGCAGGGGCAGCAGAACTTAGCGGTGGTATGAGCAGTCTGCAGGCTGGTGTACAGGTGTTGCGTGAAGGTACGCAGGAGTTCTATGATCAGACAGATGGTATGGATACGAAGATTGAAGACACCATGGATGAGATGTTAGATTCCATTACCGGAGGAGATTCAGCGACAGAATCTTTCGTGTCTGAGAAAAATGGAACGATTGATTCCGTACAGTTCGTAATCAAGACAGCAGAGATCAGCAAAGAAGATACTAAGACACAGGAGCAGGCGGAAGAAACAAAGCAGAGCGTATGGGAGAAATTCGTTCAACTGTTCAAATAGAATGCATCTAAAATGAGAAACTGATAAAAAATGTCTGTTACACCATGAAAATGATAGCCATTCTCACTTGAAAAAATCAAAACGATGCGTTACACTATACGAGAAGTTAGAAAAAGCTAACTCGCGTGAATAAATCATTTTGAAACTCCCTTTTCAATATATGACTGGAGTGCTAACAGTCAGAAGCTGCGGTCTGATGTGCTGACAGACCGCGGTAAATGGGAGCAGGAAGGAGCTAATAACATGGACTATTTACAGATTGAAAAAGTAATTGGAAGAGAAATTCTGGATTCAAGAGGCAATCCGACCGTAGAGGCGGAAGTGTATTTGATAGATGGAACAGTCGGCAGAGGTACTGCACCAAGCGGCGCATCTACCGGAGAGTTTGAAGCGCTGGAGCTTCGTGATGGAGATAAGGACAGATATCTTGGCAAAGGTGTGCAGAAAGCTGTAGAGAATATCAATACAGTGATCAATGACGCGCTGATTGATATGGATGCATCTGACATTTATGCAATTGATAAAGCAATGATCGATGCAGACGGAACTAAAGATAAATCCAAACTCGGAGCAAATGCAATCCTTGCAGTATCTATTGCATGCTGCAGAGCAGCAGCCACTGCATTAGACATTCCGCTTTACCGTTTCCTTGGCGGCGTATCCGGAAACCGTCTTCCGGTACCGATGATGAACATCCTGAACGGTGGTGCACATGCTGCAAATACCGTAGACGTACAGGAATTTATGATCATGCCGGTAGGAGCACCGTCATTTAAAGAAGCGCTCCGCTGGTGTGCAGAGGTATTCCATGCACTTGCAAAACTGCTGAAGAGTAAAGGACTTGCTACATCCGTAGGTGATGAAGGCGGATTTGCACCAGACCTCGCAAGTGACGAAGAAGCAATCCAGTACATTCTGGATGCAGTAAAACAGGCTGGATATGAGCCGGGCAAAGACTTTATGATCGCTATGGACGCAGCTTCCAGTGAGTGGAAGGGCGAGAAGAAAGGTGAATATGTACTTCCGAAGGCAGGAACCAAGTATACATCTGCAGAACTGATCGAGCACTGGAAAGGTCTCGTAGAGAAATATCCGATCATTTCTATCGAGGATGCATTGGATGAAGAAGACTGGGAAGGATGGCAGTTACTTACCAAAGAACTTGGTGATAAGGTACAGTTAGTAGGCGATGACCTCTTCGTAACGAATACAGAGCGTCTTGCTAAGGGCATCAGCCTTGGATGCGGTAATTCTGTACTGATCAAGCTGAACCAGATCGGATCTGTATCTGAGACTCTGGAAGCAATCAAGATGGCACACAAAGCAGGCTACACAGCAGTTACATCTCATCGCTCCGGCGAGACCGAGGATACAACAATCGCTGACCTTGCAGTAGCATTGAACACCTGCCAGATCAAGACAGGAGCACCTTCAAGATCTGAGCGTGTGGCAAAATACAACCAGCTTCTCCGCATCGAAGAAGAACTGGGAAATGCTGCGGTATATCCGGGAAGAAAAGCATTTAATGTGTAAATTATAAATGCAGCAGACATTACATGAATCAGTCCTCAAGTATCTTTTAACTTCATAAACAAGATCAGAATCCGCCGGGCGTGACAGCGCTTTGGCGAATTCTGTCTTTTATGCAATAAGCCGCTATGCAGAAATTGTGCTTCCACGAATTTCTGATGGTTCATGCGGTTGTATCGGAATCCAACATCTGGTAAGATAAATAACAGTAATGTTCGAGAGGAGGAAATACAATGTTTGAAGGAAAGAAACTTGGATTCGGGCTGATGCGTCTGCCGCTTACGGATGCAAATGACAAGGGAAGTATCGATATAGAAGCATTAAAAGAGATGGTGGATACATTCATGGAGCGCGGCTTTACCTATTTTGATACGGCGTGGATGTATTGTGCATTTAAGAGTGAGAATGCGGTAAAAGAAGCGTTGGTGGACCGTTATCCGAGAGATAAATATACACTGGCCACGAAATTATTTGCCTCATATGTAGAGACGAAAGAAGACCGCGACCGCATTTTTAATGAGCAGAGACAGAAAACGGGAGTCGATTACTTTGATTATTATCTGATCCATGCAATTGATCAGGAATTATATCCGACATATGAGAAGATGGACTGCTTTAACTGGCTGATCAATAAGAAAAAAGAAGGTCTGGTGAAGCACATCGGATTCTCATTCCATGACAGTGCTGAATTTCTGGATCAGGTGCTGACAGAGCATCCGGAGATGGAATTTGTACAGTTACAGTTGAATTATCTGGATTGGGAGAGTAAAGAAGTGCAGTCGCGCATGTGCTATGAAGTGGCGAAGAAGCATGGCAAGCCGGTCATTGTTATGGAGCCGGTAAAAGGCGGTACATTGGCAAATGTGCCGGAAGAAGTGAAATCTATGTTCGAGGCATACCATCCGGATCAGTCGGTTCCGTCATGGGCAATCCGTTTTGTGGCAAGTCTTGATAATGTGGCAATGGTACTGAGCGGCATGAGCAATATGGAACAGGTGCTGGACAATACGTCTTATATGACAGATTTCGTACCGATGAATGACGAAGAAAAGGAATTGGTAGATAAGGCTGCCGAGATGATCAAAGACAGCATTGCGATTCCTTGTACGGGATGTTCTTACTGTACCGAGGGATGTCCGATGAATATCGTGATCCCGGATCAGTTTAGCATTTATAATAAAAGTAAACGTGGAGAGATTGCAGATGCAGAGGCATTATCTGAGTATCAGAAGCTGACAGAATCTTCCGGAAAGGCCAGTGAATGTCTGGCATGCGGTCAGTGCGAGGGCGTCTGTCCGCAGCGTCTTGAGATTATTAACTATCTCAGGGATGTGGCAAAATGTATGGAAAAGCAGGATTAGAACATGAACATAGTTAACATTGAGAACATCAGTAAAATATACGGGGAGAAGGTCATCTTTGACGAGACATCCGTTGGTATCCAGCAGGGAGATAAGATTGGTATCGTAGGAATTAACGGAACCGGCAAGACGACGCTCCTTCGGATGGCCAGCGGGGAGGAAGTACCGGACAGCGGTCAGATCGTCAGACAGAACGGACTGAAGATTGCATTTGTGGTGCAGAATCCGCCTTATGATCCGAATGAGACGGTCGATGCATATGCGTTATCGGGCAATCCGGATACCGACTGGAAAGTACAGAGTTATCTGAATCAGCTTGGGATTACCGACGGTACGCAAAAGATGGGAGAATTGTCCGGCGGACAGAGAAGACGTGTGGCTATGGCAAAAGTGCTTGCGGGAGACTTTGATCTGTTACTGTTGGATGAGCCGACCAACCATCTGGATGAAGAGATGATCAGCTGGCTGGAAGACTATCTGCGGAGTTTCCGGGGAACGATCCTAATGGTTACCCATGACCGGTATTTTCTGGATCGTGTGACGAACCGTATTCTGGAGATCAGCCATGGGAAGCTTTACAGTTATCAGGCAGCATACTCTGGATTCCTGGAACTGAAAGCGGAGCGGGAAGAGATGGAACTAGCATCCGAGCGCAAGAGACAGAGCATCTTACGTATCGAGTTAGAGTGGGCGAAGCGCGGATGCCGTGCGAGAACTACCAAGCAGAAAGCCCGTCTGGAACGACTGGAAAGCCTGAAAAATGGCTCGGCTCCAGTGTCAGACCAGACGGTAGAACTGGACAGCATTGAAACTCGTATGGGTAAGAAGACGATTGAACTGCACCATATCGCTAAGGCATTTGGTGACCGGGTGATCCTGAGAGATTTTGACTATATCTTTCTGAAGAACCAGAACGTGGGTATCGTGGGTCCGAACGGCTGCGGTAAGTCTACGCTGCTTCGGATGATCGCAGGGGAAATAGCACCGGATCAGGGAAACATCGAAGTGGGTGAGACGATCCGTATCGGGTATTTCGCACAGGAAGAACAGGAGATGGACGACCGTCAGAGAGTCATCGACTATGTAAAGGATATTGCAGAATATATCAATACCAGAGAGGGGCGTATCAGTGCATCTGCCATGCTGGAGCGATTCTTATTTACCCCGGATATGCAGTATGCACCGATCGGTAAGTTGTCCGGTGGTGAGAAGCGGAGACTGTATCTGCTCGGTGTACTCTGTCAGGAGGCCAATGTGTTAATCCTTGATGAGCCGGGTAATAATCTGGACATTCCGACACTGACGATTCTGGAAGATTTCCTTAATTCATTCATTGGAATAGTAATCACCGTATCCCATGACCGATATTTTCTGGATAATGTGGCAGACCGCATTTTTGCATTTGATGGACAGGGCGGACTCACCCAGTATGAAGGCGGCTATACGGATTATCTCGAGGCATCCGGCGGTATGTATCAGACGATGAATCAGCCGAAGGAAAATAAGGCAGATCCGGTGCAGAAGGAAGATGCGAAGAAGAGTTGGAAGCAGAACCGACCACAGAAACTCAAATTCAGCTATAAAGAGCAGAAAGAATTTGAGACGATCGATGATGATATCGCGAAACTGGAAGCGAAGATTGAACATCTGGATGAAGAAATGGCGCGTAATGCGACCAATTCGGTTAAGCTGTCGGAACTGAT
>CAVAVU010000086.1:0-35742 GCA_963592205.1 bacterium
ATACGAGACCGTCAAACTCGTCACCCTGAGGCGCCAGTGCAACATATTCATTGTCACCAGCAGTGAAGAAAGTGACGATATCGCATTCCAGTTCTTCGTCATTCTCCAGAGTCAGGGTTACAGTACCCAGATCATCTGGCTGATTTAAAAATTCATCCATACTGAATCTCCTTTTCGTATTATTGTTATAATTTAACTTTAACAGAGAGCCTGCAAAAATGCAAGCTGCGAGATGCGTTACAGGTGGCGCTTAGAGAGATGAGGTTCTACTGGAAATATAGTAAGAAATGTAGTAGAATAAAAAAGTATGTATATCTTAAGCGTTATACATTAGGAGGAAGAAAGAATGAAAAAAAGAACATGGAGCGTGATTATCGTACTGGCTGCGTGCCTTGTTGTTCTTGCAGCATGCAAAAAGTCAGTAGGTACACCGGAAGATAATGCGACAGCAAATGAAAATACAGAGACAGATGCAGAAGGAGAAGAAGATACATCAGAAGAGGAAGAAGTCAAATATAAGTTTGGTTTCAGCGGTATCGATATGCAGAATCCATATTTCATCACTCTGGAAAGTGCCGTAAAGGAAGGACTGGGAGATGAGGATTATCTGATGATCACCAAAGATCCCGGAAATGACCCGGAACTGCAGAATCAGCAGATTCAGGAGATGATCGATGAGGGAATTGACGCTATTTTCCTGAGCCCGGTTGACTGGGAACAGATTGGCACCTCTCTTCGTGCGCTGAAGGATGCAGGCGTGAAGATCATTAATGTGGACACGCAGGTGAAGGAAAGCGAATATGTAGATGCTTATGTGGGATCTGACAATCAGGCCGCAGGATATCTGTGCGGAAAAGATCTGATCGAGAGATGCCCGGATGGAGGCAATGTACTGATCCTTGAAAGTACGACAATGAATTCTGTCAATGACCGTATTATGGGATTTGAAAAAGCGCTTTCTTCTGCAGAAGTAGGATTTGAGATCGTAGACAGAGCAGATGCTGACGGACAGTTCCAGAAGGCACTGGATGAGACCAAGGCTATGCTGGAAGAGCATCCCGAGATTACTGCCATTATGTGCGGAAATGATCAGATTGCGGTAGGTGCGATCACAGCATTGAATCTGGCAGAACGCAAGGATGTTATTGTGTACGGAGTCGATGGTTCGCCGGATATTAAGAAAGAATTAGCGAAGAAAGACAGTGTTGTAGCAGGAACTGTGGCACAGTCTCCAATTCATATGGGTAAGGATGCTGCGAAAGTCGCACTTGCAATTCTGAAGGATAATGAATATGAGCCGGAGACTTACGAAGAAGTATATATGATCAACAGCGACAATGTAGAAATGTACGGTGTTGACGGATGGCAGTAACAGTAGAAATATAGATAGCAGATAATTGACGAAAACAGGGAGAAAAATTATGAAGCATGTACGGGGAGCTGCATTACCTCTTGGGGTTACAATTACAGAAAAGAAGATTAATTTTTCAGTTGCGGCTGCTCCGGACAGCGTCTGTGAACTGTGTCTGTACAGAAGAGGACAGGAAAGACCATTTTCAGTTTGTGAACTCAAACAGGAGCCGTTAAGCGGTAATGTACGGTTCGTAGCTGTGGAAGGTCTGGATGAGGATATCGAATATCTGTACCGAATGGATGGAGAAGAGTATCTGGATCCTTATGCCAGAGAAGTGTCTGTGGCAAAGGGACAGAGACGTGGTGTGATTTCCAGACAGTCGTATGACTGGGAAGAAGATATGCCGCTTATGCTTGCCCAACAGGAAGTGATCGCATATAGCCTGCACATAAAAGGATTTACAAAGCAGAGTGCATCCGGAGTGCGCCATAAGGGCACTTTCGCAGGATTGGTTGAAAAGATACCGTATCTGACTGAGCTTGGAATCAATCAGATTCACTGCATGCCTGTTTATGAATTTGAGAGCGGCAGTAAGAATGTTGTGAATTACTGGGGGTATGGTCCGGGATATTTCTTCGCGCCAAAGAGCAGTTATGCAGCAGGTGATCACCCGGCCACTGAATTGAAGGATATGATCAAAGCCTGCCACAGAGCAGGAATTGAAGTTGTGCTGGAGATGCCGTTTGATGCGTCAGCCGGTAAGCAGCTGATGGAAGAATGTCTGAGATATTACCGTATGGAATACCATGTGGATGGATTTATTGTGAATCCGGTATTTTTCTCAGCGGAGGAACTTTCAAAAGATCCGATCCTCAGTCAGACAAAGATTCTGATTCATTCCAATGATTATCAGAATGTGATGCGCCGTTTTCTGAAAGGAGACGAAGGCATGGTGAACGATGTGATGTACTGGGCGAATCACCATACCGCACACATTTATAACTATATTACGAATCAGAATGGATTTACGTTGAATGATCTGGTATCTTATGACCGTAAGCATAATGAGGCGAATGGTGAGAACAATCAGGATGGACCGGAATACAATTACAGCTGGAATTGTGGAGCCGAGGGACCGAGCAGAAAGAAAGCGGTCATGGAGCTTCGCAAGAAGCAGATGACGAATGCACTTCTGATGATGTTTACCATGCAGGGCACACCGTGTCTTCTTGCGGGGGATGAATTTGCCAACAGCCAGAAGGGCAATAATAACGTATATTGTCAGGATAATCCTACCGGATGGGTGGATTGGAGCCGTGCGAAACGATACGGCTGGCTTACAGAGCTTGTGAAGAATCTGATCCGTATCCGAAAAGCACAGCCGGTACTTGCGCAGGCAGAACCATTGGTTGGCGCTGATCTTGCCAAATGTGGCATCCCGGATATTTCTTTCCATGGAGAGCATGCATGGCGCATTCCAAATGAAGTGAGCAGCAGACAGCTTGGCGTATACTATTCCGGACAGGCACTTGGCGCAGCAGACTGTTTTGTAATCTATAATATGCACTGGTTAGAGCATACGTTTGCGTTACCGACACTTACATCAAAAAGAAAATGGTATCTGGCTGCATCGACAGCGGAAGGCGTGCTGGAAGAACCTGTGCAGCTTGAGAATCAGCATGATATTCAGGTGGATGACCGCACGGTCATGCTTCTGGTCAGCCGGCGGGTGAGTCAGTGATGGGAGAAGCAGAACAGAAACTGACAGAGAAATATAAAGAGAAGCATGGTGTCGGGGAGAAGTTCGGACTCAGTTCCTTTGGTCTGAAGATGATCGCGATTCTTACAATGACCATAGACCATATGGGGTTTATATTGTTTCCACAAGAACTCTGGATGAGGGGGATTGGCAGACTGGCGTTCCCGATTTTCTGTTTTGCATTGACAGAAGGATTTTGCCATACCCATGATCTGAAACGGTATATGCGCCGGATGCTGGTGGTAGGGCTACTGTCAGAGATTCCGTTCAATCTTGCAGAGTCGGGGCAGATATTTGAGGTCGAACACCAGAATGTATTTTTTACACTATTAATTGGTTTGGTCATGCTGTATTACTGTGAAAAGTTGTCTGGTACAGTGATGAAAGCAGAGGTGGTTCTTGTAGCCATGTTCGTGGCAGAATTTCTGCATACAGATTATGGTGCGTTAGGTGTGCTGCTTATTGCGATTTACTGGTTTGCCAGAGAACATAAATGGTATCGTCTGCTCCTTGGCGGCGGATGGAATTTTCTGTTTGGAATACCGATTCAGTATGCCGGAGTATTTGCGATTCTTCCGATCGCGTTGTATAATGGTAAGAAAGGACGGAGTATGGGATACTTCTTTTACTTATACTATCCTGTACATCTGCTGATATTATACGGAATATCACAAATGATCGTCATCGGTCGATAACATATCGAAAAAGAGGGATGTGCTATGAAAGCTATTGAGCATTTGCGTACGATTAATCATCACAAATTACTGGTTATGAAGGGGTGTTTTAAGGTAGGGCTCTACCGACAGGGACTGATGCATGACCTGTCCAAATATACACCTTCGGAATTTCTGGTTGGCTGTAAGTATTATCAGGGCAACCGAAGCCCGAATAATGCAGAGAGAGAAGCAACCGGAGTGTCTTCTGCGTGGCTTCATCACAAGGGACGCAATAAGCATCATTATGAATATTGGATTGACTACAGTCTGAATAAAGAAGAAGGTATTGTCGGTATGCGTATGCCGACACGTTATGTGGTAGAGATGTTTGTTGACCGGGTGTCAGCATCCAAGACGTATCAGAAGAATGCCTATGAAGACTGGAATCCATTGGATTATTATGATCGCGGTGCAGCAAAGCTTGGCAATATGATCCATCCGGAGACAGCGGCGCTTTTGCGGCATCTGTTAGAGATGCTTGCGGAAGAAGGAGAAGATGCGACCTGTGCGTATATACGCAGATCCGTACTACGGAATGAAAATTCACTGACAGAGAGGACTATACGGTTATTCCGTAAATTGATAAAAAGATAGAAAGTCTCCGGGCATTTCGGCGTTCGGAGACTTTTGTATGCTTATGGTGAATTATGCAGGATAATTAAGCTGTGCATCTGTGATATGAAGCAGTACTTCGTCCAGATATTTCTTCGCGAGATATTTTGCCATACCGAGGTTCATGTCCAGGTAGTTACCGCAGTCCTTTGGAGCGGCACCCGGTACTTCGCCTTCAAAGTCGCGGATAAATGTAAACATCTCAATCATCAGTGGTACGATATCTTTAGACTTATATTCTCCGGCCAGGATCATATAGAAACCTGTGCGGCATCCCATTGGTCCGAAGTAAAGTGTCTTATCTTTGTATTCCTCGTGATTGCGGAGAAATGTGGCAGCCAGATGTTCGATCGTATGCATCTCGGCTGTATTCATTACCGGTTCATCGTTGGGTGCTGTCATTCTCAGATCGAATGTAGTAACCGGGTGTCCTGCTACCGCATCTACTCTGGATACATATACACCAGGCACCAGACGAATGTGGTCTATTGTAAAGCTTGTGATTTTTTCCATGATTGATCATACTCCTTTGTGTAAATATTCTCTGTTTATTCTAGTTTAAAATGTTCCGGTATGCAAGTGGTGTTTCGACATGCTATAATAGATTTTAATGGAGAAAATGCAGGAGGAACAGAACATGAAGCTTTATCTGATCCGTCATGGAGAGACAGATTATAACAAAATGAAACGTAATCAGGGACAGATAGATATCCCATTGAATGAATATGGAAGAGAACTGGCGAGAAAGACGAAGGAAGGACTTGCAGATGTTTCGTTTGACCTGTGCCTGTGCAGTCCGTTGTCCAGAGCCAGAGAGACGGCAGAGATTATACTGGAAGGAAGAGATGTACCGATCATTACGGATGAACGTCTGATTGAGATTTCATTTGGCAGATATGAAGGACGTTGCTGGAATCCGGATACCTGGGATGAGGAGATGCCGAGAGATTTCCAGTGCTTTTTCACGGAACCTGGCAGATACGAAGCACCGGAAGACGGTGAGACGTTAGAACATCTGGAAGAGAGAACGGGAGAATTCCTTCGGGAAATCTGCAATAAAAAAGAATATCAGAATGATACAATTCTGGTGTCTACACATGGAGGAGCACTTGCATCTATGATCGCGAACATAAAAAAACTCCCCAAAGAGAATTTCTGGGGAGATGGATGCAGCCGTAACTGTGGTGTGACAATCCTTGATGTGAAGGACGGTGTGCCGGTGATTCTGGCAGAAGACCGGATCTATTACTAATATCAGACTTTGATGATCTGTTTGGTCAGTTCATTATGAAATGGTGTGCCGTACAGATCTGTGATCACAGATTCATACAGATCGGATGCGTAGATATCCAGTTCCAGCATCTGTTGAGCATTGTCTTCAAGTGTGGGTTTGGCGGGACTTGTAATCAGTGGGATCGCTGAAGTCTGTTTCACGAGTCCGAAGAGATCAGCCTGATCCCCACGGAATCCCAGAATCCGTGCATAAGGGACTGGTGCTTTCATGAGAGTTATCCAGTCATTTGTAATTCCGAGTAATACATGTATCAAAGAACGGCTGATCCGGCTTCGGGTCAGCTCTTTTGTTTTTAACAGGTCACAAAACTGCTCGAAGTCAAGATAATCATTACGAAGACGTAGGATACGGTTGGCAAGTTCCGGACTTACATCCAGATAATGACTGAGACTATCCGCTGTCTCGGTCAGTAATCTTGCTTTTAAGAGGAGTGAAAAGTTATCAGAACTTACCGGATAACGTGCCTGGTAAGACTTTTTCATCAGTTCATAACAGGCAGAAGGAACCTGGCTCTGAATATGAGTCAGGGCAATGTCCTTAGAAGGGCTATTCGCATCAGCAAGCCGGTAAATATCAGAGCGGATAGCGGTAGCGGAGCTGAATGAACTGTCTGTCTCCATATCATGGTAACCTGCACCCATACGTGTGATGGTGAATGCATCCATTTTACTGTGCATTTTTGCTAATGCTTTTAAGTACTCGATTCCCAGAATATTATTCGGAGAGGAGAGTATCTCGGAGTACCGGCCGGAATACATACTAAGTGCAGCCTGTCTTGCAGCAGGGAAGGATAAGCCTTCTCGTAATGTCTGTCTCAGAGCGGTCTGATAGTCCGCTGGTTCGTCTGCAAGAATCTGTGCAATTTCCTGTAATACGTGGATATCGCCGCATTCGCTGCCGAAGCAGATAGCGTCTACACATCCAAGCTGATTCAACAGAGAGACAGCTCCCAGTGCAAAATATTCCGCACTTCCTGTAGCAAAGCATACCGGGAGTTCGATGACGAGAGTGGCGCCGGAGAGCAGTGCGCATTTCGCACGCAGATGCTTTGGCATGATGGCAGGGGTGCCGCGTTGTACAAAATCTCCACTCATAACGATGATTACCCGGTCGGCGCCGGTCAGCTCTTTTGCCTTTTCGATATGGTATGCGTGCCCATTGTGAAATGGGTTATATTCTGTGATTAATCCGACGGTTTTCATAAGAATCTCCTCTTGTATAATCGTTTAAAATTGATTATACTATAATGAGTATAAAAGCGCAAATATCGGTAATTATTGGAAAAATTCAGAACATGATAACATAGAGCAACAGCAAAGGAGGGGGAGCATGGAAGAGAGACACGATCCGGAGCAGTTAAATGCAGAAGACTGGGGACATGCTGTCGCAGCCAGTGAATTTGATCATGATGTTCCGGAAGAGAGAGAAGAACTGACGATTGAGCGAATCGAAGAAATGATCAGTGACCATCAGTTCAAGGAATTAAAAGAAGAACTTAAAAATAACATGTATCCCGTAGACCTTGCTGAAATCTTGCAGGAAGTAGATGAAAAATGGCTGGTGCTGATCTTCCGTCTGCTGGAGAAGGAAGAGGCGGCAGAGACATTTTCCTATATGGACAGTGACCAGCGGGAGATACTGATCAATGCTCTGACAGATTCAGAACTTGAGGAAGTCATGGAAGAGATGTATCTTGACGATACCGTGGATGTACTGGAAGAGATGCCTGCCAATGTGGTTGATCGTCTTTTAATGGCTACGGATGAAGAAAAGCGGAAGCAGATCAACCAGCTTCTTCAGTATCCGGAGGACAGTGCAGGAAGCATTATGAATGTGGATTATATCGCATTGTCACAGGATATGACGGTAGAGGATGCAATCTTAAAGATCCGTCAGGTGGGACTGAACCGTGAGACGATCTATACCTGCTATGTGACTGAGAAAAGAAAGCTGATCGGCGTGGTGGATATTAAGGATCTGCTGACTACCGGTGAAGCAAGACTGATTGAAGAGATCATGGATACGAATATGCTGTATGCCAGAACAACCGATGACCAGGAGGATGTGGCAAGAACCATTACCAAATATGGTCTGATCGCACTGCCGATCGTGGATCATGAGATGTGCATGGTTGGTATTGTTACAGTAGATGATGCCATGCTGGTATTGCAGGATGAGGAAACCGAAGATATCAGCAGGATGGCGGGTATTAATCCGGATGATGATTCTTATTTTGGCATGACGATCTTTGAACACGTGAAGAGCCGTATTCCGTGGCTGCTGTTCCTGATGCTTTCGGCAACGGTGACACAGATGATTATGAACAGTTATGAGACTGCTCTTGCTATGATGCCGCAGATTGCAGGTTTTGTGCCGATGTTAACCGGCACCGGAGGTAACTGTGGTTCCCAGAGTTCGACACTGGTAATCCGTGGACTGGCTGTCGGCGAGATTGAATTCCGGGATCTGTTTAAAGTAATCTGGAAAGAAGTACGGGTAGCAGTATGCATCAGTCTGATCCTTGCTACGGTCAACGGCATCCGTATTATGATCATGGGTCAGGGGGATGCATTAATGGCACTTACCATCGGACTCACCATGGCATGTACGGTTATTATTGCAAAAGTTGTAGGATGTACGCTGCCGCTGGTGGCAAAGAAAGTAGGGCTTGACCCGGCGATCATGGCAACACCGCTCATTTCGACCCTGGTTGATATCAGCACGATCAGTGTATATTTTGCAATCGTCAGCCATGTGTTTGGACTGAATTAAGTACAATTGTTATTAATATAACTTGGAAAGAGACCTTGTGGACAAGGTCTCTTTGCGTTATAATGAAACCATATGAGAAAAAATGGAAAGGAGTCTTTAAATCATGGGATTTATTGATGAAATCAAAGCAAAAGCAAAATCAAATGTACAGACAATCGTTCTTCCGGAGACAGAAGACGCAAGAACCTATGAAGCAGCAGAGAAAGTCCTGAAAGAAGGAACTGCCAAGCTGATCCTGATCGGAAGCGAAGAAGAGATCGCTAAGAATAAAGGTTCATTCGATATTTCCGGAGCAACAATCGTAGATCCGGCAACAAGCGATAAGACAGAAGCATATATCGCTAAGTTAGTAGAACTTCGTGAGAAGAAAGGTATGACTGAGGAAAAGGCCAGAGAACTTCTTCTCAGCAGCTATACATATTATGGCGTTATGATGGTTAAAATGGGTGATGCAGACGGTATGGTATCCGGAGCATGCCACTCTACAGCAGATACACTGAGACCTTGTCTGCAGATCCTGAAGACAAAACCGGGTACAAAGTTAGTATCTTCATTCTTCGTAATGGTAGTACCGGATTGCGATATGGGAGAGAACGGAACATTTGTATTCTCTGACTGTGGTCTGGAGCAGAATCCGGATTCTGAGAAGCTTGCAGCTATTGCTCTTTCAGCAGCAGAGTCATTCAAACTTCTGGTTGGCGCAGAGCCAAGAGTTGCACTTCTTTCACACTCTTCAAAAGGAAGCGCTAAGCATGCTGACGTAGATAAAGTAGTAGAAGCTGTTAAGATCGCACAGGAGAACGCTCCGGAGGGTGTTCTGGTAGACGGAGAACTGCAGCTTGATGCAGCAATCGTTCCTTCCGTAGGCGCTTCTAAAGCACCGGGAAGCCCGGTAGCCGGTAAGGCTAACGTACTCGTGTTCCCAGACCTGGATGCCGGTAATATCGGATACAAGCTGGTTCAGAGACTTGCTAAGGCAGAAGCATACGGACCGATGACACAGGGAATCGCAGCACCGGTTAATGACCTTTCAAGAGGATGCAGTGCTGAGGATATCGAAGGTGTTATTGCTATCACAGCAGTACAGTGTCAGAACCAGTAAGAATTAAGAGGAGAAAAGTAGAATGAAAGTATTAGTTATCAACTGTGGAAGTTCATCTTTAAAATATCAGCTGATCGATATGGAGAACGAAAGCGTTCTCGCAAAAGGTATCTGTGAGAGAATCGGAGCAGAAGGATCTATCCTGACTCACAAGCCTACAGGAAAAGACAAATTTGTAACAGAGCAGCCAATGCCGGATCACAGCGTAGCTGTTAAACTGGTAATTGATGCACTGCAGGATCCGGAGCACGGCGTGATCGCAAGCGCTGATGAGATTACAGCAATCGGACACCGCGTACTGCATGCAGGTACTGTATACAGTGATGCTACACTGGTTACAGAAGATATGAAGAAAGTTGTACGTGACTGTTTCGACCTTGGACCACTTCACAACCCGGCTAACCTGATCGGTATAGAAGCTTGTGAAAAAGCTATGCCAGGCAAGCCGAACGTAGCAGTATATGATACAGCATTTGGTATGAATATGCCACAGAAAGCTGCTATGTATGCAATTCCATATGAGTATTATGAGAAATACAGCATCAGAAGATATGGCTTCCACGGAACAAGCCACATGTTCGTATCTGGTGAGACTGTTAAGCTGCTTGGTAAGGACGATGCTAAGGTTATCGTATGCCACATCGGAAATGGCGCAAGTATTTCTGCATCCATCGGTGGTAAATGTGTAGATACCAGTATGGGACTGACACCTCTGGAAGGTCTGATCATGGGAACACGAAGCGGAGATGTAGATCCTGCTGTTCTGCAGTTCATCTGCAACCATGAGCATATCAGCATCGATGAGATGCTTGACATTCTGAATAAGAAGTCAGGACTTCTGGGACTGAGCGGAGTATCTTCAGACTTCCGTGATGTTAAGCAGGCTGCTGAAGATGGCAATGAGAGAGCACAGCTTACAATTGAAGCATACGTATATCGTATCGTTAAATACATCGGAGCTTACACAGCTGCAATGAACGGTGTAGACGCTATCGTATTTACAGCAGGTGTTGGTGAGAATGCATCTATCATCAGAGAAAAGGTATGTGATTACCTTGGATACCTTGGTGTAGAACTTGACAAAGAGAAGAATAACAATCTGTCTGGAGATACAGAATTCATCTCTACAGAGGATTCAAAAGTTAAGGTTATTGTACTTCCTACTAACGAAGAACTTGCAATTGCCCGCGAAACAGTTAAATTAGTATAAATTTTTCTGTTGACAAAATTTATTTGCATGATATAATAGTCTAGTGTGTGAATAGGAGAAGATACTATGATATTAAACCTATCCGACGTTCTGTCTGAACAACATAAAGCAATCAGAGAGTCCGTTCCGATTGAGATGACATCATTTAAGTCTGAGATGGGAATGTACAGGATTACAGACAAGACACCGCTTGAATTATCTGTAGAATATGCCGGTGAGCGTAAGCTGTGGGTGCGTGGCAAGGGTGAGATTACTGCTGTTGCTCCATGCGACAGATGTCTGGACGATGTGGAAGTAAAGGTTGCGCTCGGATTTGAGCACAAGATTACGACCGACACTGAGGCAGAAGATCAGTCAGAAGAATTAGACGAGAATAACTATATTGACGGATACAGCTTAGATGTGGAACAATTGGTCTACAATGAGTTATTGACAGGGTGGCCGACAAAGATTCTGTGCAGCGATGACTGTAAAGGCATCTGCAATGTATGTGGTCAAAATCTTAATCGAGGCACTTGCAATTGCGAGGATACAAGCCTTGATCCGAGAATGTCAGTTATCCGCGACGTATTTAAGAATTTTAAGGAGGTGTAACCTATGTCAATTTGTCCAAAGAATAAATCTTCAAAGGCAAGAAGAGATAAGAGAAGAGCAAACTGGAAAATGAGCGCACCGAATCTTGTTAAGTGCAGCAAGTGCGGCGAGTTAATGATGCCTCACAGAGTTTGCAAGAACTGTGGCTCTTACAACAAAAAAGAAATCATTGCAATGGATTAATTTGCAGACAAGTCAGGGAGTTGAGCATAATGCTTGACTCTCTGTTTTTGTATGAGGATAATGTTTATGCAGAAGGAAATAATTTCCATCATCGGTGCGGGCGGCAAGACGACGCTGATCCACCGATTGGCTGACGAATACAGAAAACAGAATAAAACCGTATTGATCTGTACAACAACCCACATGTTTCTTGAAGCGGATACAGATATATCCTGTAATGCAGAACGGATCATTAAGAGAATGGAACAGCAGGGAATCTGCATGGCCGGAATGCAGGACCAACAGAATCCGGATAAGATTGTCGGTCTTCCGGAAGATGTGTTGAGACGCGTAATGGATTACACAGATGTCGCACTGATAGAAGCAGATGGAGCAAAACATTTGCCGGTAAAATATCCCGGAGATCACGAACCGGTGATTTATCCGGATACTACGAAGGTGATTCTGGTTATGGGACTGTGGACGCTCGGACAACCGATAAAGAAGACAGTATTTCGTTATGAAGAGATGCTGAAAAGATTTTGCTGGCGTGCAGAAGATGCCTTGACATTTGAAATGCTGAATGTAATAATCCGAGATGGATATAGTAAGAAACTGTCTGTAGCAGACAAGAGTATGGAAATACAGGTATTATTTACTGAAAAAATCAATGGAGAGTTACAATATATCGGATATGAAGAAACTAAGGAAAAATACGGATCACAATAGAATGATCGTGTGCAGAGGCGGTGGAGATCTGGCCACAGGGATTATCCACAGGCTGACAAAAGCGGGATTGCAGGTAGTATGTCTGGAATCAGAGCGCCCAAGTGCTATTCGGAGACAGGTGTGTTTCAGTGAAGCAGTATATGATGGTGTAGCAATTGTAGATGGCGTAAAAGCGGTATTGGTTCATGATACAGAGGAAATCCGGAATGCCTGGCAGAAAGGAGAGGTCCCGGTTATTGTGGATCCGATAGCAAAATGTGTTGAAGAGCTGAGACCAGTTGCAGTCGTAGATGCGATCATTGCAAAAAGGAATCTTGGAACCCGTAAAGACATGGCTCCCATTACGATTGGCGTGGGACCGGGATTCACTGCAGGCGTGGATGTGGATGTAGTGATCGAGTCTATGCGTGGTCATAATCTTGGACGAGTGATCTGGGAAGGTACTGCGATTCCGGATACAGGTATCCCCGGGAAAATTGCCGGTTATGATAAGGAACGGGTACTTCGTGCACCAGGTGATGGCTATATGAAGAATATCAATAAAATCGGAGATCTGGTTACAAAGGGACAGACGATTGCAGAGATTTATGAGGAAATGACGATGACAGGAGCTTGTATTCCTGTAAAGGCAACATTGAATGGTGTTTTGCGTGGTCTGATCCGTACGGGATATTATGTGACAAAAGGATTTAAGATCGCAGATATTGATCCAAGGAAAGAAGAACAGGAGAACTGTTTTACTATTTCTGATAAAGCCAGGTGCATTGCCGGGAGTGTGCTGGAAGTGATCAGCAGCAAGATTTTTGAGTTGGACAGAGTATCTGCGGATTTGAGGAGAAATTCCGATGAAGCGTAGAAGAGTGCATATGATCTACATGGCTGCAGGCAACAGCAGACGTTTTCAGGGGAATAAGCTGCTATATTCTGTAAATGGAAAACCGTTGTATCGTTATGGACTGGAGACATTGCTTACAGTACAGAACAGATATCCGGATATAACACTTACGGTCGTTGTGCAGGAAGAGATGATTTATGACACACTACAGAATGAAAAGATTCGGGTTATATATAATCCGGACAGCAAAAAGGGAGCAGCGTATACGATCAAAGCAGGGATTCAGGCATTAGAGGATGTAAAACCGGAAGATTTTGTGATGTTTGTGGTGGCAGATCAGCCGGGACTTACAGCAGGTACCGTGGAAAGACTGATACATGCCGAGTGCAAAGCTGGCGAGTGTGCTGCGGTAAGATATGGAAGCCGCAAAGGAAATCCCGTGATGTTTTCAGTGTTACTGCTTCCGGAACTGCTGGAACTACAGGGTGATGAAGGCGGCAAGAATGTTATGCGAAGGCACACATGCATCTACGTCGAAGCATTGAATGAAAATGAATTGGATGATATTGATTATAGAGACGATCTGAGTTCTAAGTATTAATAAGAAACGCTTATTAATACTTAGAACTTTTACTAAATTTACGAAAATTTTAGAATTTGTTATAATATCACAAGATTTATACTACAAAGGAGAAAGAGTAATATGAGTAAAAAATTTGAATTAGCTCCAGAGGCATTTCAGTTTGAGGGCAAGATGTCACTGAAAGAAGCAATACCTCTGGGAATGCAGCATGTACTGGCAATGTTTGTCGGAAACCTGACACCGCTTCTTATTATTACAGGTGCCTGCGGTATTTCCGGCGGTGAGTTTGCGGACTTACAGGTATCATTGCTTCAGAATGCGATGCTGATCGCAGGTATCGTTACTCTGATTCAGTTGTTTAGCATAGGACCGATCGGCGGAAAAGTACCGATTATCATGGGTACATCTTCTGGATTTATCGGCGTATTTAATGCAGTAGTTTCCAGCATGGGAGGCGGCGTGATTGCTTATGGCGCGATCATGGGCGCATCAATCCTCGGTGGTCTGTTTGAGACTGTGCTTGGATTTTTCCTGAAACCATTAAGAAGATTCTTCCCGTCCGTTGTAACAGGTACGGTTGTGCTTTCTATCGGACTGAGTCTGATCGGTGTAGGTGTGAATTCGTTTGGCGGTGGCAATACAGCCAATGACTTTGGATCAGCAGAGAACCTGTTCCTGGCAATTCTGGTATTGGTTGTCATCCTGATCTTCAAGCATACAGGAAAGGGACTGCTTAGTTCATCCTCTATCCTGATCGGTATCATCGTAGGATATGTGGCGGCATTTATCATGGGACTTGTTCTTCCGACCACAGGCGTCACTGCAGACGGTGTGGAATTTACCAAGGCATGGGTACTGAACTGGGACAAAGTAGCAGCTGCAAGCTGGTTTGAGATTCCGAAGCTGATGCCAGTGAAGCCGGTATTTGACATGCGTGCTATTGCACCGGTTATGATCATGTTCATTGTAACTGCAGTAGAGACGGTTGGAGATATTTCCGGAGTAATCATGGGAGGTATGGACCGTGAGGCAACAGAGGAAGAGCTGTCAGGCGGTGTAATGTGTGACGGACTTGGATCTACAATTGCAGCATTGTTCGGCGTACTTCCAAATACATCATTCAGCCAGAATGTGGGACTGGTAACTATGACAAAGGTTGTGAACCGTTTCGCATTATCTACGGGAGCTGTATTCCTGATTCTGTGCGGACTGATCCCGAAGCTTGGCGCAATCGTGTCAATTATGCCTCAGGCTGTACTTGGTGGTGCGGCAGTTATGATGTTCTCATCTATTGTTATCAGTGGTATTCAGCTGATCACGAAAGAACCACTGACTGGAAGAAACTTAAGTATTGTATCCGTTGCGCTTGGTGTAGGATATGGTATCGGAAGCAATTCCGCGATTCTTGCAAATGCACCGCAGATGATCTCTCTGATCTTCGGTGGATCCGGTATCGTGCCGGCGGCAGTTGTAGCCATTGTATTGAATATCCTGTTGCCAAAGGATAAATAGTTGAATAAAATAGTTTTGTAAAAATCCCGGACAGGAATTTTGACTGTCCGGGATTTTTTTCTGGTCAAGGAAGAGTTCAGTTGCTATAATAAATTAGGTTATTATGCTTGTATAAAAAATAAGGAGGAACAACCGTGATAAATATTCAGAAATACGTACGGGCGCAAAGCCTTGAAGAAGCATATACATTGAATCAGAAAAAGAAGAACCGGATCCTGGCAGGCATGCTGTGGACGAGAATGGAGTCAGGTAATGTGCCGGTAGCCATTGATCTGTGCGATCTGGGACTTGATAAAATAGAAGAAAATGAAGAAGAATTTTCCATTGGAGCTATGGTAACACTGCGCCAGCTTCAACAGCATGAGAGACTTGAAAGTTATTGTGACGGTATTGTGGCAAAAGCGGTAAAAGATATTGTAGGGGTACAGTTCCGTAATCTTGCTACAGTTGGAGGAAGTATCTGGGGAAGATTCGGGTTCTCGGATGTGCTGACCGCATTCATGGCACTGGATACTTATGTGGAACTATACAAGGGCGGCGTGATTCCGTTAGAGCAATTCGCGGAGATACCATATGATAGAGATCTGCTGGTACGCATTATTGTAAAGAAGAAACCGGGGGTGTTCAGCTATCAGGCAATGCGTGCGCAGAAGACGGATTTTCCAATCATTACCTGTGGTGTATCACGCATGGACGGAGCCTGTAAGGCAGTGATTGGAGCAAGACCGGGAAAAGCGGTATGTGTTCATGATGACAGGCATCTGCTGGATGGTGAAGTGACAGCAGAAAAAGCAGAAGCATTTGCAGAATATGTGGCAGAACAGGTGACGACAGGAAGTAACATGCGGGGAAGTGCCGAGTACCGGACACATCTCGTGAAAGTACTGACCGGACGCTGTGTTATGGAACTGGGAGGTGTGAGAGCATGATGGATATTACGATTACATTGAACGGAAAGAAAATACAGGATCGGATCGAGCCGGATATGGCGCTGTTAGATTTTGTGAGAGAACATGGATGTTACAGTGTAAAGCGTGGATGTGAATCTTCCAACTGTGGTCTGTGTACCGTGCTGCTGGATGAAGTACCGGTGTTGTCCTGTTCAGTGCTTGCGGCAAGAGCAGATGGTCACAGTGTGTATACACTTGAGGGATTGCAGGAAGAAGCAGAAGAATTTGTAGGATTTATCGCAGATCAGGGAGCAGATCAGTGTGGATTCTGTAATCCGGGATTTGTGATGAATACGATAGCACTGCTTCGCGAGAATCCGGATCCGACAGATGACGAGATCCGTGCATTTCTGGCAGGCAACCTGTGCCGATGTTCCGGATATGAAGGACAGCTCAGAGGAATCAGAAGTTTTCTGAATAGCCGTAAGGAGGAAAAATAGGATGGAACACAGAGAATATAAGTCAATTAACAAATCTGTCCGTAAAAAGGACTCCATGCAGCTTTTACTTGGTAAGCCGGTCTATACGGATGATCTGGTGAACAATCATCCGCTGGTTGTCAAAATCTTAAGAAGCCCGCATCCAAATGCAATCGTGGAAGAGATTAACACCACTGTTGCGAAAAAGGTACCGGGTGTCGTAGATATTTATACCTGGGAGGATGTACCGAATCAGCGATTTACCAATGCAGGACAGACTTATCAGGAAGCATCACCGTATGACAGATTGATTCTTGACCGTCATGTCAGATTCAGTGGAGATGCGGTAGCGATCATTGCGGCAGAGACAGAGAAAGCTGCATTGAAAGCAATGAAATTAATTAAAGTAAAATATCAGGTACTGGAAGCGGTACTTGATTATCATACAGCAAAAGACAGTGAGATTCTGGTGCATCCGGAGGAAGAATGGGTGCAGTATGGCCCGTGGGGTGGAGATCATAAACGGAATCTGGTTGCCACAGAGACAGATTCTATGGGAGATGTAGATGCTGTGATGGGAGATTGTGATGTGGTTATTGATCATGTGTATCATACAAAAGCATTCAATCAGGCAATGATGGAAACTTTCCGTACGTATGCAGAGATAGACCGCTATGGAAGACTCCATCTCATCTCATCTACACAGATTGTATTCCATACAAGGCGAATTATCGCAAGGGCTCTTGGCATTTCCAAGAGTAAAGTCCGCGTTGAAAAACCGCGTATCGGTGGTGGATTTGGAGCAAAGCAGACAGCAGTGTGTGATGTCTATCCGGCATTTGTGACCTGGAAGACAGGACGTCCGTCAGAGATCATTTACACCAGAGAAGAATCACAGATTGCAGGTTCGCCGCGCCATGAGATGGAAATCAAGCTGCGTCTGGGCGCAGATAAGAATGGTAAGATCCGTGCAATTGATCTGTATACATTGTCTAATACAGGCGCTTATGGAGAACACGGACCGACTACAGTAGGACTGTCCGGACACAAATCGATCCCGATGTATACGGGTTCACTGGAGGCACATCGGTTTTGCTATGATGTCGTATATACGAACTTGCAGGCGGCAGGTGCATATCGTGGGTATGGTGCGACACAGGGAATCTTTGCGCTGGAATCTGCAGTGAATGAGCTGGCAGAGAAGCTGCAGATAGACCCGACAGAGATCCGTGACCGGAATATGGTAAAAGAAGGCATGGTCATGCCGGCATACTTTGGAGAGACAGCGAATGCATGTGCGCTGGACCGCTGTATGGAGCATTGCAGGCAGATCTTTAACTGGAAAGAGAAATATCCGGTAAGAGATATGGGCAATGGCAGAGTCCGTGCAGCGGGTGTTGCCATGGCAATGCAGGGATCCTGTATCTCGAATCTGGATGTGGGTTCGGCAACGATCCGGCTCAGTGATGACGGAACCTATAATCTTGTAATCGGTGCAGCAGATATGGGAACAGGCTGTGATACGATCCTGGCGCAGATGGCTGCGGAATGTCTGGGATGTTCTGCAGATGAGATTGCAGTGTTTGGAGCTGATACGGATGCATCTCCGTACGATTCCGGTTCTTATGCTTCTTCGACAACGTATGTTACAGGTGGTGCAGTAGTGAAAGCCTGTGAGAAGCTGATCGATAAGATGGAACTGATCGCGGCGGGACTGATGGACTGTCCAAAAGAAGAAGTACAATTTGAAGGCGGTGTAGTTAAACGACTTGGTACAGATCAGTCTGTCAGCATGGAAGAAATCGCAACCAAATCTCAGCTCTTTAACGATGAAAGTGCGGAAGTTACGGCTATGCATACATCACCGGTATCGCCGCCGCCATATATGGTCGGTATGGTAGAGATTGAGCTGGATAAATTGACCGGTAAAGTGGATATTCTGGACTACAAGGCAGTTGTGGATTGCGGTATTCCGATTAATCCGGCACTTGCAAGAATCCAGACCGAGGGTGGACTGGTACAGGGAATCGGTCATACCTTAATGGAAAATGTGACCTATAACCGGATCGGCAGACCGATGGAGTGCAATTTCGCCCAGTATAAGTTGCCGACCAGATTGGATATGGGAAAATTACAGGTAGAATTTGAACACAGCTATGAGCCGACCGGACCGTTCGGAGCCAAGTCGATCGGCGAGATCGTAATCAATACACCGGCACCTGCCATTGCGCATGCGATTTACCGTGCAACCGGTGTATGGCACAGGGAGCTGCCGATCACTCCGGAACAGATTGCACTTGGTAAAAATGATTGATTTTTTACCTGATGTTTAGTAGAATTAATCCTAGCACAGGGAGGTAAGAAAAGTGGCAGAAATGACAAGAGTAGCCCTCGATGCCATGGGAGGAGACAACGCTCCTGTAGAAATGGTAAAAGGTGCTGTGGATGCAGTAAATAAAGAACAGAATGTTACCGTGCTGTTAGTAGGTAAGGAAGATGTTGTTCAGGAAGAACTTGGTAAGTATTCTTATGATAAAGAACGGATTCAGGTGGTTGGTGCAACAGAGGTCATCGAGACAGCAGAACCGCCGGTCAATGCGATTCGCAGGAAGAAGGATTCATCGATTGTCGTCGGCATGAAACTGGTGAAGAAAGGCGAGGCAGATGCATTTGTATCGGCAGGAAGTTCAGGAGCAATCCTGGTTGGAGGACAGACGCTGGTCGGACGTATCAAAGGTATCGACCGTGCACCGCTCGCACCATTGATCCCGACAGCGAAGGGAGTATCGCTGCTGATCGACTGCGGAGCGAATGTTGACGCGAGACCGGCACATCTGGTGCAGTTTGCCAAGATGGGTTCCATTTACATGGAACATGTAATCGGTGTTAAGAATCCAAAGGTAGCGATCGTGAATATCGGAGCAGAAGAAGAAAAAGGTAATGCGCTGGTAAAAGAGACATTCCCACTGCTCAAGGAACTGACGGATATTAATTTTACCGGAAGTATCGAAGCGAGAAATATTCCTTATGGGGATGCAGATGTGATCGTATCGGAAGCATTTGCCGGTAATATCATCCTGAAGCTTTACGAAGGACTGGGTGCAGTGCTTGTAAGTAAGATTAAGGATGGCATGATGACTTCGACAAGAAGTAAGGTAGGTGCGCTGTTGGTAAAGCCGGCACTGAAGGAGACGCTGAAGGCATTCGATGCGACAGAATACGGCGGAGCACCGCTGTTGGGACTTCGCGGTCTGGTAGTGAAGACACATGGAAGTGCGAAGGCGAAAGAAGTATGTAATTCTATTATTCAGTGTATTACATTTAAAGAACAGAAAATTAATGACAAGATCATGGAGTGTATTCAAACGGAAAGCCGTTCCGATGAATAGATTAATTACAAGAAAGGAGTAAAAGAACTATGGAATTCGAAAAATTACGTGAAATTATTGCAGATGTAATGAACATTGATGAGAAGGAGATCAAAGAAGATTCTTCATTTGAAAACGATCTGGGCGCAGACTCTCTGGATGTATTTCAGATCATCATGGGCATTGAGGATGCTTTTGATATTGAGATTGATAATGACGAAGCAGAGAAGATCGTTACAGTAGGCGATGCTGTAGAACAGATTAAGAATGCTACAAATTAGGGAAAGTCGGAAAAGCCCATTTACGGGCTTTTTCTGTTTGGAGTGAGATTATGAGAAAAAAACTTGGGTTATTGGAAGAATGTATCGGGTATCATTTTAATGATTTTCATCTGTTAAAGAATGCCATGACACACAGTTCCTATGTAAATGAGAAACATCTGCCGAAATATGAATGTAATGAGCGTCTGGAATTTTTAGGAGATGCTGTATTAGAGATCGTATCCAGCGATTTCTTATTTCATGAGCATACAGAGATGCCAGAGGGACAGCTGACGAAGCTCCGTGCAGCTATGGTATGTGAGAAGAGCCTGGCGTATTGTGCGAAACAGATTGATCTGGGAGAATATCTGTTACTTGGCAAGGGCGAGGATGCAACCGGAGGAAGAAAGAGAGATTCTGTAACATCCGATGCATTGGAGGCATTGATCGGGGCGGTCTACCTCGATGGTGGTTTTGCTAATGCAAAAGAGTTCATCCATAAATTTGTGCTGAACGACATGGAGAATAAAAAGCTCTTTTATGATAGCAAGACTATCCTGCAGGAAATTGTGCAGGCGAAGTATTCAGAAAATATGTCCTACCATCTGTTAGGTGAGGAAGGACCGGATCACAATAAGTCTTTCAAGGTGGCTGTATTTATCGGCAAGAAAGAATATGGAATCGGTTCTGGCCGTACAAAGAAGGCGGCAGAGCAGGATGCGGCATATAAGACGATTCTGATGCTGCGTGAAATGGACAAAGAGTAGGTGTTGTATGTATTTAAAAAGTATTGAAGTACAGGGCTTCAAATCCTTTGCAAATAAAATCGTATTCGATTTTCATAACGGTATTACAGGCATCGTAGGTCCGAACGGAAGCGGTAAGAGTAATGTCGCTGATGCGGTGCGCTGGGTTCTTGGCGAACAGAGAGTCAAGCAGCTTCGAGGCGGCAGTATGCAGGATGTCATCTTTTCCGGAACAGAGAACCGTAAGCCATTAAGCTATGCATATGTGGCAATCACACTGGATAATTCGGATCATCAGCTTGCGGTAGATTATGAAGAAGTGACTGTTGCGAGAAAGCTGTACCGTTCCGGTGAGAGTGAATATCTGATCAACGGACATTCCTGCCGTCTGAAGGATGTCAATGAATTATTCTATGATACAGGTATCGGTAAAGAAGGTTATTCTATTATCGGACAGGGACAGATCGACCGGATCTTAAGTGGTAAGCCGGAAGAGCGAAGAGAACTCTTTGACGAGGCGGCAGGTATCGTGAAGTTCAAGCGCCGTAAGAACATGTCATTGAAGAAGCTGGAAGACGAGAGACAGAACCTGGTCCGTGTCAATGACATTTTAAGTGAGCTTGAGAAGCAGTGGGAGCCGTTAAAGAAACAGTCTGAGACAGCCAGAGAATATCTGAAAAAGAAAGAGTCGCTGAAGACGTTTGATATTAATATGTTCCTGCTTGAAAGTGAGCGCCTGAAAGAGCAGATCCGCGATATGGAGAGCAAGATCCAGACTGCAAAGGCTGAACTTGAAAAGGATACTGCGGACTATGACAATATGAAGACGGAGTATGAGGCTGTCGAGGAAGAGATGGAACAGATCGATGAATCCATCGAAAGTTATAAGTCTAAGAAGAATGAGACAAGCCTTCTGAAGCAGAATCTGGAGAATCAGATTGCATTGTTAAAAGAGCAGATTAACAGTGCACAGATGAGTGATGAGCATTTTACGCAGCGTTCCAATGCGATCCGTGAAGAGATCGAGAGCAGACAGGTTCAACAGCAGAGCTTACAGGAAGAAGAGTCCGGACTGCAGGCGCAGTTATCTGAGCAGCAGAAAAAAGAGACCGAATCCAAAGTAAAGCTTGCAGCGTTACAGAGCCAGATCAGTAAACTCAGTGATGACATTGAGACCTGGAAAAATGATATGATCGAACTGCTCAATAACCGTGCGTCTACGCAGGCAAAGGGACAGCGCTACGATACGATGCTGGAGCAGATTCAGGTACGTAAGTCGGAGATCCAGAGCAGATTGCTGACTTCTCAGAGTGAAGTGGGATCGGTACAGGAGAATCTTCAGTCTTACGAACAGGAACTGAAAGAGATTTCCGATAAGATCATAGAACTCACAGAGTCTAATCAGGCGAATGAAGACGAGATTGCTGAGATTCAGAAGGAGATGCAGGGCAAATCCGAAGAACTGCGTAACAGCCAGACTTCTTACCACAGAGACAGGTCCAGACTGGAATCGCTTCGTAATATCACAGAGCGTTATGATGGATACGGCAACAGTATCCGTAAGGTTATGGAGTGCCGTAACAGAGAACCGGGACTTCTTGGAGTTGTGGCAGATATCGTAAAGGTAGAAAAAGCTTACGAGGCGGCGATTGAGACAGCTCTTGGCGGAAGTATCCAGAATATTGTTACGGATAATGAAGATACCGCTAAGCGGATGATCGGATTCCTGAAAAAGAATAAATACGGACGTGCCACATTTCTGCCGCTGACCAGTGTGTCAGCCAGAGGCGGATTGAATCGTCCGGAAGTATTACAAGAGACCGGTGTGATCGGACTTGCCGATACACTGGTAAAAGTAGATCCGAAGTACCGGGAACTTGCAGCCAGCCTGCTTGGAAGAACGGTAGTTGTAGATAATATTGACCGGGGAATTGCAATTGCAAGAAAGTATAAGCAGTCCCTGCGTCTGGTTACACTGGAAGGGGATCTGCTGAATCCGGGTGGATCTATGACCGGTGGTGCATTCCGTAATTCCAGCAACCTGTTAAGCAGACGGCGTGAGATTGAGGATCTGGAAAAACGTGTGGCGCACTGGAAAGAAAGCATGGAGTTACTGGAACTGGAGACCGAAGCACTTCGTGCCAGAAGAACGGCATGCTATACTGCTATGGATGAAGTACAGAAAGAACTGCAGGAGGCTTACGTTGTTCAGAATACGGCCAAAATGAATGTGGATCAGGCATCGAAACGGATCGCAACCGCATTGCAGGCAGCCAAACAGGCAAAAGACGAGACAGAAGAGCTGAATCAGCAGATTGCAGACATTGGCGATAATCAGGGAGCCATTGCACAGGAATTGAAAGATTCCGAGCAGATGGAGCAGGAGATCAACCGCAAGGCTTCTGAGGGACAGAAGACACTGGAAGAACTGCGGGAACAGGAAAGCATGAAGCAGAAGGAGACGGAGAGTCTTCACATTGCGACAGCCGGACTGGAACAGCAGTTAGCATTTACCAGAGAAAATGCGGCACGTATTGAAGAAGAACTGGCAAAATTCAAGGAAGAACAGGAAAGTCTGGAGAATAATCAGGATCACGCATCACAGGAGATCCGCGAGAAAGAAAAGCAGATTCAGGACATCAGGCTGACCATTGAAGATTCCAAAGATCTGTTTGCAGAGATTGAATCAGAGATTGAAAAGTCAGTTCATGAGAGAGAAGAACTGAACAGACGTCACAAGTCCTTCCTGAAAAAACGGGAGGATCTGTCCGGACGTATGTCAGATCTGGATAAAGAAATATTCCGTCTGGAAAGCCGGAAGGAAGGCTATGAAGAAGCAGCAGACAAGCAGATCAATTATATGTGGGAAGAGTATGAGCTGACCTACAGTCATGCGATGGAACTGCGTAATGAGAATCTGACGGATCTGGCAATGATGAAGAAAGAAATCCAGACACTGAAAAGTGAGATCAAAGCACTGGGTCCTGTCAATGTCAATGCTATAGAAGACTTCAAGAATCTGTCCGAACGATATGACTTCCTGAAGGGACAGCATGACGATCTGGTGGAAGCAGAAGCAACACTTGTGAAGATCATCGATGAACTGGATGAGGCAATGCGCAGACAGTTTACTGAGCAGTTTGCGCGGATCGCGAAAGAGTTTGACCTGGTATTCAAGGAACTGTTTGGCGGCGGTAAGGGTACGCTGGAACTGATGGAGGATGAGGATATTCTGGAAGCAGGGATCCGCATCATTGCACAGCCGCCTGGTAAGAAACTGCAGAATATGATGCAGCTTTCCGGTGGAGAGAAGGCACTGACAGCGATTTCGCTGCTTTTTGCCATTCAGAATCTGAAACCATCTCCGTTCTGTCTGCTGGATGAGATTGAGGCGGCGCTGGATGATTCGAATGTCACCAGATACGCCCAGTATCTCCATAAGCTGACGGAGCATACACAGTTTATTGTAATTACCCACAGACGAGGTACGATGACGGCGGCAGACCGCCTGTATGGTATTACCATGCAGGAAAAGGGCGTGTCTACACTGGTATCCGTAAGTCTGCTGGAGGATGAATTAGATAAGTAATTGACAGGAGGAAAGTATGTCAGAAGAAAAAGGATTTTTTGGACGTCTGGTAGAAGGCTTAAATAAGACCAGAGATAATATCGTATCCGGAATGGACAGCGTGTTTGGTGGTTTTTCTTCTATCGACGATGATTTTTATGAAGAACTTGAGGAAGTCATGATCATGGGCGACCTCGGCGTGACAGCGACCTATGATATTCTGGATGATCTGAAAGAAAAAGTCAGAGAACGCCACATCAAGAATCCGGCAGACTGTCGTGAACTGTTGATCGAGAGTATCCGCGATCAGATGAGTGTAGGCGCAGTAGAATATGAATTTGAAGAAATGAATCCGGTGATCATGGTAGTTGGTGTCAACGGTGTAGGTAAGACGACTACGATCGGCAAGCTCGCAGGACAGTATCATGCACAGGGCAAGCGTGTCATTGTAGCTGCAGCAGATACATTCCGTGCTGCCGCCGGGGAGCAGTTAAAGGAATGGGCAGACCGTGCGCATGCGGAACTGATCGGAGGACAGGAGGGTTCTGATCCGGCAGCTGTTGTATATGATGCAGTAGCGGCTGCCAAAGCGAGACATGCAGATATCCTGTTGTGCGATACCGCAGGAAGACTGCACAATAAAAAGAATCTGATGGAAGAATTGCGTAAGATGAACCGCATCATTGACCGTGAATATCCGGAAGCATGTCGTGAGACGCTGGTTGTGCTGGACGCAACGACCGGGCAGAATGCGCTGCAGCAGGCAAAGGAATTTAAAGAAGTTGCAGACATCACCGGTATCATCCTGACTAAGATGGACGGAACTGCGAAGGGTGGTATTGCAGTAGCAGTACAGGCAGAACTCGGTATTCCGGTGAAATACATCGGTGTGGGTGAGAAGATGGAAGACCTGCAGAGATTTGATCCGGATCAGTTTGTAAAGGCGCTCTTTACACCGGAAGAGACTGACAGTGAAGCAGAATAATCATTCGAAGCAGATAGAATACAGAGAATGGAAGAGACATACGAACGAGGAGGAAGCATATGCTGACATTAGAGAAATTTGAAGAGGCCAGTGAGGTGGTCAAAAAGGTAACCAATCCTACCAAGTTGTTATATAGCGAATATCTGAGTGAACAGACCGGAGGCAAGATTTATCTGAAACCGGAAAATATGCAGTTTACAGGCGCATACAAGGTGCGTGGCGCATATTATAAGATCAGCACGCTGACAGAGGAAGAGAGAAGCCGTGGACTGATCACAGCATCCGCAGGCAATCACGCCCAGGGTGTGGCATATGCGGCACAGAAGTTTGGCTGCAAGGCAATCGTAGTAATGCCGACAGTCACACCACTGATCAAGGTGAACCGTACCAAGAGTTATGGCGCAGAAGTTATCCTGCACGGTGATGTGTACGATGATGCGTGCGCATATGCAATGAAGCTTGCAGAAGAGAAGGGATATACATTTGTGCATCCATTCAATGATCTGGATGTGGCTACCGGTCAGGGATCTATCACGATGGAGATCATTCAGGAACTTCCAACCGTTGATTATATCCTTGCACCGATCGGTGGCGGCGGACTGATCACAGGTGTATCTACACTTGCGAAGATGCTGAATCCGAAGATCAAGGTGATCGGTGTGGAGCCTGCTAATGCAGCAAGTATGACAGCTGCATTGAAAGCAGGAGAGCCGGTAGAGCTTGACAGCGCGGACACCATTGCAGACGGTACGGCTGTTAAGAAGATTGGAGATAAGAATCTGCCATATGTACAGCAGAATGTCGATGATATCCTGTTAGTAGAAGACGATGAACTGGTAACCGCCTTCCTTGATATGGTAGAGAATCACAAGATGGTTGTAGAGAATTCCGGACTCTTGAGCGTGGCAGCATTGAAGCAGTTAGATCTGAAGGGCAAGAAAGCAGTTGCCATCCTCAGCGGCGGTAATATGGATGTAATCACGATGTCTTCCATTGTACAGCTTGGACTGATTCAGAGAGACCGTATCTTCTCTGTAGCAGTACAGCTTCCGGATAAGCCGGGCGAGCTTGCGAGAGTGGCATCTATCATTGCGGCAGCAAAGGGAAATGTCATTAAGTTAGAGCATAATCAGTTTGTATCTACCAACCGTCATGCGGCTGTAGAGCTTCGTATCACGATGGAAGCGTTTGGAACCGAACACAAGAAAGAGATTCTTGCGGCATTGGAAAAAGAAGGACTGAAGCCGCATGAGATTGATGCAACATTATAGGATAACAATGTAATCTATCCGCATTAGTGAATATAGTATGGTAAAAGTGGCAGTACAGAGACGAATCTGTGCTGTCCTTTTGTTTATTATGGCAAAGTGCTAAATTGTACATGAAACGACCTTGACAGAACATGTATGATTGTATACAATGATACAAAAGTGATTATTCCAGACAATGGTGAATGCTTAATGAGGAGTGAAGACACATGGAGAACAGAAAAGTATATTTAAATAAACATTCCAATCTGTTGCAGTTAGAGGAGCATATGTATCCGCTGGTAGACGTGGATACACCAAATGTATTCCGGAATCTGTTTCGTTATGATGAGATCCCGAAGATCGCCTTCAATGACAGAATCGTGCCACACTGTATGCCGGATGAGATCTGGATCACAGATACCACATTCCGTGACGGACAGCAGTCGAGAGCGCCATACAGTACACAGCAGATCGTAGATATTTATGACTATTTTCATAAGCTTGGAGGTCCGAAAGGTAAGATCCGTCAGAGCGAGTTCTTTCTGTACAGTAAGAAGGATCGTGATGCAGTATACAAATGTATGGAGCGTGGATATGAATTTCCAGAAGTAACAAGCTGGATCCGGGCAAGCAAGAAAGACTTTGAACTGGTGAAGGACCTTGGTATGCCGGAGACAGGTATTCTGGTAAGCTGTTCTGATTATCACATTTTCTATAAGATGAAGATGACCAGAAGAGAATGTATGAATCATTATCTATCTGTGATCAGAGAGTGTCTGGAGACGGGGGTCAGTCCGAGATGTCATCTGGAGGATATTACGAGATCAGATATCTATGGCTTTGTAATTCCATTCTGTCTGGAATTGATGAAGCTGATGGAAGAGTATCAGATTCCGGTAAAGATCCGTGTCTGTGATACGATGGGCTATGGCGTGAACTATCCGGGAGCAGTGATCCCGAGATCTATTCCCGGTATTATCTATGGACTTCGTGTCCATGCAGGTGTACCAAGTGAACTGATTGAGTTCCACGGTCACAATGACTTTTATAAGGCTGTCAGCAATTCGACAACAGCATGGCTCTACGGAGCAAGCGGAGTGAACTGTTCGCTGTTCGGTATCGGAGAGCGTACCGGTAATACACCGCTTGAGGCGATGGTATTTGAGTATGCACAGCTTCGGGGAACACTGGATGGCATGGATACAACCGTGATCACAGAGCTTGCAGATTATTATGAGAAAGAGATTGGATATCGTGTACCGTCCAGAACGCCATTTGTCGGTAAGAACTTTAATGTGACAAGAGCCGGTATCCATGCAGACGGACTGCTTAAGAACGAAGAGATCTATAACATTTTCGACACAGAAAAGTTCCTGAACAGAGCACCGCTGGTAGCAGTATCCAATACATCCGGACTTGCGGGAATTGCTCACTGGATCAACACATATTTCCATTTGCCGGAAGAGAAACAGGTGGATAAGAATACGGAACTGGTAGCCATGGTAAAGAGCTGGGTAGACGAGCAGTATGAGAACGGACGTGTCACCGTGCTTACCGATGAAGAACTGCTGGAAGTCATTGACGAGGCGTGTGATCAGTTGGGCGTTTCGATTATATAATTATGGGGAGATATAACGATGGAAGAATATCAGGATCAGTCCCTTCGGGGAAAGGTATTTCAAAAAATCAGAGAAGAGATCTTATCAGGAGTCTATCAGGACGGCGATGAGTTAAGAGAGGTTACGCTGGGAGAGAAACTAGGCGTAAGCCGTACACCGGTGCGGGAGGCGCTCAGACAGCTGGAACTGGAAGGACTGGTAACGATCATTCCGAATAAAGGTGCATATGTGACATCTATTTCAAGGAAAGATGTAGAAGATATCTATAAGATCAGATCTCTGCTGGAAGGACTCTGCGCAAGATGGGCGACGAAGAATATTACCGAACAGCAGATTGAAGATATGGAAGAGACGTTACTTTTATCCGAATTTCATCTGAAGCGCAACGGTAAGGTGAAGACCATACAGGTATCGGAACTTGACAGTAAGTTCCATAAGGTGCTGTATGAGGCATCCAACAGCCGGATTCTGGAGCATCTGCTGACGGATTTCCATAAGTACGTCAAGATGACCAGACAGATGTCAGTGGGAGCACCGGATCGTGCGGAGCAGTCCATCGAAGAGCATCGTGCGATTCTGGATGCGATCAAGGCAAAGGATGCGGATCTCGCGGAAAGATTAGCAGATGAACACGTTATGAAGGTAATGGAGAATCTTCACATAGAAGGATAGAAAATAATCGGATAGAAAAGGAGAATCGTGATGGCAAAGATTAAGATGACGACACCTCTCGTAGAGATGGATGGCGATGAAATGACAAGAATCCTCTGGAAGCTGATCAAGGAGAATCTTCTGGAGCCATATATTGATCTGAATACAGAATACTATGATCTGGGGCTGGAATACCGCAATGAGACGAATGATCAGGTGACGGTAGATGCGGCCAATGCGACTAAGAAATATGGTGTCGCAGTCAAATGTGCTACGATCACTCCGAACGCAGCCCGTATGACAGAATATGATCTGAAAGAAATGTGGAAGAGTCCGAACGGTACGATCCGTGCGATCCTTGACGGAACCGTATTTCGTGCACCGATCAAGGTGAAGGGGATTGAGCCATATGTGCGTACCTGGAAGAAGCCGATTACTATTGCAAGACATGCGTATGGTGATGTATACCGTGCGAGTGAAATGAAGATACCGGGACCTGGAAAAGCGGAACTGGTGTATACTGCAGAAGACGGCACAGAGACAAGAGAACTGATCCATAACTTTACGGGAGAAGGTATCATCCAGGGAATGCATAATATCAATGCATCCATTGAGAGTTTTGCGAGAAGCTGTTTCAACTATGCACTGGATACCAAACAGGATCTGTGGTTTGCAAGTAAGGATACGATTTCCAAGAAATACGACCATACATTCAAAGACATTTTCCAGGAGCTGTTTGATGCAGAATACAAAGACAAATTCGAGCAGGCAGGAATTACGTATTTCTATACGCTGATCGATGATGCAGTGGCAAGAGTGATGAAGTCCGAGGGGGGATATATCTGGGCATGTAAAAATTATGACGGAGACGTGATGAGTGATATGGTATCCTCTGCATTTGGCTCTCTGGCAATGATGACTTCCGTACTCGTATCTCCGGATGGATATTATGAGTATGAAGCAGCCCATGGTACCGTACAGAGACATTATTACAAACACCTGAAAGGGGAAGAGACTTCGACCAATTCCGTAGCAACGATCTTTGCATGGACAGGCGCGCTCAGAAAACGTGGTGAGCTGGATGGCAATGCAGAGCTTATGGCATTTGCGGACAAGTTGGAAAAAGCAACGATCGACACAATCGAGGCTGGTGAAATGACAAAGGATCTGGCACTGATCACATCACTTGAGAATCCGACAGTGCTGAATAGCGAGGAGTTTATCAAAGCGATCGCAAAAAGATTATAATTAAAAAAGGAACGAGGCAGGAACTGTAATGGTACAGCATCCTGCCTTTTGTTGTGTGTATGAAATTATGTGTGATAGTATTCTAGTATTGAATCTCCTGCAAATACATGCCTTTCGGATCGCAAGGCAGTGATGCAGGTTCCTCACCACGGAAGATTGCGCGGATATCACTGACCGGACGCTTCTCCAGACCGATATCGATCAGTGTACCGACGATCAGTCTCTGCATATTGTGGAGAAAATCATTCGCTTCGATCGTAATCTGCATTTCCTCAGGATCTGCGTAGATTTCGATATTATATATCTCTTTTACGGTAGATTTGGACTTGCCGGCGGATGTAAAATTGCGGAAGTCGTGTTTACCGATCAGCAGATCAGCTGCCTCATCCATCAGTTCTTTATCCGGATGACGGAAGCAGTGATATGCATACTTACGGTCGAAGACACTCGGTACAGCACCCGTGATCATCCGATATACATAGACCTTGCGTCTGGCATTGAGCTGTGCATGGAAACGCTCCGGCATTTCCTCGATATCGGTAATAGCGATATCCATTGGAAGATAACGGTTCAGATACCGCTGCATTTCTGTAAGATCCATACGGGAAGCAGTCTTGAAATTCGCTACCTGTCCATAGGCATGGACGCCGACTTCGGTACGCATACCGCAGAAAAGATCGACATCTTCACCGGACATTTTTTTTATTACATCCAGAATCTTGTTGGAAATGGTATTAGTTGATTCGTTTTTACCCAGACGTGACCAGCCCTGATAACGGCTGCCGTCGTATTCTATCGTTAAACGTATATTTCGCATAAATTGACACCTCTATGATAAAATGTAATAATTAACAGTATTGAAAACACATACAGTATAGCAGAAAAGGCTTTCCTGTGTCCAGCAGGACACAGGAATTTCATGGATCTGAACAGATACGGGAGGAGTAAGGTTATGAATTTGATTGATATGCACTGTGATACTCTGTGGAAAATGATACAGCAGGATCAATATGATCTGATGGAGAATCCATGGAGCGTCAGTATTCCTGCAATGCGTGATGCAGGGACGCTTGCGCAGTTCTTTGCATGTTTTACATGTCTGGAAGAGCAGAATATGGATTATGACAAATGCTATGAACAGGCACTTGGTATGATGGATCTGTTAAGAGCAAATTGTGAGAACTATTCCGATGAGATACGCATGGCGGGAAATTATGGGGAGATATTGGAAAATGAACAGGACGGTCGTATGTCAGCGGTTCTGACAGTAGAAGAAGGCGGTATTATCAACGGAAAAGCAGAACGCCTGGAAGAACTGTGGGAGAAAGGTGTCCGTCTTATGACTCCGATGTGGAACTATACGAACTGTCTGGGACATCCCAACAGCTGTGATCCGGAACTTATGGCAAAGGGACTTACCGGCTTCGGCAAGGAGATCATAGCACGTGCCGGAGAAATGGGAATGATCATCGATGTATCCCATGCATCGGATCAGTCATTTCTGGATATTCTGGAATGTACAAAAGGTCCGGTCGTGGCATCTCATTCCAACTGCCGTGCATTGTGTGACCATCCAAGGAATCTGACGGATACAATGATCCGTAATCTGGCGGAAGCAGGAGGCGTGGCAGGACTGAATCTGTTTCCTATGTTCCTGAGTGGAAACACAGCACAGGGAACGGAACTGGAAGCTATGGCGGCACATATTCTTCATATGATCAACGTCGGAGGAACTGAATTTCCGGCAATCGGTACGGATGTAGACGGATATGATGTACAGGAATATGAACCGATCCAGAAAGTATCGGATATGCCGAAATTATGGGAGATACTGCGCAAGAAAGGAGTAAGTGAAGATCAGCTTGACCGGATATGGAGAACAAACGCAGCAAATGTTTTGAAAAGAATCGGTTGAAAAAAACTGTCGTTCATCGTAGTATAGAGAAAGGCGATAATCTCTGATGACATATCAGAAAAGAGAGGATTAAGTATGGAAAGAGGAAAAAAACATGTGGCGGATTCGCAGCTGGAAAGTGTTCATCTGGTAAGGATGAATCATTTGAACAGTGCGGGACGTCTGTTTGGCGGGCAGCTGATGCAGTGGATTGATGAGACCGCGGCAATGGCAGCAAAGAGACATGCGCACAGACCAATCGTAACTGCATCGTTTAATAATCTGCAGTTTCTGCGTGGAGCATATCCGGGGGATACGATCGTGCTGAAGGCAAAGATTGTCTATGCAGGACATACATCTATGGATGTCAAAGTGGAGACTTATGCAGAGACGGTAACAGGAGAACAGTTTCTGATTAACTGTGCATATGCGACAGAAGTAGCTGTTGGGGAAGATGGTAAGCCAACGACAGTTCCGGAACTTATCATTGAGACAGAAGAGGAACAGTATGAATGGGATCGAAGCGTATTGCGGAGAGAACTGAGAAAAAAACACGGCTAAGAGGAGGAAGACACAATGAGTACTATCACATTAATTGGAGCAGGACAGATGGCATCGGCACTTACATTTCCGTTGTTTGAGAATGGACATGAGGTTCGATTGGTAGGAAGTCCACTGGATGACCAGGTAATCGACAGATTGAGAGAGGATAATTATCATGTCAATCTGCTTCGGACACTGCATGACGGTATCCATTATTACAAAGAAAGTGAAAAAGAAGAAGCAATCCAAGGGGCAGATCTGATCGTGTGTGGAGTGTCTAGCTTTGGCGTAGACTGGTTTGCGGAAAAGATCTTTCCGATACTTGATGAGACCGTACCGGTGATTTCTGTGACAAAGGGAATGCTTGACTATGAAGACGGAACGATGCAGACCTATCCGGAATACTGGCAGAGTAAACTTCCAGAAGGAAGCAGGCAGGAAATCTATGCAATCGGCGGACCTTGTACTGCAAGGGATCTGGCAGATCACGATCCGTCTTTTGTGGGATACTGTGGACCGAAGATGGAGACCTTGCGCTGGATCCGGAGCCTGTTTGCGACCGATTATTACGTGATCAGTCTGACACTGGATGTGGTAGGTCTGGAGTGCGCTGTGGCGTTAAAGAATGGTTATGCATTAGGAACGGCACTGGCAATCGGCATGGCTGAAAAAGCGGGCGACGATGGCATTAATCATAATAATTCAGAGGCTGCACTGTTCCAGGAGAGTGTAAAAGAGATGCTGGATCTGCTCAGGATTGTCGGTGGTGGTGTAGATAATATTATGTATGCCGCGGGAGATCTGAATGTGACTGTGGCTGCAGGACGAAGCCGGACCGTGGGACTGCTTCTTGGAAAAGGGCTTTCTATTGATGAAGTCATGGAACAATTAAAAGGACAGACACTGGAAGCAGTTGTGATTGCCACAAGAACAGCGCGTGCGGTGAAAGCCCTTGCAAAGGCAGGGAAAGTGAAAGAGTCTGATTTTCCGCTTCTTATGCATGTGAATGCACTGCTTAATGAGGGAGCAACGTTGAATATTCCGTGGTCGGATTTTCAGAAAGAGATGTAGATAAAAGTTGTAGTTATAGGAGTTAGACATGAGTGGATATGATTTAATCGCGTTCGATATGGATGGAACGCTTCTGACCAGTAAAAATAAGGTGAGCGAATCTTCGCAGGAAGCAATTGCAAGAGCTGTCGAACTGGGAAAAAAGATAGCGGTCTGCACAGGACGAGCAGTAGGTGAAATAGAACCTTATGAAGAGAATGAATTGCAGAAAGTACGGTATTTTGTATGTGAAAATGGAGCATTGCTTTATGATTCAATGACAAAAGAGATCCTATCATCGACTGTGATTCCAGATGAAACTGTTGAGAAGATCATAGACATTATAGATGGCGAAGATTGTATGTTGATCGGCTATTCCGATGGCCGTAATCTGGTAGACAGCACCGATGCCGAGCGTATGGATTATTTTTACGTTACGAGATATAAAGAATTACAGCGCAAGACCGGAAAACATTATGATGGTCTGTATGATGCATATCGCAAGGAACATTTTCCAATGGAGAAAATGAATGTATACGCATCAAGCGTCGAAATCCGGGACAGGCTGTTTGATCAGATCATTCAATTACCAGTGACAGTAGTCTATGCAGAAGATACGGGATTTGAGATCTCACCGCTTCATATGTCAAAAGGGATTGGATTAAAACAGCTTTGTGAAATCGTTAAAATTCCACTTGAACGAACGATTGCAGTAGGCGATTCTGATAACGATGTGAAGATGATGAAAGTTGCCGGACTTCCTGTTGCGATGGGCAATGCACGGGAATGCGTGCGGGAAGTCTGCAGAGTAAGCGTAGCTGATAATGATCACGGCGGATGCGCAGAGGCGATTTACCGATATCTGCTTGGTGGACAGAATGAATAGACAACATGGGATGACTGAATAAAAATTAGATAATTTTCATAACAAAATATTAAGAAAAGAAGTCATTTTTTACGTAATAATACGCGAAAAATGGATTCTTTTTGTGTGTAATACCAATCTTTGCATTTAAATTGCATTTGATGGGACTTTTTGAGAGACAAGAGCCTGACTTATAATATGACTATCGAGGAGGACAACATGAACAGAAGAAGTAACAAAATATTACGGGAATTAATTTTAGGCAGCAGACAGAATGTTACGGAACTGGTCGAAAAATACAAAGTTCAGGAGAGATCTATTCGTGCAGATATCAGGGAATTAAATGATGCGTTGATAGAATATGATCTTCCGGTCATTCATATCAGGTCTGATGGAGAAGTATTTTTTGATACGGATGTCCGAATTGATGTGCATGCCTTTGAAAAATTTATATGTGAGCATACGTTCTATACATACTTTTTGTCTAAGAATGAGAGGACAGCGGTATTGGTAATGATTCTGCTCAATGCGAAGGGATACGTTACGGTAGAACAGTTGAAAGAGACCATTGGAGTCAGCCGTACTACGTTACTTCGAGATCTTCCGGAAATCAAGAAATGGTTTGAAGAAAACAAAATGGAACTGATTTCCCAGGTACACAGAGGCTACATTGTGAATGTGCCTGAATTGGAAGCAAGAAAAGGGATATTAAAGCTTCTTGAGGTTAACGGGGATGACAATGAATATGAGACAGGATACAGTCTGGGAGCGTTCTGGAATCTGATGATACGTCAGATGGATCAGATGAATATCTATAGTGACATCAAGCAGATGATTATTCAGGAAGAGGAAGAAGCGCAGACGTTTCTTTCGGATTATTCTTTTTTTGAAGCAGTGATTGAACTGACATTAGCTGTTAATCGCATTAATAACAATCAGGTACTTCCTGCCTATTATGAAGAAAACTGGAAGAATCTGAAACAAAGTTCAAAATATGAATTTAGCAGTCATTTGTTTGCGGATATTGAGAAGAAATACCTAAAATGAAAAACTAACTTCCACCTCTCACTTGCTTTTTTCTTCAATTTAAAT
>CAVAVU010000087.1:0-28319 GCA_963592205.1 bacterium
GGATATAATAAACTAAAAGAGAAAGATTTATTTTGTTTTGGAGGTGAACGTATGGCAACGAAGAGCATATTGAAAGAAGTAAATATCAGTGAAAAGCGATTCGCCCGTACATTCGTGCAAGCTTTAGATGAAGCAGAGAATACCAAGTATGAACCTGCGAAACTTACAAGAGAATGCAAAGAAATTACAGGTGATAGAATTAAGGAGTTTTTTGGAAAATAGTGAAGATAGAGTCAAATTGGATTAAAGAGACGGAATTTGTTCAATTTAATTTAGGTGAAATGTTGGAAAAGCTGGGAGAGGATAAGACAAAAGAAATCCTCTCTTCTTTTTCGTGTCCACTCAATGCAGATGTGGAAAAATTCTTGAAACATAAAGCCATAGAGTTTTCAAAAAGAGGATTTTCAAAGACTCATATTGTGTACTGGCAAACAGCAGATGGAAAGGAAAAAGCATTTGTCGGCTATTATACAATTGCTTCTAAATTTATCTCTATTGAAAGAAGTGCTGTGAATGCAAAAGAAGCGAGAAAACTACGAGAACATGGAATATATGATGAAAAGAAAAATGAATATACGGTGGCGGCACCGTTGATTGCTCAACTTGGGAAAAATTATACAAATGGAAATGATACGTTGATTAGTGGTGATGAATTACTTTTGCTAGCTATGGAAAAAGTCAAAAAGGTACAAAATGAAGTTGGAGGAAGATTCGCCTATCTGGAATGTGAGGATAAAAAGAAATTAAAAGAATTTTATGAGAGAAATCATTTTAAGTTGTTTGGAAGGCGTAAGCTGGATCGAGATGAAACAGATGTTACCGGTACACATTTATTGCAGTATTTCATTATGTTGTAAAGGATACATATAGAATAGAATAATTAGTACAGAGACACCCATTGGGGTGTCTTTTTTAACAACAAAAATACGAGGCGACCTCACTTAGTGAGGTCTCACCTCGTATAATTTCAGTTATCGTTTTTCCTTGTGAGCCAGAGCTGCCTCTACGAATCCACGGAATAACGGATGTGGACGGTTTGGTCTGGACTTCAGTTCCGGATGTGCCTGAGTGGCGATGAACCACGGATGTTCTGGAATCTCTACCATCTCTACGATACGTCCGTCCGGTGACAGTCCGGAAAGCATCATGCCTGCTGCTTCTAACTGATCACGGTAGTCGTTATTAACCTCGTAACGATGACGATGACGTTCTTCGATATTCTCTGAATCATAGAGCTGATAAGCTTTTGATTCTTTGTTCAGTACACATGGGTAAGATCCAAGTCTCAGCGTACCTCCTATATCTTCGATACCAATCTGATCCGGCATAATGTGGATGACCGGATTGGTGGTCTGAGGATCCAGCTCTACACTGTGTGCGTCTTTCAGTCCGATCACATCTCTTGCAAATTCTACGATCGCAAGCTGCATACCAAGGCATAATCCCAGGAATGGGAGACCATGGGTTCTTGCATAGCGGATTGCTTCAATCTTACCGTCGATACCGCGGTCGCCGAAACCGCCCGGTACCAGGATGCCGTCAACATCACTGAACAGTTCGTCTGCATTCTCAGCAGTTACTGTCTCAGAATCAATCCATTTGATGTGAACGGTAGCACGGCTGAAGATACCGCCGTGTTTTAATGCCTCTACAACGCTGATATAAGCATCGTGAAGCTGGATATATTTGCCGACCAGGGCAACAGTTACGTCTGTATTCGGATGCTTCAGATAGTCGACCATCTCTGTCCAGTCTTTCAGATCCGGTTCCGGACAGTCAAGGTGCAGACATTCGCAGACAGCACCTGCCAGATTCTCTTTTTCCATGGCGAGCGGTGCTTCATACAGATATTCTACATCCAGGTTCTGCAGTACGTGGTTCGCAGGTACATTACAGAACAGCGCAATCTTATCTTTGATGCCATCGGTCAATGGGTGCTCAGAGCGGCAGACAAGGATGTCCGGCTGGATACCCATTCCCTGGAGATCCTTTACGCTTGCCTGAGTAGGCTTGGTCTTCATTTCCTGAGATGCACGCAGGTAAGGGATCAATGTAACGTGGATCAGGATAACATTCTCATGTCCTTTGTCGTGCTGGAACTGACGGATTGCCTCCAGGAATGGCTGGCTTTCGATATCACCTACGGTACCGCCTACCTCGATGATGGCAATCTCTGTATCCTTAGCGGCAGGATTCCGGTGGAATCTGCTCTTGATCTCATTTGTAATGTGAGGAATTACCTGTACGGTCCCTCCGCCGTAATCACCACGGCGCTCTTTGTGAAGTACAGACCAGTAGATCTTTCCAGTGGTAACATTGGAATTCTTGGTCAGGCTTTCATCGATAAAACGTTCATAGTGTCCCAGGTCAAGGTCAGTCTCTGCTCCATCATCGGTAACAAATACTTCACCGTGCTGTACCGGGTTCATCGTGCCTGGGTCAATGTTAATATAAGGATCGAATTTCTGCATGGTTACTTTGTAACCACGTGCTTTTAAAAGACGTCCCAGAGAAGCGGCTGTAATTCCTTTACCAAGTCCGGATACCACTCCACCTGTAACAAATACGTATTTTACTGCCATGTGTTCCTCCTTCACATACATATGCAGGGGATACCTGCATGTTATCTGATACTATAATACACCGGATTATTTGGCAAATACAGGATTTTTTTCATATTTGGCTTCATAAGTTGCCTGAATTGACAACTTTTTAAACATTCTGCTGTCTACGTTGCTGACCATAACAGAAGTGTGTGCCTGACATCCTTTCAGCTTCGGAAGCTGTTTCAGAACTTCCTGGGCAGTAGGATCGGTAGCAGCACTTACGGACAGTGCAATCAATATTTCGTCGGTGTGAAGCCTTGGATTTTTGCTTCCAAGATAATTAACTTTTAATTTCTGTATAGGCTCAATAGCCTCCGGTGAAATGACTTTCCTCTCGTGATCAATACCGGCAAGTTCTTTTAAGGCATTCAGAAGAAGTGCTGCAGATGCACCCAGCAGATCAGAAGTCTTGCCTGTGACAATGCGTCCATCAGGTAACTCCAGTGCTGAGGCCGGCGCTCCGGTCTCTTCTGCGCGTTGTAATGCTGCATCCACAACATGGCGGTCGTGAATGGTGATTCCGGTCTGGTTCATCAGCATCTCAATCTTGTATACTTCATTCTCCGTACATGCGCCTAACAGAAATCTGCGGCGGGAATCGTAGTAACGGCGGATGATCTCCTGACGGGATGCTTCTCTGCAGGCTTCGTCATCGCTGATGCAGAAGCCTGCCATGTTAACGCCCATGTCAGTCGGTGACTTATACGGGCTTTCGCCATAAATGCGTTCAAATGTGGCACACAGTACCGGGAAGATTTCTACGTCACGGTTGTAGTTGACGGTAGTCTCTCCATAAGCCTCCAGATGGAACGGATCGATCATGTTGATATCGTTCAGGTCGGCAGTAGCTGCTTCGTATGCCAGGTTGACCGGATGGTTCAATGGGATATTCCAGATCGGGAATGTCTCGAATTTGGCGTAACCTGCTCTTACTCCACGCTTATGTTCATGATAGAGCTGTGAAAGACAGGTTGCCATCTTTCCGCTTCCCGGTCCCGGTGCTGTGACAATGACTAACGGACGGGTCGTTTCGATGTAATCGTTCTTGCCGTATCCTTCGTCGCTGACGATCAGCGGGACATTAGCCGGATATCCCGGTATTAAATAATGAATATACACTTTGATGCCAAGACGCTCCAGACGCTGCTTAAAGAGATCAGCGGCAGTCTGTCCGGCGTATTGGGTAATGACAACACTTCCTACGTAAAGACCTGAATTCATATAAGCTTCACGAAGGCGGATGACATCGGTGTCGTAGGTTATCCCCAGATCTCCACGAACCTTGTTCTTTTCAATATCTCCGGCACTGATGACGATAACGATCTCGGCCTGGTCAGCCAGTTCTTTTAACATACGCAGCTTACTGTCCGGCTGAAAGCCCGGCAGTACTCTGGACGCATGATAGTCATCAAAAAGCTTGCCTCCGAATTCCAGGTACAGTTTGTTGTCAAAGTGGCTGATACGCTCACGGATGTGAGCGGACTGCATTTCAAGATACTTGTCGTTGTCAAATCCTAAATTCATTTGTATATTCCTCTTCCCCAATGTTATTGCTTTATCCTGCTGATAAAAAACTCCAAATCCAAGTATACTACAAATTATATCCTGTTTACAATATTTTCATAAATTATTTGTTGATTTTAAATGGGGCGATATTTATAATTAGAACTGATAAACACAGGAGGACCAACATGGATAATCAGAACAACAGAAATAGAAATAATCAGAATGATAATAAGAATAACAAACCGAACAGACAGGGTATCTCCTTTGTCCTGCTGATCGCGTTGATTACTACATTTCTGGTGCTGTCGCTTTATCAGTTCCAGAAGACATCATCTGCAGAAGAGATTACGTATGATAAGTTCCTGAACATGATCAAGCATCACAAGGTGCAGGAGGTTACAATTTCCAGTGACAAGATCATGATCAAGGCGAAGAAGGAAAAGGGAGAGACGACTGCTAAGGAATATTACACCGGAGTTGTAGACGATGATACCCTTTCCGAACGTCTGTATGAGGCAGGCATTAAATATGAACAGGAGATACCGGATACGACATCAGTGATGGTATTGAATGTGATTGCGACGTTCCTGCCGATCGTGCTGATCGTAGCGATGTTCTATTGGAGTTTCAAACGGATGTCGAAAGGCGGAGGCATGATGGGCATTGGCAAAAGTAATGCCAAGATGTATGTAGAGAAGGAGACCGGCGTTACATTTAAGGATGTAGCGGGACAGGATGAAGCGAAGGAATCTCTGCAGGAGGTTGTAGATTTTCTGCATAACCCTGGCAAATACACCGGCGTGGGAGCGAAGCTCCCGAAGGGAGCCCTGTTAGTAGGACCTCCGGGAACCGGTAAGACACTGCTGGCGAAGGCGGTGGCAGGAGAGGCGAAAGTGCCGTTCTTCTCACTGTCAGGATCCGCATTTGTGGAAATGTACGTAGGTGTAGGTGCATCCAGAGTGCGTGACCTGTTTAAGCAGGCGCAGCAGATGGCACCGTGTATTATCTTTATTGACGAGATTGATGCAATCGGCAAGAGCCGTGATAACCAGCTTGGCGGTAATGATGAGCGTGAACAGACACTGAACCAGTTACTGGCTGAGATGGATGGATTTGACACAAATAAGGGACTGTTGCTTCTGGCAGCAACGAACCGTCCGGAGATCCTTGATCCGGCACTGCTGAGACCGGGTCGTTTTGACCGCCGTATCATCGTAGAACGTCCGGATCTGAAAGGACGTGTAGAGGTACTGAAAGTTCATGCCAAGGATGTGCGCATGGATGAGACGGTAGATCTGGAAGAGATTGCACTGGCAACTTCCGGAGCCGTAGGTTCAGACCTTGCCAATATGATCAATGAAGCTGCGATCAATGCAGTTAAGCATGGAAGAAATGCAGTATCGCAGAAAGATCTCTTTGAGGCTGTCGAAGTGGTACTGGTTGGTAAGGAAAAGAAAGACCGTATCATGAGTCAGGAAGAACGCCGTATCGTATCTTACCATGAGGTAGGACATGCACTGGTAAGTGCTTTGCAGAAAGATTCGGAGCCGGTACAAAAGATTACCATTGTACCGAGAACGATGGGAGCACTCGGATATGTAATGCAGACACCGGAGGAAGAGAAATTCCTGAATACCAAGAAAGAGCTGGAAGCAATGCTCGTCGGTATGCTTGGTGGACGTGCTGCAGAAGAGATCGTATTCGACACCGTTACCACAGGTGCTTCGAATGATATTGAGAAAGCAACCAAGGTTGCTCGCTCTATGATCACACAGTATGGTATGAGCGAGAAGTTCGGACTGATCGGGCTGGAGTCGATCCAGAACCGTTATCTGGACGGAAGAGCTGTTATGAACTGCGGTGAGGCTACAGCAGCAGAGATCGATCAGGAAGTTATGGAGATGCTGAAGAAGGCATACGACGAAGCGAAACGCCTGCTGACAGAGCACAGAGAGTCACTGGATAAGATCGCAGCGTTCCTGATTGAGAAGGAGACGATTACCGGTAAGGAATTCATGAAGATTTTCCATGAAGTGGAAGGTATTGATCCGGATGCTCCGAAGAAGACAGAAGAGCGTATCGGTATGAAGGCAGTACCGGGACGTGAGAAAGCAGTTGAAGCAGATCCGGCAGCGGAGAAGACAGTGTCAGAGGATACACCGGAAGAAAAACACGGTGACTGAGACATCATCAGATGATGCGGAATAAGATAAAAGTTATATGGGGAGAAAGCATCTGCTTTCTCCCTTTTCAGCATATGGAAACTGATGTAAAATGGAGTGGTATGAAGTATCTGGAAGAGAGAAAAGAAAGGCAGAATAATGTTTGATATACAGGAAGAATTAAAGAAGCTGCCGGGGAAGCCGGGCGTATATCTGATGCATGGAGAGAAAGATGAGATTATCTATGTGGGTAAGGCAATCAGCCTGAAGAACCGGGTGCGGCAGTATTTTCAGTCCAGCAGAAACAAAGGTCCGAAGATTGAGCAGATGGTGACGCATATCACCAGATTTGAATATATCATTACAGATTCGGAACTGGAAGCGCTGGTGTTGGAATGTAATCTGATCAAAGAACACCGACCGAAGTATAATACGATGCTGATGGATGACAAGAGTTATCCATTTATCAAGGTGACCGTGCAGGAACCGTTTCCGAGGATCATGCTGGCGAGACAGATGCAGAAGGACAAGGCGAAGTATTTTGGACCGTATACCAGTGTGGGAGCAGTAAAAGATACGATAGAGCTGATCCGGAAGCTGTATAAGATCCGAAGCTGTAACCGGAGGCTGCCACGGGATATCGGGTCAGAGAGAACGTGTCTGAACTATCATATCCATCAGTGTGATGCACCGTGTCAGGGGTATGTGGACCAACAGGAATACCGTCAATCCATTGATCAGGTGTTGCAGTTTCTGAACGGTAATTATGATCTGATCCTGGGGGATCTGCAGCGTAAGATGGAAGAAGCATCCGAGGCGATGGAGTATGAGAAAGCGATAGAGTACAGGGATCTTCTGCAGAGTGTGCAGAAGATTGCGCAAAAGCAGAAGATTACGGACACTGCCGGAGATGACAGAGATATCGTGGCAATGGCGAAGGATCTGGAGGATGCGGTCGTGCAGGTATTCTTTGTGCGTAACGGCAGACTGATCGGACGGGATCATTTCTTTCTTCGCCTGACAGGAGAGGAGACAAAGAGTGAGATCCTGTCCAGCTTTATCAAGCAGTTTTACGCGGGGACGCCGTATCTTCCGGCAGAACTGATGATGCAGGAAGAACCGGGAGACATGGAACTGCTGGAGGAATGGCTGACGGAAAAACGGGGGCATAAGGTACATATCCGTGTGCCGAAGAAAGGCGCCAAGGAGAAGCTGGTAGAGCTTGCGCAGCGGAATGCAGCATTGATCCTGACGAAGGACAAGGAACGTCTGAAGCGTGAAGAAGGACGTACTATCGGAGCGGTCAAGGAGATTGAAAGTCTGCTTGGAATGAAAGGAATCGTGCGTATGGAAGCCTATGACATTTCCAATATCAGCGGCTATGCATCGGTAGGATCTATGGTGGTATATGAGAAAGGTCGTCCGAAGCGCAGTGATTACCGTAAGTTCCGGATTAAGAGTGTTCAGGGACCGGATGACTATGCCAGCATGGAAGAAGTGCTGACACGCCGGTTTGAACATGGCAGGAGAGAGCAGGAAGAAGGAAGCGTGGAGAACAGCTTTACAGCATTTCCGGATCTGATACTGATGGACGGTGGACGCGGTCAGGTGAATATTGCACTGGAAGTATTGGATAAACTGAGGATTCATATTCCGGTATGCGGTATGGTGAAGGATGATAACCATAGAACACGCGGACTTTATTATAATAATGTGGAGATTCCGATCGATCGTAATTCGGAAGGATTTAAGCTAATTACGAGGATTCAGGATGAAGCACACAGATTTGCGATTGAGTATCACAGAAAGCTCAGAGGACAGGGACAGGTGCATTCTGTACTGGATGATATACCAGGCATCGGACCTGCCAGAAGGAAGGATCTGATGCGGAGATTTCCGGGACTGGAAGCAATACGTAATGCGGATGTGGAGACACTGAAAGAACTGCCGTCTATGAACGAGGCAGCAGCCGAATCTGTCTACAATTTTTTTCATCCCAAGGTGTAATGCCGGAAGGAATATGGTACAATAAATATTAACGGGCGCATGTGCACATACCCGTGAAATGGAGGCACAGAGAGGCGAGAAGAGAATAAAGATACAGGAGGAATTACTATGCCCAGAATAGAAATGTCCAAACTTGTGGAGAAGATGGATCTTAAGAATCTGACACCGGATGTGGATCTGTCAGGGATTTATCTGGAAGAACCGGAGGTGAACCGTCCGGCGTTACAGTTGACGGGTTATTTTGATCATTTTGATAATCAGCGTATTCAGATCATCGGATATGTAGAATATACATTTCTGGAACGGATGGATCCGGAAGAGAAGGAGCGGATCTATGACCAGCTTCTTGCATGCCGTATCCCATGTCTGATCTTTTGCAGAAATATGCAGCCGGATAAGATATTAGTAGAGAAAGCGGTCAAGGCTGATATCCCGGTATTTATTACAGAGAAGGTTACATCTGCATTTATGGCAGAAGTCATCCGCTGGCTGAATGTACAGCTGGCGCCGTGTATTTCCATTCATGGTGTACTGGTAGATGTATATGGTGTTGGTGTGCTGATTACGGGAGAGAGCGGTATCGGTAAGAGTGAGGCAGCCCTGGAGTTGATCAAGAGAGGTCACCGTCTGGTCAGTGATGATGTGGTGGAGATCCGCAAAGTCAGTGACGACACACTGGTGGGTACAGCGCCGGATATCACAAGACATTTTATTGAGCTTCGAGGTATCGGTATTGTGGATGTTAAGACACTGTTTGGTGTGTTGAGTGTACGTGAGACACAGAATATTGATCTGGTGATCCGCCTGGAAGACTGGAATCGCGAGAAGGCATATGAACGTCTGGGACTGGAAGAGGAGTATACAGAATTCCTGGGCAATAAGGTTGTATGTCATCAGCTTCCGATTCGTCCGGGACGTAATCTGGCGATTATTGTAGAGACTGCTGCAATCAATCACAGACAGAAACAGATGGGTTATAATGCGGCTCAGGAGTTGTACAAGCGTGTAGAGGAAAGTATGACCAAGAAAGGAAAATAGCAGAAAGGAAATAGAAGGATGAAATATTGTATGGGTGTGGATGTCGGAGGGACAAGTGTGAAGCTTGGACTTTTCGAGATTGAGGGAAAACTGCTGGACAAATGGGAGATCCCAACGAAGAAAGAGAATCACGGGGAACAGATCCTGCCGGATGTGGCTGCTTCGATTCTGGAGAAATTAAAAGAGAGGAAGATCCGGAGAGAAGATGTGGCAGGAGTGGGAATGGGAATCCCGGCCCCGGTTGTAGGAGGCGTAGTACAACAGACGGCGAATGTTGGCTGGGGATATAAGGAAGTTACGAGAGAACTCAGTGAATTGCTTGACGGTATGCGTGTAGAAGCCGGTAATGATGCCAATGTGGCTGCCATGGGCGAGATGTGGCTGGGAGCCGGACGAGGAGAGAAGAATCTTGTCATGGTAACCCTTGGAACAGGTGTCGGCGGCGGTGTGATCGTGAATGGGCAGATGCTTGTGGGACAACATGGAGCCGGTGGAGAGATCGGACATATCTGCGTGAATCGTGAAGAGAAGGACAGTTGTGGCTGTGGTCTGCATGGGTGTCTGGAGCAGTACGCATCTGCAACCGGGATCGCAAAGCTTGCAAGAAAGGCTTTGAGTGCGGAACATGAAGAGACTGTGCTTCACGGGGAACCGAGTGCCAAAGATGTGTTTGATGCGGTGAAAGCAGGAGATGCACTTGCAATACGCATCGCCGGTGAATTTGGACAGTATCTTGGAGGAGCACTGGCCAATATTGCTGTTGTGGCAGATCCGGCGGTATTTGTGATCGGCGGCGGCGTGTCGAAGGCCGGCCCGGTATTGATTCCGTTTGTGGAAAACGAATTTAAGAAGAGAGCATTTTTTGCAAATAAGGATACGAAGATCGTGCTGGCAGAGCTTGGTAATGATGCAGGAATCTGCGGTGCGGCGAGATTGATTTTAGATTAAACAGTGCTATACATAAAAGGAGTGAAGTTCGATTTGAACTTCACTCCTTTTGTACTAGCTTTTGAATTTATACATATCTCTCAGATTCGGTAAAAGCAATCTTGCAGAAGGCTGTTCCGGAGTCGGCGTCTCGCCGCCGCCATTGTCGCCACCGCCGGTATTACTATTGTCACCACCGCCGGTATTGCCACCAGTATTGCCACCGGTATTGCTGTTGGAATTACCGGTGTTATCCGTGTTAGTGTTGCTGTCGGAACCGTTCTGGCTGCTATTGGTTGAATCTTCGCTGTCTGTGTCACTTTCCTCGTAATAATCACCATGTCCCGGACAGGTTTCATCAGGCACAGAACCTTTTGCAAAATACTCTGTTACTGTTGGGCAGGATGGTCTTGCCAGATATCCGGTGATAGAGCATACAGACTTCTTTTCCACACTGGATGGCATGGTGAAATCTTTCGTTTCCAGATTTGCATGGATTCTGCTCATAATACCTTTCCAGATACGGAAACGATACTGAGTATCGATTCCGGTCAGGGATTTGTTTTCATCATAGCCGCCCCATACTGCACAGGTGTAATATGGTGTAAATGCACAGAACCAGAGATCCTGATCGTGGTCGGTAGTACCGGTCTTACCGGCTACCGGCATATTATCAAGCTGTGCATTACGTCCGGTACCGTTGGTAACAACGTCTTCCATAGCGCTGGTAAGCAGTGCGGCAGTGGAATCCTTGATAACCGTCTTGGTCTCTTTATTGCCTTCCAGAAGGACATTGCCGTCATGGTCAAGAATCTTGGTATAAAGAGTAGGCGTGTTGTATACACCGCCATTAGCGATTGTTGCAAATGCTCCGCAGAGCTGATAGTTATATACTCCATTGGTCAGACCACCAAGTGCAATAGACTCAACTTTGTCAGTATCTTCCAGTGTGGTAATACCAAAGTTCTTGGCATACTGATATCCCAGCGCAGGTGTAACTTCATCAATCGTCTTGACGGCACATACATTCTGTGACTGCTCAATGGCTTTTCTCATAGTAATATCACCAAGATAACTTCCGGATGCGTTCTTCAGAGAAGCTCCGTTAGAATAATGCCATGGTTCATCACGGATGATGGTTGCCAGTGTCTGTCCGCATGCATCCAATGCTGGAGCATAAGTGGAAAGAATCTTGAAGCATGATCCCGGCTGTCTTGGAGAACCTTTGTATGCACGGTTCAGACTCAGACTGGATGTCTTGGTTCCGCGTCCGCCGACCATTGCTTTGATCTGTCCGTTGGACTGATCCATCAGTGTAACGGATGCCTGAGGCTGTGGTGTAAGGGTAAGATTCTCTACGTAAGTATCCCCTTCCTGTGCAATGGTAGATTTCCATTCTTCTACAAAGGCTCTAGCTTCATCTTCAGAAGAATAGAGAAGCCCCTGATTGTCACCTTTGACATTCAGCGCATAGTTACGCAGATCGTTGGAACCGTAATTTTCAACTGTTCCATCAGCTCTGGTCACAGTCAGTGCATAGGCAATACCCACTTCAGTCAGCCATGGATAGTTGTCGGAATTATTCATTTCTTCATCGCAGATCTTCTGCATCTCTACGTTCTGGGTAGAGTAAATGCTGAGTCCGCCACTGTACAGTGCGTTGTATGCCTGGGTCTCAGAGTAACCGAGACGCTCCATCAGATCACTCACTACCTGTTCAGACAATGCATCCACAAAGTAGCTGTTCGGAGAATCCTGTCCAATCTCACTGTTAACGGTCTGAATTCGGGCATATACATCATCAGCCATTGCCTCATCATAGGCTACCTGGTCAATGTAACCCTGCTTCAGCATGTTGCCGAGCACTTTTTTACGTCTCTTTGCATTAGCTTCCGGGTTAGTAACAGGATCATAACCGGATGGGTTCTGAGTAATACCTGCGATTACGGCAGATTCGGAAAGTGTGAGTTCAGACACATCCTTGTTAAAATATCGTTTGGAAGCAGCCTGAACACCCAGTGTGTTCTGTCCAAGGTTAATTGTGTTCATATAACACTCCAGAATCTCATCTTTGGACATCTGCTTTTCAATCTTCAGGGCAAGGTACTGTTCCTGGATCTTACGTTCCAGCTTTTCGGAAAATGTATTTTCGGATACGAAGTTCGGGAATACGTTGTTCTTGATGAGCTGCTGAGTAAGAGTACTGGCACCCTCACTGAAATTACCGCCGTGCGCAACACCCACGACAAAGGCACGAAGAATACCCTGTGGATCGATACCTTTATGCTCATAAAAACGCTCGTCCTCGATTGCTACAAATGCATGCTGCAGATCGGTAGGTATCTCATCAATCGACTTGTAAATACGGTTTGATCCGGAAGCAACGAAACGTTCCAGTTCTGTGGTTCCGTCATCCGCATATACGAAAGTGGTATAACCGCTTGGACGTACATCATCCGGCGTAATGTCGGGCGAGTCGTTGATGATCTTCTTTACAAAAATGAGGCCGCCTACTCCCACACTTACACAGGCGACAAGTATCAAAAGCAAAAAGGCTTTGAATAATCGCACTCCCATGCGCTTCCCTTGCATGGTACCTTTGGAGGTGATTTCTTTTTGCCTTTTTGAAGCTTTTCGTCTTCCATAATTCATGAATTTAGCCTCCTTTATCCACAGTATTATACCAAACTTGATTATCTAAATAAAGAAAAAATTAAAATCTTCATATTTATGTGGGAAAATCTTAATAAATCCGTTATAGTAGTAATCAGGATAAAAAGGAAAGGTGAAATTATGCCAGCAGAATATAAGATGGCCTACAAAGGCGGAGAGGGAGAAATCGTAGAAAAGAAGTCCCGTTTTATTGCAACAGTACAGCCGGTGCACAGTGAAGAGGAAGCACAGGAGTTTATTGCGGATATAAAAAAGAAATACTGGGATGCCAGACATAACTGTTTTGCATATGTGATCGGCGACCGACATGAACTTGCCAGATTCAGTGATGACGGAGAACCGGGAGGAACAGCCGGAAAGCCTATGTTAGATGTGTTGATGGGAGAGGATATCCATAATGTGGCAGTGGTCGTGACCAGATATTTCGGAGGCACGCTGCTCGGTACGGGAGGTCTGGTAAGAGCCTATTCCGGTGCAACAAAGGAAGGACTTGCCCATGCGCAGATCATATCCCGGATTCAGGGAACGAAGCTTTCGATAGATACCGAGTATGGGGATCTTGGGAAAATCCAGTATATATTGGGAGAACGGAAGATTACCATACTGGATTCCATGTACACAGATAAAGTACAGCTGATCTGTGTAATCCCGGCAGAGGAACTTGCAAAAGTGCAGGAGGAGATCACGGAAGGAACAGGAGCAAGGGCTTCTATGGAAGAAACAGGAGACTGCTATTATGCAGAGATAGACGGACAGATAAAAATCCTGGAGGAATAACCTCCAGGATTTTTGTTGTCAGGGAAAATACCTGAGTTATATGTGCTTATTGGAATTCAGGCTCGATCAGACCAAATGTACCGTTCTTTCTCTTGTATACAACATTAACTTCTTCTGTCTCTGCATTAGAGAATACGAAGAAATCATGTCCGAGAAGTTCCATCTGTACACATGCATCCTCCGGGAACATTGGCTTAATGCCAAACTTTTTCGTGCGGACGATCTGAATCTCGTCGTTGCTGTCAATGGCAGGTTCTTCTTCGAAGAATTCCTGTTTGAAAGCACCGCCTTCCTGATGTCTTGCTACCAGTTTGTTTTTATATTTGCGAAGCTGACGTTCAATCACTTCTTCTACGAGGTCAATAGATACATACATATCTGTGCTTGTCTGCTCAGAACGGATGATATCGCCTTTGACCGGAATGGTTACCTCAATTTTCTGGCGGTCTTTCTCAACACTTAAGGTTACGATGATCTCTGTATCAGGTGTAAAATACCGTTCCAGTTTACCAAGCTTGCTGATGACGCTGTCCTTCAGACCCGGGGTTACTTCGATGTTCTTTCCACTGATGATAAAATTCATAAAATCCACTCCTTTAACAGTGATTTTCAGAAAAATAAAATGTCTGACAATTGATACTACAAACAATAATCTTTCTGATATATCGAGTATAGCACGTTTGCCAGACATTGTATAGTTTTTATTTATTTTATTTTTCACTCTCTTTGTCGTCTTCATCATCGGTATCGGCAGAGAGTACATGAGAGGTAAACAGGAACTTCCTCGTGGCGAACAGTACGGCGATAGCACATACGCCGATCAGGCTGGTAACAGCCGAAGTATGATCGATAATGACCTGTCTTGCCAGTGCAAATACCAGCAGTTCGAATACCATATCGGAAGTGTGATAATACATCATACGGATCAGCTCTACACCGATGATCAGATTCATGCTGTAGGCAAGGAGATGTTCGTATGCTTCAAACGGATCCCCGTCCATCAGATGAAAGATGGAGCAGATCAGACGGAAGCAGAGAAGTCCGGTGCCGATCAGCATAGCTGCGGTAATGATCATTTCCAGTGCATAAGCAAGGCCGGAAATGATGAGAGTACATTTTTCTTTCATAGGTATCCTCCACAGATTAGCTCTGTTTCATATTGGCACGCTTGCGGAGTCTCGGATCCAGGATCTTCTTACGGATACGAAGGCTCTTTGGTGTTACCTCCAGCAGTTCGTCGGTATCAATGAAGTCCAGTGCTTCTTCCAGACTCAGTACCTTTGGTGTGGTCAGGCGGAGTGCATCGTCAGCACCGGAAGAACGGGTGTTGGTCAGATGCTTGGTCTTGCAGACATTTACTTCGATGTCGTCTGTCTTACCGTTCTGACCGATGACCATACCGGAGTATACCTTTTCGCCGGCACCGATAAAGAGTGTACCACGCTCCTGAGCATTGAACAGACCATAAGTAACGGATTCACCTGTTTCGAATGAAATCAGAGATCCCTGTTTACGATACTGGATGTCCCCCTTATATGGAGCATATCCGTCAAACAGTGTGTTCATGATACCATTTCCCTTGGTATCAGTCATGAATTCACCACGGTAACCGATCAGACCACGGGCAGGGATGGAAAACTCCAGACGGGTGTAAGCACCGCTGCTGGCATCCATGTTGCGGAGCTCTCCTTTTCGCTGACCTAATTTCTCGATGACAGTTCCGGTAAATTCATCCGGTACATCGATATAAGCAAGCTCCATTGGCTCCAGAAGCTTACCCTTTTCATCTTTCTTGTACAGAACCTCAGCCTTACTTACGGCAAATTCATATCCTTCACGACGCATATTCTCGATCAGGACAGACAGATGCAGTTCACCACGTCCGGATACCTTGAAGCTGTCCATGTTGTCTGTTTCTTCTACACGAAGGCTGACATCTGTATTCAACTCACGCATCAGACGGTCACGAATGTGACGGGAAGTTACGTATTTACCTTCCTGACCTGCAAGCGGACTGTCATTTACGATAAACTGCATAGCGATCGTAGGCTCAGAAATCTTCTGGAAAGGGATCGCCTGTGGGTTCTCCGGTGAGCATAAGGTATCACCGATGGAAATGTCAGAGATACCGGATACGGCTACGATAGAACCGATGGTAGCTTCTTTGACATCGATCTTATCCAGTCCGTCGAATTCGTACAGCTTGCTGATACGTACCTTTTCCTGACGATCCGGGTTGTGTTCATTTACTACGACCATATCCTGGTTCACGCGGATCGTTCCGTTATCAACCTTACCGATTCCGATACGTCCTACGTATTCGTTGTAATCGATGGTACTAATCAGTACCTGGGTGCCGGCTTCCGGATCACCTTCCGGTGCAGGAATGTAATCCAGAATTGTCTCAAATAACGGAATCATGTTGTCCGGACTGTCATCCAGTTCCAGAATCGCATAACCGTTTTTAGCAGATGCATATACAAATGGGCATTCCAGCTGTTCCTCATCGGCGTCCAGATCGATGAAGAGCTCCAGTACTTCATCAATGACTTCCTCCGGTCTTGCTTCCGGACGGTCGATCTTATTGATACATACGATAACCGGCAGCTTCAGCTCCAGAGCCTTGCGCAGTACGAACTTGGTCTGTGGCATAGCACCTTCAAATGCATCTACTACCAGAACTACACCATTTACCATTTTAAGGACACGTTCTACCTCGCCGCCGAAGTCCGCATGGCCCGGTGTGTCAATGATATTGATCTTGGTATCTTTATAATATACGGCAGTGTTCTTGGAGAGGATGGTGATACCACGCTCACGCTCAATGTCATTGGAGTCCATGACACGTTCCGCTACTTCCTGATTCTCACGGAATACACCGCTCTGCTTCAGTAACTCATCCACAAGTGTCGTCTTGCCATGATCGACATGGGCAATGATCGCGATATTGCGGACGTCTTCTCTTTTCTGTCTCATAAATATCTTCCTTTACAATTCAATGCTTTTCTTATTTAATGTGTTCAACCTTAGTATTGTATCATATTTTTTTGAAATTACAACTATTTATCGAAGAAAAGAAAAACAGGGAGAAAAGCAGTTCTAAAGGGAAGGACTGCTGCATAAACTAGGTATTACCCCGGTGAGTGACAGAGAGATACCGGGAGACAAAGAAGCCTGAAATACATTTCGGAGGAAGGGAGAATTACATTGATGTCAGATAAGATTATTGAAAACAACCAGGTGACAATTATCGGAGAGATCGCAGGAAAATTTGTATTCAGCCATGAAGTCTTCGGAGAAGGCTTTTATATGGTAGATGTACTGGTCAGGCGGCTCAGTAACTCGGAAGACAGGATCCCGCTTATGATCTCGGAGCGACTTTTGGATGTGACGCAGGATTATACGGGTGAATACATTATGGTAAATGGACAGTTCCGTTCCTATAATCGTCACGAAGAGCAGAAAAACCGTCTGATTTTGTCGGTGTTTGTGCGGGAGGTAGAATTTATCAGTGAAGAACCGGATGGGGCCAAGACGAATTCCGTGCTGCTTGACGGCTATATCTGTAAGCAGCCGATCTATCGGAAGACACCGTTGGGACGCGAGATCGCAGATCTGTTACTTGCGGTCAACAGACCATATGGCAAATCGGATTATATTCCATGTATCTGCTGGGGCCGGAATGCGAGATATGCCTCTGCGTTTGAAGTGGGAGAGCATGTGCAGGTGTTGGGAAGAATCCAGAGCAGGGAGTATGTGAAACGGCTGTCAGAGACAGAGACGGAGAAACGTACAGCGTATGAGGTGTCTGTCAGCAAGCTGGAATGTATGGATGATGTGGATTGATGAATGAGGTTAAATTCGCTACAGTCATAGAAGTGCCATAATCGCTCCATTGACACATAAAAGGAATGATGTTAAAATTTTGAAATATATTACATATGCGACATTCAGTTTAGTTCAGGAGGGATAACATGGCAATATTTACAGGTGCAGGAGTGGCACTGGTCACACCGTTTCACGAAGATGGAAGCGTTAATTACGACAAATTAGATGAGCTGATCGATTACCACTGCGAACATGGTACAGACAGTATTATTATATGCGGAACAACAGGAGAATCTTCTACTTTATCAGAAGAGGAACATATGGAATGCATCCGTTTTGCGGTAGAGCGTACTAAGAAGAGACTTCCGGTAATTGCAGGTACCGGTTCCAATGCTACTTACACAACCATCGATATGTCAAAGGAAGCAGTAGAGTACGGTGTAGACGGACTTCTGCTGGTTACACCATACTATAATAAGGCGACACAGGATGGTCTGATCGCACATTATAAGGCAGTTGCAAAGGAAGCAAAGGCTCCGATCATCATGTACAGCGTAGCAAGCCGTACCGGTTTGAATATCGCACCGGAGACAGTTGCAACACTGGTAAAAGAGACAGACAATATCGTGGCGATTAAAGAAGCATCCGGCAATATCAGCCAGGTGGCTAAGATTATGAACCTGACAGACGGAAAGGTAGATCTGTATTCCGGTAATGATGACCAGATTGTACCAATTCTTTCACTGGGCGGTATCGGAGTGATCTCCGTCCTGTCTAATGTGGCACCGCAGTATACACATGATATCTGCGCAAAGTATTTCGCGGGAGATGTAAAGACTTCATGCGAGATGCAGCTGAAGGCAATTCCGTTGATCGAGCAGTTATTCTGCGAAGTGAATCCGATCCCGGTTAAAAAGGCAGTGAACCTGATGGGAATGGAATGCGGAGGACTTCGTATGCCACTGACAGATATTTCGGCAGAGCATGAGAAGAGTCTGGCAAAAGCCATGAAGGATTTTGGTATTCAGCTTGTATAAGGGTTAATAAGTTATATAACAAGGACAGACGGCGGACGGACCGCTCTCTGTCCTTACATAGCATATAGGAGGATTTCTGATGATAAAAGTATTAATGCATGGATGTAACGGTAAGATGGGACAGGTAGTCAGCCGTATGGTGGCTGAGACGGAAGGCATGGAGCTGGCAGCAGGTGTGGACAGATTCCTGGGCAGAGAGAATCCATATCCGGTATTTGAGAGCGTAGAGGCATGTGATGTGCCGGTGGATGTAGTGATTGATTTTTCCAATGCGGCAGCGGTAGATGATCTGCTTGCAGCATGTGAGAAGAAAGGACTTCCGGTGGTTCTCTGCACGACAGGACTGAGTGAAGAACAGATTGCAAAGGTTAAGCAGACTTCAGAAAAAGTAGCAGTGCTTCGCTCTGCCAATATGTCACTGGGTGTGAATCTGTTAATGAAGCTTCTGAAGGATGCATCCAGGGTGCTTGCTCCGGCTGGATATGATATTGAGATCGTAGAGAAACACCACAACCAGAAAGTAGATGCGCCGAGCGGTACTGCACTGGCGTTGGCAGATTCTATTAATGAAGCAATGGATAACGTATATTCATATACCTATGACAGAAGCCAGGAGAGAAAGAAACGTTCTGAGAAAGAGATCGGTATTGCAGCAGTACGTGGCGGTACGATCGTAGGCGAGCACGAAGTGATTTATGCCGGTGAAGATGAAGTGATCGAATTTAAGCATACAGCATATTCCAAAGCTATTTTTGCAAAGGGAGCAGTATCCGCGGCGGCATTTCTGGCAGGAAAAGAGCCTGGACTTTATGATATGTCAGATGTGATCCAGTTCTAGTTTTCCAGATACTCCCATTCATGGAATGCGTACAGCATGGTATATATTCTTAAAAAATGCAGATATTACTGGTACCAAGTATTACTTGATTATGAAAGAATATACATGAAAGGGAGATTTAATCTATGAAACAGTTCAAGAAAACGCTGGCGATCCTGTTGTGTGCAGGAATGATGTGGGGACTTACCGGCTGTGGCAACAGTGATAATGCTGCAGATAACGGTACGGTAAATGACGGCACAGTCAACGATGCTACAGAGAATACAGGCAATACAGACATGGACGGTAACACGGACCGGAATGATAACAATGATTCCGGCGTGTTAGAAGAAGGTGTCGATGATGCCGGTAATGCGCTCCGGGACGGAGTCGATGACGTGGGCGATGCGGTCCGCGATGGCGCAGATGATCTGGATGGCGGCGTGCAGAACAATACTGGAAATAACAGCGTAAACAACAGATAACAGACAGTTAAGCAGACGGAGGATGTGCTCCTCCGTCTGCCTTTGTATAGAAGAAAAATCGGGAGGAAGAGAATGCGTTTCAGACCATGTATAGATATACATAATGGCAAGGTGAAGCAGATTGTAGGCGGAAGCCTGAAAGATGCCGGGGATCAGGCGGAAGAGAATTTTATTTCAGAGCAGGATAGTAGCTTTTATGCAAAAATGTATAAAAAAGATAATCTGAGAGGCGGACATATTATTCTGCTGAATCCGGAAGGATCGGAATATTACGAGGCAACCCGTAAGCAGGCACTGGCAGCGCTTCGGGCATTTCCGGGAGGTATGCAGATCGGCGGTGGTGTGACGGCAAAGAATGCGAAAGGCTATCTGGAAGCAGGCGCGAGCCATGTAATCGTGACTTCGTATGTATTTCAGGATGGACGGATCCGCTGGGACAGACTGGAAGAATTACTGCAGGTAACCGGGAGAGAGCATCTGGTGCTGGATTTGAGCTGCAGGAAGCGTGAGAACGGGGCATATTATATTGTAACGAACCGCTGGCAGACATTTACAGATGAGAAGCTTACACTGGAACTGATGGAAAGACTGGGTACTTACTGCGATGAATTTCTGATCCATGGTGTGGATGTAGAGGGAAAATCGGCGGGTGCATCCGAAAATCTGATCCGCATTCTGGCAGATTTTGAAGGACGACCGGTCACATACGCCGGAGGCATTGGAACCATGGAAGATCTGGAGCGGTTCCGGGAACAGTCCGGAGGGAAGCTGGACTTTACCATTGGCAGTGCATTGGACTTATTTGGCGGCAAGGTGGCGTATGACGTTATTAAGAATTATCATTAAGCATTTTGATGGATTTGTGACGGACAGATCCTGTACTTTCGACAGTTGAAATGATTGAATTGACTGATAGTTAGTGGTACAATAAAATAGTTATTTTATAGAATTAAAGAAGACGAGGAGTTACCAATATGGGCTTATTACAAAAGTTGTTTGGAACACACAGTGAAAATGAATTAAAGCGAATTTATCCTATCGTGGACCGCATAGAAGCACTGGAACCGGAGATGCAGAAGCTGTCGGATGCAGAGCTTCGGGATAAAACCCGTGAATACAAAGAGCGTTATGCAGAAGGAGAGTCTCTGGACGATCTGCTTCCGGAAGCATATGCGACAGTGAGAGAGGCGTCTGTCAGAGTGCTTGGCATGCGTCATTTCCGTGTACAGTTAGTCGGCGGTGTGGTTCTTCATCAGGGACGTATCGCTGAGATGAAGACCGGTGAAGGTAAGACACTGGTATCTACGCTTCCGGCATATCTGAATGCATTGACAGGAGAAGGCGTACATATCGTCACGGTCAATGATTATCTGGCAAAGCGTGACTCGGAGTGGATGGGACAGGTACATGAATTCCTAGGACTGACTGTCGGCGTTGTACTGAACAGTATGGACAAGGAAGAGCGTCGTGCCGCTTATAACTGCGACATTACTTACGTAACGAATAATGAACTTGGATTTGATTATCTGAGAGACAACATGGTCATTTACAAGGAGCAGCTGGTACAGCGTGGTATGAAATTTGCTGTTATCGATGAGGTTGACTCTGTATTGATCGATGAGGCACGTACACCGCTGATCATTTCCGGACAGAGCGGCAAGTCAACGAAGCTTTATGAAGCGTGTGATATTCTTGCAAGACAGATGGAAAAGGGTGAAGCCAGCGGGGAGTTTTCCAAGATCAATGCCATCATGGGCGAAGAGATCGAGGAGACCGGAGACTTTATCGTAGATGAGAAGGAAAAGAACATCAACCTGACAGAAGATGGTGTGAAGAAGGTAGAGAAGTTCTTCCATCTGGACAATCTGGCTGATCCGGAGAATCTGGAGATCCAGCACAACATCATTCTGGCGCTCCGCGCACACAATCTGATGTTCCGTGATCAGGATTATGTAGTGAAAGATGATGAAGTACTGATCGTAGATGAATTTACCGGACGTATCATGCCGGGACGTCGTTATTCTGACGGCCTGCACCAGGCGATTGAGGCGAAGGAGCATGTAAAGGTTAAGAGAGAGAGTAAGACACTGGCAACCATTACATTCCAGAACCTGTTTAATAAATACGAGAAGAAGAGTGGTATGACAGGTACTGCGCTGACTGAGGAAAAGGAGTTCCGTGAGATCTATGGCATGGACGTTGTAGAGATCCCGACCAATAAACCGGTCATTCGTCAGGATCTGGATGATGCTGTATATAAGACACAGAAGGAAAAATACAGAGCCGTTTGTGATGCGGTTGAAGAAGCACACGCAAAGGGACAGCCGGTACTGGTTGGTACGATCACCATCGAGGTATCCGAACTGCTGAGTGGTATGCTGAAGAGAAGAGGCGTACAGCATAATGTATTGAATGCCAAGTTCCATGAGATGGAGGCAGAGATCGTAGCACAGGCGGGACAGCATGGTGCAGTAACGATTGCTACCAATATGGCCGGTCGTGGTACCGATATTAAGCTGGACGATGCGGCAAGAGAAGCCGGCGGTCTGAAGATCATCGGTACAGAGCGTCATGAATCCAGACGTATTGATAATCAGCTCCGTGGACGTGCCGGACGACAGGGAGATCCTGGTGAATCCAGATTCTACATTTCTCTGGAGGATGACCTGATGCGTCTGTTTGGTTCAGAACGTCTGATGAGTGTATTCAATGCACTTGGCGTAGAAGACGGAGAACAGATCGAGCACAAGATGCTTTCCAGTGCGATCGAGAAGGCACAGGAGAAGATTGAGAATAATAACTTTGGTATCCGTAAGAACCTGCTGGAATATGATCAGGTAATGAATGAGCAGAGAGAGATCATCTACTCTGAGAGAAAGAAGGTTCTGGATGGCGAGAGCATGCGCGACTCTATCATTCATATGATCACAGAGTATGTGGAAAATCTGGTAGACAGCGATATTCCTGCTGATGCAGATCCGGAAGACTGGGATCTGGTGAACTTTAATGTAAGCCTCTGCAACGTGATCCCGATGAAGCCGATCGCACCGGAAGAAGTCAGAGATATGAATGCCAAGAAGCTGAAACATATGCTGAAAGAGCGTGCAGTTAAGCTGTATGAGCAGAAAGAAGCAGAATTCCCGGAACCGGAGCATATCCGTGAACTGGAACGTGTGGTTCTGCTGAAGGTTATCGATAATAAATGGATGGATCACATCGATGATATGGATCAGCTGCGTCAGGGTATTGGATTGCAGGCATATGGCCAGAGAGATCCGAAGGTTGAGTACAAGATGATCGGATATGAGATGTTCGATGAGATGACCAGAGCAATTTCTGCAGATACGATCCGTACATTATACCGTGTAAAGATCGAGCAGAAGGCAGAGCGTGAAGAGGTTGCAAAGGTAACCGGTACGAACAAGGATGAGAGTGCGGTACGTGCACCGAAGAAGCGCGAGAATAAGAAGATTTATCCAAATGATCCGTGTCCGTGTGGAAGCGGTAAGAAGTATAAACAGTGCTGCGGACGTAAATAAGCGTCCCGGCATTTGAGGTATTTCATGCATTTAGTATAGAAATTAAGATAGAAAGAGGTGATAGTGTGGTAGAACTGGACCAGTATAAAGGACGGCTCAGTGCGTATGAGAGCCCGCTTGCTGAAATGAGGGATTCACTTTGACATCCCTGGAAAGAAACAGAGGATTGAAGAACTAGAGCGCAAGATGGAAGAACCTGGATTCTGGGATGAACCGGAAGAAAGCCAGAAGATCATGAAGGAGCTCAAGGATCTGAAAGATCAGGTGGAGACGGTTGAACATCTGGAGCAGAGTTATGAAGATATCGGTCTGCTGATCGAGATGGCGTATGAGGAAGAAGATGAATCGGTACTTCCTGAGATTGAAGAAGAACTGAATGCATTGGAAGAGGATTATGAGAGCCTGCGCATCCGGACGCTTCTGTCGGGCGAATACGATAAATGTAATGCAATTGTAACACTCCATGCGGGAGCCGGCGGCACAGAGTCCTGTGACTGGGCAAGTATGCTGTATCGGATGTATACCAGATTTGCAGAGCGCAAAGGATTCGGCGTGAAGGTGCTGGACTTCCTGGAAGGTGATGTGGCAGGTATTAAGACGGTTACGTTTGAGGTCAGCGGAGAGAATGCCTATGGATATTTTAAGTCTGAAAAGGGCGTGCACCGACTGGTGCGTATCTCACCGTTTAATTCTGCAGGTAAGAGACAGACGTCGTTCGCATCTTGCGATGTGATCCCGGATATTGAGGATGATATTGACGATATTGAACTCAGCGATGATGAATTGAAAATCGATACCTATCGTGCCAGTGGTGCGGGCGGTCAGCATGTCAATAAGACATCATCGGCGATCCGTATTACGCATCTGCCGACGGGAATCGTGGTACAGTGTCAGAATGAGCGTTCACAGCATCATAACCGAGATAAAGCAATGCAGATGCTGAAAGCGAAGTTAAAGCTTTTGAAAGAACAGGAACAGGCGGATAAAGTATCGGATATCCGTGGTGAGATCAAAGAAATTGGATTTGGCAATCAGATCCGTTCATATGTTATGCAGCCGTATACGATGGTGAAAGACCACCGGACGGGGGCAGAGAGCAGCAACGTCGGCGCAGTGCTGGACGGAGCATTGGAACCATTTATTAATGCTTTTTTACAGGAACAGAGGAAAGGGTAGAAGATATGGCAAAGATAGCAGTGCTTGGATACGGTACCGTAGGATCCGGAGTCTATGAGGTACTACGTACCAATCATGAAGTAATCGCGCAGAGAGCAGGAGAAGAATTGGAAGTAAAATACGTATTGGATATGAAAGACTTTCCGGGCGATCCTGTGCAGAAAGTGATCACTCATGATTTTGAAGAAATCGTAAATGACGAAGAGGTTCAGATCGTTGTAGAAGTGATGGGCGGTATCGAGCCGGCTTATACGTTTGTAAAAAGAAGCCTTCTGGCAGGAAAGAGTGTTGCTACATCGAATAAGGCGCTGGTGGCAAAGCATGGTGCGGAGCTGATCCGCATTGCAAAAGAACAGAATGTGAATTTCTTCTATGAGGCAAGCGTAGGCGGCGGAATCCCGATTCTCAGAAGCTTATATGAATCACTGACCGGAGATGTGATTGAAGAAATTGTGGGAATTTTGAATGGGACGACGAACTATATGATGACCAAGATGTTCTATGAAGGTGCCGGATATGATGAAGTACTAAAAGAGGCACAGGACAACGGATTCGCAGAACGTAACCCGGAAGCGGATGTGGAAGGCTATGATGCCTGCCGTAAGATTGCCATCCTGGCGTCTATCGTTTCCGGTAAGCAGGTAGATTTTGAAGACATTTACTGTGAAGGTATTACCAAAGTAACGGTAGAAGATATGCAGTATGCCAAGGCAATGGGAAGAACCGTGAAGCTTCTTGCAACGTGTAAGAGAAGTGGCGAAACACTCAGCGCAATGGTATCTCCGTGCCTGCTGAGTCAGGAGCATCCGCTGTTCAGTGTCAATGGCGTGTTTAACTCCGTATTTGTACATGGCAATATGCTGGGTGATGCAATGTTCTATGGAAGCGGAGCGGGTAAGCTCCCGACGGCCAGCGCAGTAGTCGGTGACGTAGTTGAAGCAGCTAAGAATATCGGTCATAACCTTGGATACGGATGGAGTGAAGAGAAGCTTGAAATCCGGAAACAGGATGAAGTAGAGCATCGCTTCTTTGTACGTATGCAAGGTGAAAAGGAAGAACTTCAGCAGAAGCTGGAAGCATCCTTTGGCATGCTGCAGTATGTAGAGATTCCGGAGATTTCCGGAGAATTCGGATTTGTGACAGGATCCATGAAAGAGGGCGCATACCAGAAAAAGGCGTCCGATTATACAGAAGATATTATCAGCATGATTCGTGTGGAGGACTAGTTTATGAAATATATCATCGTGTTAAGTGACGGAATGGCAGGAAGACCGCTGGAGGAATTGGGCGGTAAGACAACACTGGAAGCGGCTGATACACCGAATTTTGACCGTCTTGCAAAGAGGGCAGAGATCGGACTGGCGTCTATGGTGCCGGAAGGTATGGCACCGGGAAGTGACACAGCGAATCTGTCTGTGATGGGATATGATCCGAAGATCTATTATACCGGAAGATCGCCGTTGGAAGCGCTCAGTATCGGTGTGGATATGGCAGCAGATGATGTGTCGTTCCGGTGTAATCTGGTGACTCTGACGGAAGACAGTGGCACTTACGAAGATCAGAGGATCATCGATCACAGTTCCAGCGAGATCAGTACCGAAGATGCGGCTGTTCTGCTGGAAGCATTAAAAGAAGGGCTGAAGAGAGATGGTTATGAATTTTATGCAGGTACCAGTTACCGTCATTTGCTGATCTGGAAGCATGGAAAAGTACTGGAGCTTACAGCACCGCATGATATCCTGACAAAGACCGTTGGGGAATATCTGCCGAAGGATCCGGTACTCCTTGACATGATGAAGAAAAGCTATGAGATCTTAAAGGACCATCCGATCAACGTGGAACGTAAGAAGCAGGGACTGAACCCGGCCAATTCCGCTTGGTTCTGGGGTGCAGGTACCAGACCGGCACTGACTTCATTTGAAGAAAAGACCGGTAAAAAGGGCGTGATGATCTCGGCAGTGGATCTGTTAAAAGGAATTGCGGTCGGCGCAGATATGGACCGCATTATCGTGGAAGGTGCTAATGGCGGTCTGCATACGAATTATGAAGGTAAGGCAGATGCGGCGATTCATGCACTGTTAGCGGATGGCTATGATTTTGCTTATGTGCATGTGGAAGCACCGGATGAGATGGGACATATGGGTTCTATGACGGATAAGATTACTGCGATTGAAAATGTGGATGGTCGTGTGGTGGCACGGATTACAGAAGCTATGGATCAGTCGGGAGAAGATTACAGACTGATGATACTTCCGGATCATCCGACTCCGATCTGTGTGAGGACACATACATCCGAGCCGATTCCGTATCTGATCTATGACAGTAAAAAGACAATTGACGGAATTCATACATATAATGAAAAAGAAGCAGCAAAAAGCACACGCGTCTGGAAGGATGGTTATCAGCTGATCAATCACCTTCTGGAATGCTAAGGAGGAGCTATGTTAATTGTAAAGAAGTTTGGCGGAAGTTCTGTAGCTAATAAAGAGAGAATATTTCGCGTAGCGGAAAGATGCATCGAAGATTATAAAGCCGGACATGATGTGGTAGTAGTATTGTCAGCAATGGGAGATACGACAGATGATCTGATTGCGATGGCACATAGTATCCATGCCAATCCAAAGAAAAGAGAACTGGATATGTTGCTGACCACTGGAGAACAGGTGTCGGTATCTCTGATGGCGATGGCGATGCAGAGCCTGGATGTTCCGGCGGTATCCCTGAATGCATTTCAGGTGCAGATGCATTCGACAGAGCGGTATGGCAATGCGAGATTTAAACGTATTGACACTGATCGCATCACACACGAACTGGATTCCCGAAAGATCGTTATCGTAACCGGATTCCAGGGGGTCAACAAATACGATGACCTGACAACGCTTGGACGCGGAGGTTCGGATACTACAGCGGTGGCACTGGCAGCGGCACTGCACGCAGATCGGTGTGAGATCTTTACGGATGTAGATGGTGTCTACACAGCCGATCCGAGAATCGTAAAGAATGCAATGAAACTGGATGAAGTGACCTATGACGAGATGTTGGAATTAGCCTCTCTCGGAGCAAAGGTCTTACATAACAGATCGGTGGAAATGGCTAAAAAATACGGCGTAGAGCTGGTGGTAAGATCCAGTCTTAACCGTTCAGAAGGTACAGTGATCAAGGAGAAAGTTAAAATGGAAAAAATGTTAATCACAGGCGTTGCAGCCGATACCAATACCGCAAGAATCTCAGTGATCGGAGTAGACGATCAGCCGGGAACTGCATTCCGCATCTTTAATACACTTGCAAAGAATAATATCAACGTAGATATCATCTTACAGTCCGTAGGACGTGACGGAACCAAGGATATTTCATTTACTGTATCCGAAGATGATCTGGATGAAGCAATTCATATTCTGGAAGACCACAAAGAAGCACTGACTATCAAAGAAATCACAAGTAATGTACATGTGGCGAAGATTTCAGTAGTCGGCGCAGGTATGATGAGTAATCCTGGTGTAGCTGCCAAGATGTTTGAGACACTCTACAATGCAAGAGTTAATATCAATATGATCGCTACATCTGAGATCCGTATTACCGTGCTGGTCAATGAAAAGGATGTAGAAAAAGCAATAAATGCCGTGCATGATGGATTTGCCGGACAGCTGGAATAATTGCGTATCGTATCAGGGCTGTGATTAATCAATCTGATATGCTCCCTTCTAGGTAGACAAGTGAAATAATAAAAACTTGTCACTTAGG
>CAVAVU010000088.1:0-45542 GCA_963592205.1 bacterium
GTGCATAATACACGGACTGCATCGCGTCTTTTCCATAGAAGTCTGCACCGATCATGTCTGCATATTCCTGATTCAGCACGGCCCCTCCTACCATGACTTTGCAGTCTGGCTTCTTCTCGCGAAGCTGCTTAATGGTCTCTTCCATGCTGACTACCGTTGTTGTCATCAGCGCACTCAGACCAACCAGTTTTACATCTTCCTCGATCGCAGTCTCAACGATCGTCTCCGGCGGTACGTCTTTGCCAAGATCCAGTACATCAAAGCTGTAATTCTCTAACAATACTTTTACAATGTTCTTACCAATGTCATGGATATCACCTTTTACGGTCGCAAGGATCACTTTATCCTGCGCTTCCTCCATTACATCCTCACCGCTCATACTGTCTTTGATCACTGAAAATGCAATCTTGGCAGCATCCGCGCTCATCAGCAGCTGCGGCAGGAATACCGTTCCTTTTTCAAAGCCTTTGCCTACTTTATCAAGTGCCGGGATCAGTTCCTGATTGATAATATCAAGCGGTTTCAGACCTTCCCCGATCATACGCTCCGTGATCAGATGTGCCTCTTCTTTTAATCCCTTTTCAATGGCAGCTGACAGCGTAATATCTGCACTCTGCGGTGCTGCCTGCGCGGTCGTTCCTGCGGTACGGTTGCCGTATTTACCAATGTATGTCTCAAAGTTCTCATCATATCCCATCAGCGCACAGTAAGAATAGTAAGAACGCATCATATCCTCCGATGATGGATTCACAATACCTGCACTCAGGCCATTCTGCATCGCCATCGTGTAAAAATTAGAGTTGACTGCCGGACGGTAAGGCAGACCAAAGGAAATATTGGATACACCAAGTACCGTGCGCACGCCACATTTCTCGCGGACGAGTTTCACTGCATCCAGCGTAATCCTTGCGCTGTTCGGATCTGAACTGATCGTCATTGCCAGCACGTCGATTACAATGTCTTTCTTATCGATACCGTATTTGGCAGCCTCTTTGATGATTTTCTCTGCCACCTTAAGTCTTCCCTCTGCGGTATCCGGAATACCAGCTTCATCGATTGTCAGTCCGACTACGACACCGCCGTATTTCTTGATCAGCGGAAATACCTGATCCATGATCTCCTGCTTACCATTTACAGAGTTTACCATTGGCTTACCATTATAGACACGCATAGCTGCTTCCATAGCTGTCTCATCTACGGTATCGATCTGTAGTGGCAGACTGGTAACACTCTGAATCTCACGGATTGCTTCTACCATAACCGCAGGTTCGTCGATATCCGGAAGCCCTACATTGACATCCAGAATATGCGCTCCGTTATCCTGCTGCATAATGGCTTCTTTGAGAATATAATCCATATCATGCTCTTTGAGTGCTGCTTTTAACTTCTTCTTACCGGTCGGATTGATACGCTCTCCGATCACCACCGGCTTATCACCAATGACCACCGCACCGCCATAAGAAGATACGATCGTATCCGTCTTTTTAACCGGCTTATGGATCTGCATACCGCGGCATCGGTTCACCATTTCGCGGATATGAGCCGGAGTCGTACCACAGCATCCGCCGATGATACAGCCGCCCATCTCTACGATCTCTTTCATGCATTCCGCAAATTCATCCGGCTCTACATCATAATATGTCTCTCCGTCTCTCTGCTTTGGAAGTCCGGCATTTGGCTTCACAACGACAGGAAGTGACGTGTATCTCATCACATCTTCCAGAATCGGCATCATCTGCTTTGGTCCGAGACCGCAGTTCATACCAAGTGCATCTACCCGGAGACCTTCTAACATTGCCACAACTCCCGGCACATCACCGCCGGTCAGAAGCTTCCCCTTCTCATCAAAGATCATGGTCACAAATACCGGAAGGTCTGTATTCTCCTTGGCTGCCAGTATCGCTGCCTTCACCTCGTAAGTGTCACTCATGGTTTCAATATGAATCAGGTCTGCGCCTGCAGCCTCTCCGTAACGGGCTGCCTCCGCATATGTCTCATAAGCATCCTCAAACGAAAGATCCCCCATCGGTTTCAGAAGCTTTCCTGTCGGTCCCATATCCATTGCCACATAGACTTCTCTGCCTTCCTTTGCAGTCACTTCGTCCGCAACTTTTCTGGTGTTCGTGATTGCCGCCGTAATGATCTCTTTCAACCCATATCTGTCATCGTGGAATTTCAGCGCATTGGCGCCAAATGTATTGGCAAGTACAATGTCACTTCCGGCTCCATAATATTCTCTGTGTATCTCCATCACTTCTTCTGCGTGTTCCAGATTCCATACTTCCGGAAGTTCTCCCGGCTGTAATCCTTTTTCCTGAAGAAGTGTTCCCATACCGCCGTCAAAGAACAGCAACTCTTTTCCTAATCTGTCTCTTAACATCTATGTCTCCCTTCGATATGTGCAATCTGTCTTGCTGCACGTCTCACATCCATGCACTGGACATCGTTCTTTTGTCCTGCTGATACCGGCAACTGCCGTCACGGACTTGGTAGGATTCAGCATCCCGCCATTCGTCAGTGTCAGCCCGATACTTTTTTCTGCATTCAGCATGCGCAGGATCATCTCCTGATGACTGATATTGAAATCGCCGTATCCCGGACTGAATCTCGGTCTGAGATACTGTCCCCCAGCTTCCAGCTTCGCTGCTGTCTCCTTCTGCCAGGTATCCAGATATTCTTCCAGCATTGCTGCCGCTGATGCCTGTATCACCACAGCCCGCGGCATATCCGTAAGCGAATACCTGCGGAGTAACTGATCGATCCCGATGCCAAGCGTTGCACCCAGCACAAACGCTTCTTTACAGCCGCACAGATTCTTCGATAAATTCCTGCTGGTTATATGTAATTTGCCAATATCCAGGCTGTCGTCTTCTATCACATTCACGTCAAAAATGCGATAGATGATGCGTCTGTCCGCCACTCTGTCCAGTTCTTCAAATGAATCCCTGATCAGTTCCAGCGTCTGTCCATCTACCGCATGATTGCCATATCCCAAGTAACGAACTGCCTCTTTCGTTCTTGTATCCATGTCCTTCTCCCGTTAATCCTATAAGCTGTCGTATAACTCCTCGTACTGTCTGGCGGAATTGTTCCATGAGAAATCTTTCTTCATCGCTCTCTCAACGATCTTGTTCCAATCTCTCTTCTTATCGTAATAAATCTTCTCTGCATAACGAACTGCAGCCATCATCTCATGCGCATTGTAATTAGCAAAGCTGAATCCTGTACCTGTCTTTTCGTACTCATTGTACGGTTCTACCGTATCCTTCAAGCCTCCGGTCTCACGCACGATCGGAAGTGTACCGTAACGCAGGCTCATAAGCTGGCTCAGTCCACATGGTTCAAACAGCGACGGCATCAGGAATGCATCACAGCTTGCGTAAATCTTGTGTGACATCGGATCAGAATAGTAGATATTCGCTGATACCTTGTCCGGATACTTCCATGCGAAATGACGGAACATATTCTCATACTGTTCTTCACCGGTACCAAGTACCACGATCTGAATTGCATCCTGACACAGTTCATCCATCACATAAGCCACAAGATCCAGTCCCTTCTGATCTGTCAGACGGGATACGATACCGATCATCATTGCCTTCGGATCTACCTTTAATCCCAGCTCTTTCTGCAGTGCAGTCTTGTTCTTAACCTTCTTTTTGCGGAAATCTTCAACCGAGAAGTTATAAGCAATACGCTCATCCCTGGCCGGATCCCAGTCATTATAGTCAAGTCCGTTCACGATACCGGTCAGACAGTTCGATCTTGCATTCATCAGACCGTCTAACTTCTCGCCAAAGAACGGAGTCTTAATCTCTTCTGCATAAGTCTTACTTACTGTAGTTACTCTGTCTGCGTATACGATACCGCCCTTCAGATAATTGGCATCCTTATACGCTTCCAGCTTGTCCGGTGCAAAATAATAATCCGGAAGTCCCGTAATGTCACGGATCCGCTTGGTATCCCATGTTCCCTGGAACTTCAGGTTATGTATAGTCATAATTGTATGTATACCGCGGAAGAATTCATTGCCGAAGCGGAAATTATCCAGATATACAGGCACAAGTCCTGTCTGCCAGTCATGGCAGTGGATGATATCCGGGCGGTAATCAATTAACGGCAGTGTACTGAGCACAGCCTTTGAGAAAAATGCGAATTTCTCAACATCTCCAAATATATCTCCATATGGTGTAAATCCACCAAAGTATCCCTCATTATCAATAAAATAAAATGTAATGCCATCGTGAACCAGCTTCAGTACACCTACGTATGCAGAGTCACATTTCCAATCCATATAAAAATGAGTCACATATTCCATCTTATTACGCCACTCTTCCTTGATACACAGATACTTCGGAAGCATCACGCGGACATCATACTCTTTTTTATTAAAATACTTTGGTAATGAACCTGCAACGTCAGCCAGTCCTCCGGTCTTGACAAACGGTACTGCTTCGGAAGTTGCAAATAGTATTTTCTTCATATCTCATTTCCTCCATCTGAACAAACATTCCTTCTTATGTAAGATTGTACCGTATTTTTAACAAAAAGAAAAGGTTTTTATCGCTTTTTGTATTCCAGCCGGAGCGTATCTGCGATCAACGCAATGAACTCCGAATTTGTTGGTTTCCCCTTACCATTGCTGACCGTGTAACCGAACAGTTCATCCAGCGTATCCAGCTTTCCTCTGCTCCATGCCACCTCGATCGCGTGACGGATCGCGCGCTCTACTCTGCTGGACGTAGTCTTGTGTTTCTTGGCAACTGTTGGATACAGCACTTTCGTCACTGCATTTAACACATCCATATCTTCTACCGCCATGATGATCGCGTCTCGCAGGTAATGATAGCCTTTGATATGTGCCGGTATCCCGATCTCATGAATCATGTCCGTCACTTTTGCCTCCAGATCCTCTTCCGTCATCTCCTGCGGTGCGGCAGAATTTTCTAATTTTACCGCAGCCCCTGTACGCCTGCCTTTTGCAGTATCTTTGATATGATTTAAAAGCACATCGTTCTTGAACGGCTTCATCACATAATACTGTGCACCTTTGCTGAATGCGCTCTCCGTGATTCGGTCCTGCCCTACCGCTGTCACTACGATAAAGCTTGGATGCTTGCGCAGTTTCCGGTCACGGTTGATCTGATCCATAACGCTTAAGCCGTCCATTTTCGGCATGATCAGGTCCAACAGTACCACATCCGGCTCTTTCTCGCGAATAATTGAGCACATGTCTTCCCCGTTATCAGCCTTTCCTACCAGCTTCAGTTCCTTGTCGCTCCGGATAATCTCGTCAAGTAGTTCCAGAATTCTTTCGTTGTCGTCTGCTATTGCCACTCTAATTGCTTCCATTCTCCAAATCCTCCTATCACTTTACTGGTAAAATAATTATAATTTTACGTTTTGAGGAGTTCAAGAAATTCGTGTCGTAAATTCTATCTATCTGACGAAATTTCACTGCTTTTTCAACATATCTTCCAAAATAATTCCGTAGCCTTTTGTCGGATTATTGACAAATACGTGGGTTACTGCGCCTACAAGTTTTCCGTTCTGCATGACCGGGCTGCCGCTCATTCCCTGTACGATCCCTCCGGTTTTATCAAGAAGCTCCGGATCCGTCACTGCAATTTCCAGACGTTTATTGATCTCCGTAGCATTTCCGTCTATCGCAGTAATCTGCACATGATACTCTTTTACACTGCCATCCACTGCACAGCGTATCAGTGCATCCCCCTCTTCGATTTCGTCTGCTTTCGCCACTTTTACAGGCTCTGCATTGCGAAACAACGTATCCACCCTGTCCAGTTTGCCATAAATGCCCTGTTCTGTATTTTCTGTAATACTGCCCAGCATATTGTAGCTGTTATACACAATGATTCCTTCCATACCACCCGGATATCCTTCTGCTCCTTTCTGTACATCCCGAATACTGGTAGAATAAAGGACTCCGTTCGATATTTTCAACAGTTCTCCCGTATCGGTATCGTGAATGCCATGCCCCAGTGCTCCAAAGGTACTGTCAGTCGTCAGATAGGTAATTGTACCAAGTCCCTGTGCATTATCTCGCACCCAGATCCCAAGCTTATAATCGTCAACACTGCATTCTACTGCCTTTAACCGGACATCAATCTTCTGGTTCTTACGTCTGACTTTCAGTACCACATCCGGCTGTTCCAGTGACTTCACGGCTGCGATCAGCTCGGATTTATCTGTGATTTCGGTATCGCCCACGCCGACAATATAATCGCCCTCTTTTACCAGATGCGCTGCCGGTTCATGCTTTTCTCCATCCTTATCTTCAACAGCTTCCGTCCCTAGCACCATCACTCCATCCGTCTCCAGATAGATCCCAATCGGCATTCCGCCTGGTATGACCATGGTTTCCGATGGTTCTGCCGCCACCTCACGTTCCAGATTGCTCTGTTGTAACTGCAGCAGACAATAACTTCCGCCTACACTTACTGCCAACACCAGTATCATCATAAGTATTCTTCTATACCAGAATCTACGCATTTTATAACCTCCTACGAAATAATCATCGAAATAAGCAGGCACTTTCGTACCTGCTTATTATGCGTCTCTGTGTTATTTTTTATTCTTTACCATGGATTTCATTTCACGGGCACTCATCCGTACTGTCTCCGTAATCTCTGCACCGCCAAGGATACGCGCCAGTTCATCCACACTCTCTTCTTCCGTAAGTTCGCGGATCTCTGTTCTTGTTATGCCCTCATCCACTGTCTTCTCAATCAGATAATGCTGGTCTGCCTGCGCCGCGATCTGTGCCAGATGGGTAATACAGATGACCTGATGGTTCTTTCCGATCACTGCCATCTTCTCAGACACCTTCTGTGCCGTCCGACCGCTGATTCCCACGTCGATCTCATCGAAAATCAGCGTCTCGATCTCATCCCGGTCTGCCATCACTGTCTTGATCGCAAGCATGGTTCTGGAAAGTTCACCGCCGGATGCCACTTCTGCCAGTGGCTTCACCGGCTGTCCCGGGTTCATAGAGATCAGAAATTCCACATCATCGATACCGTCTGCCGTATAATCCGCTAATTTATCAAAATGAATCCGGAACTGTACATCCGCAAAGTTCAGATCCTTAAGTTCTGCCTCGATTGCTTTTTCAAGCTGTGCTGCCTGTGTTTTACGCTCGATGCTCAGTTTCTCTGCTGTGTCCTCCAATTCCTGTCTGTGCTGCTTGAGTTCCTTCTGCAAACGCGCCAGATAACCATCATAGTCCTGAAGCTTCTGCAGGCGTTCCTCTTTCTCCTCGCAGTAAGCAAGAATCTCCGGTATTGTATTGCCGTAACGGGTCTTCATATGATTGACCGTATCCAGACGCTCTTCCGTCTCATGATACTCCTCATCTGAAAATTCCAGCGAAGACTGATACTCTGCAAGTTCTCTGTTAAAATCATTCAGTAAACCGTCAAGCTCTGCGAGCTGATCTGATAATTCTGCTGCCTTATCATCATATCTGGACGCATCACTCATGCAGCGGATCGCACGACTGATCAGGTCGCTGGCACTGTCACCGGACATACCGCCTGTACATTCATAGGCTTCGGATGCATTTTCCATGATATTGCGTGCAGAATTCATCCGCTTATAATCTGCCTCTAATTGGTCATCCTCTCCCGGCACAAGCTCTGCATTCCGTATCTCCTGAATCTCGAATTCTAAAAATGACGCTTCCTTTGCGCGCTCTCCCTCATCCAGGTTCGCCTGCTCCCATTCTTTTTTGCTGTCCCGGTATGTCTTATATGCAGCCCTTACATCTGTTGACAGCTCCTGTATCTTTTTACTGCCAAACGCATCCAGAATCTGCAACTGGTTCTTCTTATACAACAACGACTGATGCTCATGCTGTCCGTGTATATCAATCAGAATACCTGCCGCCTGCTTCAGCACCGCCATCGTCACAGTCTCTCCATTGATCCTGCAGGTACTTCTGCCGTCCATCAGTCTTCTGGTCAGCACGACTGCACCCTCTTCCGGACATATATCAAGTGCGGCAAGCTTCGTAAGCTCACGCTCCTCCGGAAGAAATGTCAGTTCCACCAGTCCGTACTGCGCGCCTTTACGCAGAATATCCTTACTGTATCTTCCCCCAAGTGCCAGATTGACCGATCCCAGAAGTATTGACTTACCGGCACCGGTCTCACCTGTCAGTATATTTAAGCCCGGACCGAATTCCACTTCACTTTCATCAATCAGGGCCAGATTCTTCACATGTAAATTCTGCAGCATAGTTCCTCCTACAATATCCCCTTGATATACCGCCGTGTTCTACAATACGATCTTGCTGATCTTATCCATCACTTTTACCGTTTCATCGGTCGTGCGGATCACACACATGATCGTGTCATCACCTGCAATACTTCCTACAACTTCATTCCATTTCAACGAATCAATTGCCGCACAGACCGCCATCGCCATACCCGATACCGTCTTGATCACCAGAATATTCTGTGCCATATCCATAGATACATAGCCATCGCGCAGGATACGGATATACTTTTCATTCATCTCTGTCTCTACGGTCTGATGAACCGCATACTTCTGTCTGCCGCCCTCATACGGAACCTTCGTAAGCTTCAGATCACGAATATCTCTGGATACAGTTGCCTGTGTCACCTTGAACCCTTCCCGGTTCAGGTACTCAGCAAGTTCCTCCTGCGTCTCTATATGATATTTATTAATCAATTCTATAATCTTCGCATGCCTGTTGATCTTCATATCCTAGTTTCCTTTCATTTTCCTGCGCAATATTTCTAAAAAGCTGATCTTGTTCAACTTCATAAGCTTTGTGATCATCGCAGATCTGCGGATCGTAACGGTCTGTCCGGTTACAATCTCTCTGGTATCTGTTCCGTCAAAGGAGATATATACTTCTTCTGACGTTCCATGTCTTCCTTCGCCGATTTCAATCTGAATCTCATCTTCTGCTGACAGTACAATACTACTGGTATTCAGTGAATGTGAACAGATCGGTGTAATCACGACCAGGGACGCCGTTGGCTCCACGATCGGTCCTCCCGCTGACAGATTATATGCCGTAGACCCTGTTGGCGTGGAGATCACAATGCCGTCAGCTTCATAAGAATTAAGCAGTGTTCCATTAACATACACATTAAAATGAATAATCCGAAGATTGCCCTTTCTGGATAATACAATATCATTCAGTGCCACATTTTTTCCGCCGTCATCAAAGATACCATCTAACATCATACGATCCTCGATCATATAATGACCGGACAGAATCTGATCCAGAGATTCTTCAATGCGATCTACTTCTATTTCTGTAAGATAGCCGAGGGTTCCCATATTGATTCCCATGATCGGCACTTCTTTTTCCAGCAGTCTTGCTACTCCGATCAATGTACCGTCACCTCCGATGACGATGGCGCAGTCGATGTCCTTTGGCATCGTGTCTACCGACATATCCTTCCACGCTTCCTCACAGAGAACACAGGTTTTTCCGCGTGCTTCCAGAAGTGCTTTTACACGCCCGGTCACCTGTCCGTCTTTATCTTTACCTTCATTCGTTACTACAAAAAATCGTTCCATGTCTGTTCTGTCTTTCCTTTATTTTGCCAGTGTATTAAATGCGTCATCGACAGTTTTTTCTGTATCTGCATATCCGGTAATCTGTCCGGTCTCTGCATCTGATTTTTCCAGATGGATCAGGTATTCGATATTACCCTCCGGACCACGGATCGGCGAAAAGTCCAGATTCAGAATATCAAATCCAATGGAAAGTGCATAATTCTTTACCATCTCAATTACTTCAATATGGGTACTCTTCTCACGTACCACACCTTTTTTACCGACCTTCTCACGGCCGGCTTCAAACTGTGGTTTGATCAGTGCTACGATCTGACCGTGCGCACGGAGATAATTATGGATCGGAAGCAGTACCTTCGTCAGGGAAATGAAAGATACATCAATGGATGAAAAGTCGATCGGCTCTCCCAGATCCTCCGGTACTACATAACGGATATTGGTCTTCTCCATGCAGACCACACGTTCATCCTGTCTGAGTTTCCATGCAAGCTGACCACGTCCCACATCGATAGCAAATACCTTGACTGCTCCATTCTGCAGCATACAGTCTGTAAATCCTCCGGTCGATGACCCCACATCCGTACATACTTTGCCGTCTACCGATACATCAAAATTCTGAATCGCCTTTTCAAGCTTCAGACCGCCGCGGCTTACATACGGCAGTGTGTGTCCCTTGATCTCAATTGATACATCATCCGGAAATGATGTTCCTGCTTTATCTTCACGTTCTCCATCGACAAATACATTACCTGACATGATGATTGCTTTCGCCTTTTCTCTCGATTCTGCCAGATTGCGTTTTACCAGTAATACGTCCAAACGTTCTTTCATACTAACTCCTGTACTTTCTGATCTGTGTTCAGATCCGTTTATTTTTTCCTGTGGATCAGCTGGGTAAGCAGCCATTCCAGATAATCATTTCTCACCGGCAGACTCTTTAATAATTCGATCGCCTCTACAGACTCCTGCTCCACGATCTTCTCTGCCTTTTCAATACCAAGAAGCGTCACATACGTGGTCTTCTCGTTCTTCTCATCACTGTGGATCGGTTTGCCCAGTACTTCTGCTGTACTTGTAACATCAAGTATATCATCCTGAACCTGAAAGGCAAGTCCAACCTTAGCAGCCACCTTCTCGATCAGTGCAATACTTTCCTCATCCGCACCTGCAAGTGTGGCTCCAATCATCATGGAGCTCTCTAACAGTGCACCTGTCTTCAGTGCATAAATGAAATCAAGTACATCCTTATCTACCGCATGTCCGGTTTCTTTTACATCCACTACCTGACCGCCAAGCATGCCGTAGATTCCTGCTTTATTACCAAGGATCTTCATCGCTTTACCGATCTGCAGTGCCTTTTCCGGATATTCATCAAATGCAGTAGCCGCCGTCTCAAATGCATAATTGAGCAGTGCATCTCCCGCAAGGATTCCCATATCCTCGCCATAGACTACATGAGTTGTCTTTCTGCCACGGCGCAGTTCATCATCATCCATGGCCGGAAGATCATCGTGTACCAGCGAATAGGTATGTATCATCTCCTGCGCTGCCATGAACGGTTCTACTACTTTTTCTGTGCCGCCAAACAGACGGTAAGTCTCCTGCATCAGCATCGGACGCAGACGCTTGCCGCCTGCCATCAGACTGTACTCCATGGCTTCCATGATAATCTTCTGATAGCCGGTCTGCTCCGGCAGATAGGATGTTAATATCTTTTCAATCTCTTTGACCTTTTCACTACGTAACTCTGCATAATTAGAACTCATGCGTATCGCCCTCCTCATCCAGTATCTGAATCTGTTTTTCTATTTTCTCTATCTTATCATTGCAGGTTTTCAACAGATCAATTCCCCTGTGATACATCTGAAATGTCTCCTCCAGAGAATTCTCCTGTTCCATATCATTCAATATCTGATCAAGTTCCATGAGCACCTGATCAAGTGTGCTCTCATTATTCATAGCGTTCCTCCCGGGTTCCTGTTACTTCCGCTTCGATGCTGCCGTCTGCCACATAAATTGTCACCGCATCCCCCTGCTGTACCTGTCCGATACTCCGAAGTGGTTCTTTCTTACCATCCTTCTCCTGCTCCGCAAATGCGTAACCCTGGTTCAGCTTCTCCAATGGAGACAGACCTTTCAGCCGCTCCTTGCGAAGTTCCAGCTGATGCCTGCTGATGCGGATCTTCTGATCCATCAGCATCCGCAGTCTGTCAGACGCATCTGCAATATGCTGTCTTCTCTCCCGCAACAGTGTCTCCGGATGCAGATAATTCAGCCTTGTGTGAAGCTTTTCTATCTTCATGCGATACAATTCCAGACGCTGATACAGGATTCGGTTCATTTTCTGTCTGCTGCTGTTCAGGCTGTCCTGAAACTGATAGTAATCCCACACTGCAAGTTCCGCAGCCGCAGACGGTGTCGGCGCACGAAGATCAGCCACATAGTCAATGATCGTCGTGTCTGTCTCATGTCCGACTGCCGAGATCACAGGTACACTGCATTCAAACACGGCTCTCGCCACTTCCTCTTCATTAAACGCCCACAGATCTTCGATAGATCCGCCTCCTCGTCCCACGATCATCAGATCTACGCCGTAACGCTCCAGTGCATGGATTCCTTTAACAATGCTTTCTTTCGCGCCCTCCCCCTGCACCTGTGCCGGATACAGGATCAGCTGCACGTAAGGATTCCTTCTGGCTGTAATATTCATAATATCCCGGATTGCCGCACCGGTGGATGCTGTCACCACACCGATCGTCTTTGCAAAGGCAGGAATCTCCTGCTTATACTCCGGGGCAAACATGCCCATCTCTTCCAGTTCCTTCTTTAACATCTGGAACTTCTCATATAATACGCCTTCCCCGTCCAACCGGATCTCCTTCGCATAGAGCTGATAGGCTCCGGCGCGCTCATAGATACTGACTGCACCAAATACGATTACCTGCTGTCCATCCCGCATATGAAAAGAGAGCCCGCCGCGCTGCCCCGCAAACATCACGCAGGCAATCGTTCCAGACTCATCCTTCAAGGAAAAATATATATGTCCCGATGTATGATACTTACAGTTCGAGACTTCACCTTTCACATAGATACGGTTCAGCATGAAATCCTGGGTAAACATATTCCTGATGTATGCATTTACCTGTCTGACTGAATACACATTCGTCATGCTCATACTCCCATCATTTTATGACTCTGGCAAGGACACCGTTCACAAATGACGGACTGTCTTCACCGCCATATCTCTTAGCCAGTTCTACCGCTTCGTTGATCGCTACGGACACCGGCACATCTTCATCCATCTTCATCTCATACACAGCAAGGCGCAGAATCGAAAGATCTGCCTTATTCATACGGGTCGTCTTCCATCCGGTCGTATGCTCATTGATCATCTTGTCAAGCTCTGCTACATGCTCCGCGATCTTCTTCGCCTTCTCACCGATGTATGTTCTGTCTTTCTCATCATCGATCCCTGTCTGTTCAAAATACAGGTCGATCTGTTCGTCTAACTCTTCCGGCGGATAGAACTCTGTGCCGAAAATCACTCTCAATATATGCTCTCTCTGCTCTGTTCTTCTCACTTATACTTCCTCCGGTACATCCACTCCGGCAATGCGGATATTCACATCAGCAACTGTAAGTCCTGTCATATTCTCAATCGCAGACTTAACTTTCTCCTGTACCTTACCGCAGATCTCTACCAGACCGTATCCGTACAGAACATTCATCGTGAGTGTCACTGTTACGATGCCTTCCAGCACTTCGACCTTTACGCCTCTTGCAGGGGACTTCATGCCAAGCTTGCCCATGATCTCTTTTGTCATACCGCCAAGAGAAGCCACGCCTTCTACTTCCATAGCGGCAAATGCTGCGATAGAAGCAACAACCTCATCAGCGATCTTCACTTCACCGATGCTCTCATCTTTCTGAATTGTATATATATTTCTTTCTTCTTTTCCCATATCAATAAACCTCCTGTTGGATGTATGTCATATGTCACACTAAGATTATAACAAATTTATTCATAAATGCAAACGATAAGTTCACAGATATGATGCAGGTTAAAATCACTTTAAGTTCTGCCGAACTCTGACAGTTCCAGTCCTTCGTTACGATCCAGCACCATACGGATGCTCCAGTCATTCACAAAGAGCAGAAGCGGTCTGTCTTTCAGGTCTTTGATTTTCTTCATATCAGAAGTTCCCTTGATCTTATCCAGATCGATCTCATCGTTTTCAATCCAGCGGATATGCTCATAAGGAAGCGTATCCAGACGGATCTCTACGTTATATTCATTCTCCAGTCGATACTTCAATACATCAAACTGCAGCACACCGACTACGCCGACGATGATCTCTTCCATACCTGTGTTGTACTCCTGGAAGATCTGGATCGCACCTTCCTGCGCGATCTGGTTGATTCCCTTTATAAACTGTTTTCTCTTCATGGTATCGACCTGACGCACTCTTGCGAAATGCTCCGGTGCAAAGGTTGGGATACCTTCGTATGCGAATTTCTTAGAAGATGCTGTCAAAGTATCTCCGATTGAAAAAATACCCGGATCAAACACACCGATAATATCTCCGCCGTATGCATTCTCGATGATCTTACGCTCACTCGCCATCAGCTGCTGCGGCTGTGACAGACGTACCTTCTTACCGCCCTGGATATGCCATACTTCCATTCCTGCTTCAAACGCTCCGGAACAGATACGCATAAATGCGATACGGTCTCTGTGTGCTTTATTCATATTCGCCTGAATCTTAAATACAAATGCGGAAAAATCCGGCTCTTCCATCGGATCGATCACGCCCTGGTCAGACTTTCTCGGAAGCGGTGACGTCGTCATCTCAAGGAAATGCTGAAGGAACGTCTCCACACCGAAATTGGTCAGTGCTGAACCGAAGAATACCGGTGACAGTTCTCCCTTGCTTACCAGCTCCATATCAAATTCTGCGCCGGCTCCGTCCTGAAGCTCGATCTCTTCCAGAAGCTGCTCCATCTGTCCTTCTTCCAGCAGTGTCTCTACCTCTGGATCATCCAGACTGATCTTGCGCACGGTTCCCTGTGTCGTACCTTTTCTTGTATCCGAGAACAGCTCGATCTCCTTTTCATTACGGTCATAGACACCTTTGAATCTCTTTCCGGAACCGATCGGCCAGTTCACCGGACAGGTAGCAATTCCGAGTTCATTTTCAATATCATCTAACAGTTCGAACGTATCCATTGCCTCACGGTCCATCTTATTGATAAATGTGAAGATCGGAATATGACGCATCGTACATACCTTGAATAGCTTACGGGTCTGCGCCTCAACACCTTTGGATGCATCAATGACCATCACCGCCGAATCCGCAGCCATCAGGGTTCGGTAGGTATCCTCTGAGAAATCCTGATGTCCCGGTGTATCCAGAATATTAATGCAATATCCGTCATAGTTAAATTGAAGTACGGAAGACGTTACGGAAATACCACGTTCTTTCTCAATCTCCATCCAGTCAGACACCGCATGCTTTGCAGTCGCCTTACCCTTAACGCTTCCTGCCTGATTGATCGCTCCTCCGTAAAGAAGGAACTTCTCTGTCAGAGTCGTCTTACCGGCATCCGGATGGGATATGATCGCAAATGTCCTTCTCTTTTTTATCTGTTCTTTTATCTCGTTTGTAAGTTCTGCCATAATTGCAACACTCCTGCATTTTCCTGATTTTTAATCATAGTTTTATCTTAGTCTTAGTTTCAGTCTTAAAATCTGTCTTGTAATTTTACGCTGTTTTTCAGTATATCATAAGATTCAGGAATCCACAATCACTGGTTTTCAGATTAACGAATCTGATGAACTTTCTTGCGGATCATCAGACCTGCCAACAACAGAACCCCCATACCTGCAAGCACCCATGCCCAGATTGGAATATCCCGCACATCATAGCAGCGGACGCTGATCCACATCTGATTGATCGCCTGATTCTGTGTATCGTCAAAATTCAGCATGATGGATGATCTGGAAATGGCATCCTGATCCGGATACTGGGCAAATAACTGCCTGTCTACCTGATCCGTTGGCGCATTGATCACATACTCGCCTTCTGTTCCTTCTCCTGCGAAGAAATAACTCAGATCATACGGTGTTACATCTGTCTCATCATCCTCTGCACCATAGTTCCAGTCCGCATATTCAAAGATCCTTGGATCATCCCCGCCTGAGATCACAGACGTATAACCAACATAATACATATTACGGATTACATTATCCGGTCTGGACGTAAAATTGATAAATGCCTCTGCAGCCTGCTGCTTTGCTGCATCTCCATGGACACCGCTCTTTAACATGACCCAGCCGTCAAAATAAATATTTGTCGCCTCTTCCGGCACCGCAAATTCCAGTGGAAAATCATCTTCATCTGCCTGATCCAGTGTATACACACCGTCTCCGGACCACTGAAGGTTCGCTACTACTTTGCCGGTGATCATATCCGCTTTACCGGAATCTGACTCAAATGAAAATGCATTCTTCTTCACATCCTGCAGATATTCCTGTACTTCGGCAATCGTCTCCGGTGATGCATCATTCATCTCTTTTTCCAGATTCTCGTGATAATTTGGATCATCTTTAAACGCATCCGAAGTCAGCAGATCTGATTTCAACGCACCCAGTGCCGCAAAATACGAATCACGTACATTGTCCTTGATCGTAATCTGACTCTTGTACTTCGGGTCGTCCAGGATCTTCCAGCTGGAGGCTTCTTCTCTGGTTACCTCTTCCGGATTATATACAATACCGGTCAGTCCCCACATATAGCCTGCCGCGTATTTACTCCAGGCTTCACCATCCACTTCACTGTTATCGTATACCGATTTGATATATGGCGAAACTCCATTAATATAGTAGTTCTCCGGATCAGAAGTATCGAAAAAGTGATCAGAAAGAGGCTCTAATCTGCCTTCTTTCATCAGCTTCATGATCATATATTCGGAAGGACATATCAGATCATAAGTATCTCCCAGTGTCAGCATATTATACAGATCTTCGTTGGTTCCATAAGTCGAATACTCCACCTTCACACGCACACCGTAAGTCTCATAATACCAGTCTTCAAAATCCTGCACCATAGAATTCTTGCCGATGATATCTCCGCTTTCCAGATCAATGGTATCCTCTTCGTCCCAGTCACCCTCATCCAGATATTCTTCCCAGTTGCTGATCCGGAGGGTCACCGTCTCTTCACTGCCGGATTTTTTCTTTGATTCTTTATCACTATCATCCGCAGTGCTCTCCGTCTTCCCGGCTGCCTTCGTCTGCATGCCCGCAGGCAGCGTAAATCCAAGACTCAGGATCAGTCCAACGATGATGCTGCGTTTGATTCCTGCTTTCATTCCCATCATCATGCGCTTCTCCTTTCTGCCCTGTGTGACCGTATATTCATGACCACTACCAGAAGCACAACGCATAAAAAGATTACCGTAGAAAGCGCCCACAATGCCGTCTTGATATTAGTCTGTGCTCCTTTGGTCGCATTTACCACATAGGTACTGATGGTATCAAATGTTACCGGTTTCGTGTAAGTCGCCACAAAATAATCATCCAGCGACAGCGTTACAGACAATGCGAATCCCGATACAATACCCGGCATAATCTGCGGGATCACAACCCTGGTAAGTGCCGTAAATGGCGTTGCGCCGAGATCCAGTGCCGCCTCGTAGATACTGGAATCCATCTGCTTTAACTTCGGGATTACCGATAAGAATACAAACGGCGCACACAGTGTCACATGTCCTGCCACCAACGGAATAAACGTGTCTTTGCTGATTCCAAGTACCACTACCAGCAGAATGCAGATAGAAAATCCGGTTACAACATCCGCATTGACTACCGGAATCTGGTTCAGTGTATTTAACATAGCAGCAGTTCTCTTTTTAGAATAGAAAGAACCGATGGCTCCGACTGTTCCAAGAATCGTTGCCAGTGCAGATGCCCCCAGTGCCAGTACGATTGTTCCAGTGATCATGTGCACCAGCTCCGGTGTGGAAAATAATGTCACATAGTTATGCATGGAGAATCCACGGATTGCTCCGATATTGGTAGACTTCGTAAAACTGTAAACTGCCAGCACAAGGATCGGCAGATACAGAAATGCGAGTACAAGTCCTATAAATATCATTTTTCCAGTCTTTTTCATTACAGTAACGAACCTCCTCTCGCATCTTCATCTTCCTGCCCTCCGCCAAGCAGTGTAAACAGACAGATAATCGCCAGAAGTACCAGCGCGATCATTGATCCGCCATGCCAGTTGTATGCTGAAAAATAACTTCCGATCAGGCTTCCCATAATATACGTACTGTTGTACAGCATATCCAATACTACATAGTTGGTCATTGCCGGAAGAAATACCATCGATACACCACTGATGATGCCAGGTACAGAAAGTGGCAGTGTTACCTTTAAGAACGCCTGCGTCTCTCCTGCGCCCAGATCTCTTGCCGCCTCGAGAAGTGATCCGTCCAGACGGGATATAGTCGTATAGATCGGCAATATCATAAACGGAAGAAAATCGTAAGTCATACCAATGACCGTATTCAGAAACGGATGATACGCAAGATTTCCTTCGATAAATGTCAGAATTTCCTTCAATGCGGTAATACGCAGAGAAAAATTAATCCACATCGGCATCACAAATAAGAGTAAGATCACGGTCTTAGACTTCCATTTGCTGATTGCCAGAATATACGCTGTCGGATAAGCCAGTAACAAACAGACAATCATCGTCACAATTGCCACACCAAAGCTGTAAAACAGCGTGCCAAGTGTATTGGGATTGGTAAAGAATCCCACCAGATTCATGACCGTAAATTCGCCCTGTCCATTAGTAAATGCATAATACACAAGTACCAGCAGCGGCATTGCCACAAACAGCAACAAAAATATAGCATACGGTATTCCCAGTGTTTTTCTGGAAAATGTTCTTCTGTGCATTTTGTGTTCCTCCTACCTTTTTACTGTGAATTTCATTTTGTCAACTGGCATGATCAGACCAACCTGGTCATCCATGTTCCACAGATATTCATCATCCACCACGAAATCATGCTCCAGATCTGTATGAATGACATAGCTGTAGTGGTCTCCTTCGTAGATCAGGTTACTGATATATCCCTGTACCAGACCTTCCTCCTGTTCATCCGTCATACGGATATCCTTCGGCTGGATTGCTGCCGTTACACGGATCTTTCTCGTATCGATCTCTATGCCATTGGCGTCTACAAGATCGCCGTCTTCATCGAAACGACTGCCCTTGATAATATCGGTCAGACTTACATCCAGAACGGTATCATTGTATTCGAGTTCTTTGTTCTTATTAATCTCAACCTTAAAAAAGTTCGTATGATCTTCTGCGACCATCAGATGGATATTGTCAGGCTCTACCGTAATACCCACATGCTGACCGACCTTCGCCACATTGACTGACTGGGCTACGATCTCATTTTTCCCCGACTCGATCGTAATCTCATAATGCATTCCCTTAAAGATCACCGATGTTACAGTGCCGCGGATGGTTCCATTTTCAGGTGCAGTAATCTGCACATCCTCCGGGCGCACTACCGCTGTGATGTGTGTACCTTCTTTCATATCGTCCACACAGGTAAATTCACCGCCACAGAAACGTGCCTTCAGCTTTCCTGTCACGATGCCGTTAAAGATATTACTCTCACCGATAAAGTCAGCTACGAATGCATTGATCGGCTCATTGTAAATGTCTTCCGGTGTACCGATCTGCTGCATCTTACCTTCTGACATAACCACGATCTTATCTGACATGGTAAGTGCCTCTTCCTGATCATGGGTTACGTAGATAAACGTAATGCCCAGTTCTCTGTGCATAGCTTTCAGCTCTAACTGCATCTCTTTTCTCATTTTCAGATCCAGCGCGCCAAGCGGCTCATCCAACAGCAGTATCTGTGGTTCATTGACAACGGCTCTCGCAATCGCTACACGCTGCTGCTGTCCACCGGACAGAGTGCTCACGCTCCGGTTCTCAAATCCTTCCAGATCCACAAGCTCCAATGCCTTCTTAACCTTTTTTACGATCTTATTCTTCGGTGTCTTTTTCTGCTTCAACCCAAATGCGATATTGTCAAAAATATTCATATGCGGAAATAACGCATAACGCTGAAATACCGTATTGATCGGGCGCTTATTCGGTGGCAGCTCTGTGATCGGCTTGCCATTTAACAGAATCTCACCCTCTGACGGAATATCAAATCCTGCGATCATGCGGAGCGTCGTCGTCTTGCCGCATCCGGATGGTCCGAGAAATGTGATAAACTCGCCCTGTTTTACCTCCAGATTGAAATCAGAAACTGCAGTAAATCCATCCTCATATGTCTTTGTAATATGTTTTAATTCAATGATGTTTTTCGTGTTCTCCATCTTTATCCCCCGTTCTGCTTTCTCTAAAAATTAGGCGGTGTACTGACCCATATGAATTTTGCCGGTCTGCTGCCCGGATTCTCGATCCAGTGCTTCTCCTTCGCCGGATAATAGAAGCTGTTCCCTGCTTTCACCTGATAAACTTTGTCCCCCAGATGCAGCTTCACTCTTCCCGACATCAGATATCCGAATTCTTCGCCGCTGTGCGGTTTGTCTTCATCCAGTCTCTGATGTGGCGCAAGTGTGACAAGCAGCGGCTCCATCTGATACTTCTGTGCTGTCGGCACGATCCATTGTATCTGATTGCCTGCATCATCGACCTTTTCAAAGAATCCGTTCTCCGAAAATACAACCTGCTCTTCTTCTGTCTCTTTGAAGAAATCCGATGCTGTCGTTCCCAGACATTCGATCAGGTCTAACAGCGTCCCTACTGACGGTGATACCTGCCCTCGCTCAAGCTGGGAAATGAATCCCTTGGTAAGCTCCGTTCTGTCAGCCAGTTCCTGTTGTGTCAGTCCGTTCTGATTGCGAAGATCCTTAATTTTTCTTCCGATATGTTCATTCACGTACTCCAGTTCCATACCGTTCCTTCTTTCCTTTTGTAACTTTTATTCTGAATCACAATATTTCTAAACCCAAAATATGTTTTTACTAAACTTTCGCACGATTTTGATTATACTACTAATAAACTTTTTGTCAATTATTTACGTCATAAATCGTGTTAAAAATACGTTAAAAAGTCCCTGAAAACCATTCTTCCGATCTTCAGAGACTTTCTGCCTTTTTTCATTATATTTCCTGTCTGTTTTCCAACTTTAATTTTCTGTTGCCGCAACCGGGTTGATCACGATATTTTCCGCTGCAACTCCTGTCTTTCTGGTAACAATATCTTCAATCTGTGCACGATTCGCCTCGGATAATTCTGCCGCACTGATCACTACATCTGCTCCGTCAGAAGTGAGGCTTACCACTGCTTCTTTGAACCCCTTTGACGCAAGCATTGTCTCTGCTGCCGCTTCTTTTTCCGCAAGATCCGTCATTAGCAGCAGCTGATCTACTGCTTCCTGTTTCTGGGCATCACTGAGATTCTTATTGTCAATAATCTCCATCAGGGATTCTTTGTTCTTGGCGCGTACCTGCTCGCGGGTAACTTTTGCTTCTGCCACCACTGCACTGGCATCGCCGCTTGTCAGCACTGCTTCGCCCGGCGTTCCGTCCACAGTACCGTCTTCCTCGCCATCATTGCTCTTAATATCTCCATTTGCAGCCGATACATCTTCCTCGAAAATGTCCAGAAGTTCCATATTGGCAAGGTCGCTGCTGGTCTCTTTAGACTGATCCTTTCCTCCCAGTAATTTTCCGGAATAATTCAGATATCCCGCTGCCGCGATCATAATTGCAAGTCCTGCGATCACCAGCTGATTTCTTCGCACCCTATGCTTCACACCATTTTCCTCCTTGTGCTGAATTTAATTACGTTTCATTACCTTTATTTTATGCGTGTCTATCTCGAATAATGCCTGCACAGCCTCTATTATATTCTGTACAACCACAGGATCATCACCGCCCTCTGCGACTACGATGATCCCAGACACCTCCGGCGTCAGTTCTTTTGTCACATATGGCGAACCCTCACTGTTATCCTTATTATCATAGATTGCTGTCTGGGAACTGCGATTCTGAATCGTACTTCTGCTGCCACCCTGACTGTCCGATTCTTTCACCGATTCACTCTCTGACTCGCTGTCTGCACCAAGAATCTTTTCCGAAGAAGATGCCATCGTGATCATCACTTCCGCCTGCCCCACTCCCTGCACCTCCGATAGCGCCGCCGCAAGTTTACGTTCCAGATATTCCGCATACGCTTCTGTACTGCTATTTTCATTCCCGGTTACCGTCCCCGAAGTATTGTCTGTTTTACCGGAATACACTGCTCCGCTTCCGGTATCACTGCTATTTGGAAACGGAACTGCGATTACCAGCAACAGAATACCTGTAAGCAGCATGATCAGCAGACGGTCTTTTCTGTGACACAGATCTTTACATTTCCCGATAAGCTTTTTTACATCCATCTTCGGTAGTCCCTTCTTACCTTCCAATCCGAATCTCCCCCACTTCTATCCGTCCTGATCCTGTCTGGTCATTTTCCGATTCTTCCGGCTGATCTGCTTCCTGTTCCAGCTCTGCTGCCCTCGTCTCTATCTGCTCTACCATCTCTGTATACTTTTTCTCTGCCTGCTCCATGAATCCCGTTGTATCCGTTCCAAATATCCGAAGCACCGGAGCAAGCATAAACAGGATCAGAATAATCCCTGTATACAGTCTGATATATTTCTGATATTGTTTTCCTGCTGCAAGCTGCATGATCACCGAGATCAGCACCATCACATATGCAATCTGTCGGATCCAGTCATATAATTTTTCCATCTTATCTCCCATTCCTGTTCCGCTATATTTATGTCCGGCTACATTCCTGTCGTATAGGTTACTATCGCAATTGTCACCAGGAATAAAATCCCGCTGACAAAGATACAATTCACAAGCATCCTGCATCCTTCCCCTACTCCACTGATACATTCTGTGATCCTTGCGTCCGATACCGGCTGTACCAGTGCCGCCGCAAGCTTGTACCCCAGCGTGATCACCACAAGCTGCAACAGCGGTGCAAGGCAGAGTACCAGACAAACCAACATTCCTACGATGCCAATGCTGTTTTTAATCAGTACGGCTGTACCGAGTATCACTTCCGCTGTGCCTCCAAGCAGATCCCCGACTCCCGGAATGGCTTCCATGCCTCTGGTCACAGCACTCCGTTTCACCGTATCAATTGCCGGGCCAAGCATCCCCTGTATCACGTTCAGTCCGATCATGCCGCCCAGCATTGTTTTAATCCCCCAGCCGATCACAGTCTCCAATAACTCTGCAAATTTAGACAGATAATCTTCTGTCTGTAAGCTGTTCATCACCCGGATCAGCACATACATATGAATCCCCGGCACGATCAGATGTAACATCAGTTCTTCGATCACCACGATCAGAATGATTGCCAGATGATAAAATGCAAGGGAACTTACACTCCCTTTTGCCACGGTAACCGCCGCAAAATATATTGGATACAGCACCTTCATAAATCCGGTCAGTGTATGGATTCCATCTGTCATCCATGCTGATGCTGACTGAAATGATGCCAGACAAATTCCGATTATCAACAGATAGATCATATAAAAACTGATCTGAGACACCTGTCTGGTCTGGAAAATCTCCGAAAAGCTGATAAAAACTGCTGATACGATAGACAACAAGATCAGATACAACATGCTTTTCCGGTTCACTTCCCACGCGCCAAGCAGCCGTTCCCGTAACAGCTTCCGCATGGCACTACCTCCCTCATCCGTATTTCCTGCTGCAAGCTGTCTTACTGCATCCGAGAAACTCACCGATTCTTGCGGAAACAGATCTTCCATCATCCGGTCAAGATCCGAAAAATCCATAGCATCCAACAATTCCGCACTCTTCGCCTGCATTTCTTCTGATATCCACATATCGTCTGCTGTCTGTGTATCCTCCGTTGTCTGTGCGGATTCCGTCTCACTGGCATATACCACACCCATACATCTGAAACTTCCTTCCAACCACACAACGAGTCCACACAGCACTATCGATATAAACATTCTTATCAGAAGAAACCTGCTGCCTGATCGTTCCTTTCTCATGGCAGAAACTCTCCGATTGTCTGAAGTACCGTCAACAATATCGGAATACTAAGCACCATGATCATCAGTTTTCCAAATATCTCAAGCTGCACCGCAATTGCCTGATATCCCGCATCCTTACAGATACCGGAAGCAAGTTCCGCAGCATAGGTAATTCCGATCATTTTCAGCATCGTGCGGATGTAAGATCCATCCAGACCAATGACATCCCCGATTTCACGCACAGTGTCTGCCAATACTTCCAACTGCCCAAGTACCGCTGCAAAGATCAGCACGCTCACTCCCAGCGCAATATATGTACTGTATTCACTTTTTCCACCTTTAAACTGCACTGCCAGAAGCGCACCTGCTACTCCCAGTACCCCCACATGCAGCATACTCATACCCATCCCCCATTTCTGCATCTGGCAATCATAGCGAAAACAAATCTCGTATGGATTCAAACAGATCATAGATATACGGCACGATCCAGAACAACACCAGCACAAGTCCTGCAAGGCTTGTCAGAAATGCCTGTTCCTCCCTGCCACTGTGCTTCAGCACCTGTCCCAGTACCGACACCAGTATGCCTACTGCCGCTATCTTAAATATCAGATTTACCCCCATATATCCTCCTCTTATATCAGCATCACCGCTGTCAGTATGCCTCCGATTACTCCAAGACTGCGATACAGCTTTTTCTTATCTCCAAGCGCTGCCTGCCTTTTCTTTATGGCATCCGCAAGCTGTTCCAGATAATGATCCAGATAACGGATCTGCATTTCAATATCCGCATGTCCAAGCAGACTTCCAAGTTCCATAAGACGTAATCGTTCCTCTTCCGGAAGAATATCTGCCGTCAAATACATTGTCACTTCCTGACTCCATATCTCCGCAAGGTCACCGCTGTCTTTTCTGTACATCCGTTCTGCCAGCTGCGTAAGCCAGCTGCAATACGGTTCTTTCAGTACCCCGGCAAGCCTTTTGAATATCTCAGGAAGCATCGTTCTCGAATACCAGAGTTCTCCCCGAAGCCGCATCAGCATTCCCTGCAAATATCGCATTTCCTGACAGAGCCGGTCCTGTTCCCAGGCAAAATATCCACCGATCAGACTTCCTGACAAAATGGTAAGAAATCCTCCCACAAGCTTCAGCATATCGTTCCCACCTCTACAGACTTCAACATATCCGCACTCCCTGATGATCGTAAATTCCTTCCAATTGTCCGATCTGTTCTCCACGGTGCAGCACAACATACCGTTCAAACAACCGCATCTGGAAGAAATCTTCAAACAGTGGTTTATCTCGAATCTCCTGATAGCTCTCCCCATGAACCGTTGCAAGTGTTCTGCAGCCACAGTGCATGGCATAGCGTAGAATTCCCACTTCTTCCGCGCTGCCGATCTCGTCCACCGCAATCACCTCCGGTCCCATACTGCGGATCAGCATCAGCATACCGTCAGCCTTCGGGCAGGCGTCCAGAAGATCTGTCCGTGTTCCAAGATCATTCTGTCTGATTCCAAGATAACAGCCGCCAAGCTCTGACCGCTCATCCACCACTCCAACCGTCTTTCCTCTCAAATGATCACATCCATTTGCGATCTGACGGAGCAGATCTCTGAGCAGTGTCGTCTTACCGCACCCCGGCGGTGCTATGATCAGCGTACTGTATACATTGCCCTGATTGATCAGGAACGGCATCACCATATCGGCACAGCCTCTGACCTGGTGTGCAACACGGATATTTACTGAAGATATATAACGGAAATTGCGTACGCCATTCTGATCCAGTATGACCTGTCCGGCAATACCGATCCGATGTCCGCCTTCGATAGTAATATATCCCTGTTTCAATTCCTGTTCGTATGCATACAGTGAATATCCGGTTGCATACTGAATTGTCTCCTGTACTTCCTCCGGCGTTATCATACACCTCTCTTTTGTCTTAAGCGCGTACTCCTGTCCATCACAATAAAACAATACTTCCTGTCCTGCCCGAAGCCTGATCTCCTGCAGACTGTCTTCATCCGGTATCTGTGCGATCAACGGCTCCCGGATGCGGCGTGGCAGAATCTTCCATATACTTTCCAGATTATTTGTCTTTTTATTCACCTTTGTCCACCTCTTTACCCCATTATATTGGGACGCACCGAAAATTATGCATAGAAAATGCGCCGGGCTTATCCCGACGCATTCTGAACATTCGTTATTCTGTTCTTCTCACATACTACAGGCAGTATGTTAACTCCATGGCTTTGCTGTATGCTCCGGCTTGCCGTCACGCATCATCAGATCATTTACTGCTTCTGCTGCATTCTTGCCTTCAAACAGGACTGCATTGACCTGCTCTACGATCGGCATATCCACGCCGTATTTCTTACCAAGCTTCACGGCTGCTTTGGTAGAATATACACCTTCCACTACCATCTTGACTTCGTCCATGGCTTCCTGCATGGTTCTGCCCTGTCCGATCAGATAACCGGCTTTGCGGTTACGGCTGTGGACGCTGGCGCATGTTACGATCAGATCGCCCACTCCGGTAAGTCCGGTAAAGCTCTCGATCGCTCCGCCCATCTTCACACCCAGTCTGGATATCTCATGAATCCCTCTGGTGATCAATGCTGCTTTTGCATTATCCCCATATCCAAGACCGTCTGCGATACCCGCCGCAAGCGCGATCACATTCTTCAGTGATCCGCCAAGCTCCATACCAAGCATATCCGGACTTGTATATACGCGAAATACTTCATTCATAAATAATCCCTGCAGATACTCTGCGGTCTCACGGGTCTTCGCACCTACTACCACGCTGGTCGGAAGTCCTCTTCCTACCTCTTCTGCATGGCTTGGTCCGGACAGTATCGCCACATCTGCATCCGGCAGTTCCTGTTCGATCTGCTGGCTCAGAGTCATCAGCGTGTCTTCTTCAATTCCCTTCGCCACATCTACAACAATCTGTCCCCTGGTAAGATATGGTCTGATCTTAGCTGCTGTGCTTCGTACTGCAGTAGACGGTACAGCCATGATCAGCACTTCTTTTCCTCTGACTGCCTCTTCCAGATCTCCGGTAAATGTCATCGTCTCCGGCAGCTTCACACCCGGAAGCTTGGATTTATGCTCTCTGGTTCTTGAAAGTTCTTCCGCTTCCTCCGGTCTGTGCGACCATTCTGTCACTGCATGTCCGTTCTTATCCAAAAGCAATGCCAATGCAGTTCCCCAACTTCCTGCTCCGATCACTCCGATATTCGCCATCTTATACCTCCTTATCAGATCATACTCCAGATTATGATTTCTTTCCTACTGATAATTTATTCTCCGTGCCATTCATCAGACGGACAATATTCGCCTTATGCTTGTAGAATGCAGAGATCACCAACAATACGGCAATTCCGTATATTTCATAAAGATGTCCGCCTGTCACGTGATAGCCTCCCATCTGCCCGTACACGACCACACAGATCAGATAAGTCACAACTACCGTAAGTGAACCCACAGATACATACTTTGTCCCTGCTGACAATCCCAGAAAAACTGCCGCACAGATCAGCACGATCCATATATTCGTCGTACTTGCGATCAGTCCGGCGGTAACTGCAATTCCCTTACCACCTTTAAAATTCATATAAAACGGATAGTTGTGTCCAAGCACTGCTCCCATACCGGTGTACATCGCAAGCACCTGTATAATATCCGCATGTGTCTTTCCAAAGATCAGATGTACTAACACCACTGCAATGATACATTTGAACGAGTCTCCCAAGAATGTGATGACTCCTGCTTTCCATCCGAGTGTTCTCAGAACATTAGTCGTTCCGGCATTACCGCTTCCATACTTGCGGATATCCAGATGCTGGCTCTTACCATAGAGATATCCGGTCTGGATCAGACCAAACGCATATCCGATCACCAAACATATCAGTCGTTCCATAGCTACTGATCTTTCTCCTTTCTCTCGCGGATAAAGAACTTCAGTGCTGTTCCACGGAAGCCAAACGCTTCTCTGATCCGGTTCTCCAGATATCTGGTGTAGGAGAAATGCATCAGTTCTTTATCATTCACGAATATTACAAATGTCGGCGGCTTGATCGCTACCTGTGTAATATAGTAGAGTTTCAGTCTCTTACCCTTATCTGACGGCGGCTGCTGCATCGCTACTGCCTCTGTCATGATCTCGTTCAGCACACCTGTCGCAATACGAAGTGTCTGATTCTCGATCACCATATCGATCATATCAAACATCTTCGGCAAACGCTGTCCGGTCTCTGCAGATACATACATGATCTCTGCATATGGAATAAATGACAGCACCTGACGGATCTTGTTCTCATACTCACGCATCGTCTTATCATTCTTCTCAATGGCATCCCATTTGTTAACCACAATGATAATACCCTTGCCACGCTCATGCGCAATACCTGCGATCTTGGCATCCTGCTCTGTCACGCCCTCTGTGGCATCGATCACTACCAGCACCACATCTGCACGCTCTACGGCCGTTACCGTACGGATAATACTGTAACGCTCCAGCTCTTCCTTAATCTTGTTCTTTCTACGCAGTCCCGCAGTATCGATAAATACATATTCCTTGCCATTATGCACGATCTCTGTGTCAATGGCATCACGGGTAGTTCCCGCCACATTAGACACGATCACACGCTGCTTGCCGACCAGACGGTTCACAATCGAAGACTTGCCTACATTCGGCTTACCTACAATCGCTACTCTCGGACGTTCATCCTCTTCTTCTTCGCCTGTATGCTCCGGAAAATGTGCAACGACTTCATCCAGAAAATCTCCCAGTCCAAGTCTTGAAGACGCGGAGATCGGTACCGGATCTCCGATACCCAGATTATAAAATTCATATACATCCGGCATGAACTTGTCAAAGTTGTCCACCTTATTAACAGTCAGCACAACCGGCTTACCGGAACGGCGCAGAAGATCTGCTACCTTAAAGTCAGCATCGATCAGTCCCTGTCGCACATCTGTGATAAATACGATCACATCTGCCGTGTCAATGGCGATCTGTGCCTGCTCTCTCATCTGCGAAATAATAATATCTTTACTCTCCGGTTCAATACCGCCGGTATCTATCAGTGTAAAATCCCGGTCCAGCCAGTTCACGTCCGCATAGATACGGTCTCTTGTAACGCCCGGAGTATCTTTCACGATTGAAATCATCTCTCCTGCCAATACATTGAACAATGTAGACTTACCTACATTCGGTCTTCCAACGATGGCTACTACTGGTTTTCCCATAACTTCCTCCTCTAAATCAATTTAGCTATCGCTCATTATAACACATTTCTTCAGAATTGGTTGACCTTTTTATAAGAAAAGTGATATAAGTAATATGTAGACACTATAAACTTATCAAATGTTAGGAGACACAAATGACAAACATCAAATATCTTGAGCAGTCCTTACCTGTAGCTCCACTTAAGATTGCCGCACTGGAAAGCTGCAGAGGACTTGGAGAAAAAGTAAACGATCATATTGTTAATTTCCGTAAGGAGGCACAGACGGAGATCCTGAATTCTCCGCTTTTTGCCAATTATCATTCCGACAATTTTCTGATTGACTGCAAATGCCCGCGTTTTGGAAGCGGTGAAGCCAAAGGTTATATCGGTGAATCCATTCGTGGTTCCGACCTGTTCCTGATGGTAGATGTGTGCAATTACAGCCTGACCTATACAGTTAATGGCTTCCAGAACCACATGTCACCGGATGATCACTATCAGGATCTGAAACGTATTATCTCAGCGGCTCAGGGAAAAGCTCATCGTGTCTCTGTTATTATGCCGTTCCTGTACGAAAGCCGTCAGCACAAACGTACCAAGCGGGAATCCTTAGACTGCGCACTGGCTATGCAGGAATTAGTAGATATGGGTGTAGAGAATATCATTACCTTCGATGCTCACGATCCACGCGTACAGAATTCGATTCCACTGATCGGTTTCGATAATTTCTCACCTCAGTATCAGTTCATGAAAGCACTGCTCCGTGCAGTACCGGATCTTGTGATTGACAAGGATCACCTGATGATCGTAAGTCCGGACGAAGGCGCTATGCACCGTGCCGTATACCTGTCTAACGTACTTGGCGTAGACATGGGTATGTTCTATAAGCGCCGTGATTACTCTACCATCGTAAATGGAAAGAATCCAATTGTTGCTCATGAATTCCTTGGTTCTGACCTGAAGGGCAAGGATCTGATCGTTATCGATGATATGATCTCTTCCGGCGACAGTATGCTGGACGTAGCTAAGCAGTTAAAAGCAAGAGGCGCTGGACGAGTATTTGTCTGCACCACATTTGGACTCTTTACCGACGGATTTGCCCACTTTGATGAGTATTACGAAAAAGGTTATATCAACAAGGTTGTTACCACTAACCTGACTTATCTCCCACCGGAGGTAAATGACAAGCCATATTTTGCTATCGCTGACATGAGCAAATTCATCGCATTGATCATTGAATCTCTGAATCATGACAAGTCCATCAGTAAGGTACTGAATCCAACCGATAAGATTCATGCACTGTTGGAGAAGCGTAAAATCAATAATTAAAAGGAACTAACGCCCGACCGGTTACTCACCGATCGGGCGTTTATCATTCGTTCTATTTATTAAAATCCGTATATACTTTACCGTTCTGAAGTGTCTCACCTCTTGCTTGCGCCATTTCCGTTACCGTTACAAGCTGGTAGCCGTTCTCGATCAGCTTAGGTATAAGCTGTAGAGCCGCATCCACCGTTGAACTGTGAATATCATGCATCAGCACAATATCTCCGTCATCCGCTGTGTTCAGCACACTGTCGATCGTACTCTGAGTATTCTTAGTCTTCCAGTCCAGTGTATCAATATTCCACAGAATCATCGGCATACCGACTGCAGCCTTTACCTTGTCGTCAACCGCACCATATGGTGGTCGGAGAACCGTAGCCGGCTGGCCACAGGCCTGTTTCAGAAGTTCATTGGTTTTTGCAACCTGTGATGCTCCTCCATCTGCCTCACCGGTAAGCTGTGGATGATCATAGGAATGGTTACCAATCTCACAGCCAATCTCTTTCATTCTCTCCACGTCATCAGCATACTGACTCACATGAATACCCTGCATAAAAAATGTCGCGTGTGCATCGTATTCCTCCAGCATATCAAGAAGTTCATGCGTCCGCTCTCCCGGTCCGTCATCAAAAGTCAGTGCCATCATTGGTTTATTCGGATCAATCTTCGTTTCTCTGGATTGTAATTTGCCGTCATTCCCAAACACACATTTTGCCGAACCAATCTGTTGCTTGCCTGTAAGCATCACCCCATCTGCATCAAAATAATATGTATCTTTTCCCTGCTCCATCCAACCAGTCATTGCCGAACCGTTATCCGTAAGATAATATGTTTTATCTCCATCTTTCTTCCAATCAGAAGATTCCATTGCACCTTTTTTCGTAAAGAAATATTTTTTTCCATTGATATCCTGCCAGCCGGTGACTTTCTTTCCATCATCACCAAAATAATAAGTCTTCCCCTTGGATACGACAAAATCATTCTCTACATAACTTCCATCGTACTTCTGAAACTTATTGCCTTTCCATTTACCGACTTTATTCTTAACCGTCAGATAACCCTTCGTAACGACAATATTCGCTTTTCCATCCCAGTCTGACTCAAACTTTTCGGATAATTCTTTAGAAAGGGTAAGCTTAATCGGGAATTTTCCTTCTTTGGTACCGTCAGCATCACACTCAATCGAGTAATCACTGCCACTTTTTAATTCTTTGATCAGATCTTTTACTGTATAGTTCTTATCTTTATCCAGAACTTTCTTTTCCTTCTTTTCATCACAACTTACCGATACCGTTAATTCCGGTACTTTTTCATCCTGCATGATCGACTGGTTATCAGCCTGTAGCGTAATCTGTGCAATTCTGCTTTTCCCCACTGCCCGGACTACCTGAGCCACTATAATAACCATTAAAAACAGCATCCCTGCTGCTACTATTCTCTTGATCTTTCGTCTACGCCGTATTTGCTTTAAACGTCTCCTTCTTTGGGAGATTCTTTCCTTATCCATTAGTACCCCTCTCATTTCTCTTACGTGTAACCACACACTACCAAAAGTATAACACCCCTCTCTTGCGTACACAAGAAAGGGGTGTCGCTTTTTCAAGAATTAAGAATTACGGTATTGGTTTCTTAACCAATTCCTAATAATCGTAACAATTCCGTAACATAGTCATTTGTTATGGTTTCCAGGGCTCAAGATGATACTAATTCAAAATGCGTACACGAAGGATACCCTCTATCGCTTCCAGATCCTTCTTCACAGATTCCGGAATATCAGAATCGATATCAATCATAGTATATGCATAGCTGCCTTTGCTCTTATTGGACATATCCGCAATGTTCATATTATCCTTTGCCAGAACTCCCGTGATCTGGCCAATCATATTCGGGATATTATGGTGAAGAAGTGTGATACGTTTGTTCTCTCCCGGATATCCCATATCACAGTTCGGATAATTGACAGAGTTCTTGATATTACCGTATTCCAGATAATTACGCATCTCCTTGACTGCCATTTTCGCACAGTTCTCCTCTGCCTCTGCGGTAGATGCGCCAAGATGCGGAATAACAATAGCGCCCTTTACACCTGCAATCTCCGGTGTTGGGAAGTCCGTAACGTAATGCTTGATCTTACCGGATACCAGACCGTCTACCACGGCTTCACTGTTTACCAGCACGTCTCTTGCAAAGTTAAGCACTACCACGCCGTCTTTCATAAGTCCTATGGCATCTGCATCGATCATTCCCTTTGTGCTGTCCAGTGCCGGTACATGAATGGTAACATAATCGCATTCACTGTAGATCTCATCCACTGTTCTTGCATGATGGATCCCTCTGGAAATCTTCCATGCAGACTCCACAGACAGGTATGGATCGTAACCGTATACGTCCATTCCCAGGTTCTGTGCTGCATTAGCTACCAGCACACCGATCGCTCCAAGACCGATTACGCCAAGTTTCTTGCCTTCCAGCTCACAGCCTGCAAAAGCTTTTTTGGCTTTCTCAGCATCTTTGGCGATATTACCGTCTTCTTCATTTTCCTGTACCCAGTTAATACCACCCAGGATATCTCTGGATGCCAGCAGCATGCCTGCAATGACCAGTTCCTTTACACCGTTGGCATTCGCTCCCGGTGTATTAAATACTACAATTCCCTCTTCTGCACAGCGGTCCAATGGGATATTATTCACACCGGCTCCCGCTCTTGCGATTACTTTCAGATTTTTGCCAAATTCCAGATCATGCAGTGCTGCACTTCTTACCAGAATTCCATCTGCATCTTTAGCATCACTGACCGGTACAAACTCTTCGCTGAGATTCGCCAGTCCACTTTCTGCGATTGCATTAAAACAATAATATTTGTACATTACAGATTCGCCTCCTCAAATTTCTTCATGAATGTTACCAGTGCTTCTACTCCTTCATATGGCATTGCGTTGTAGATACTTGCACGCATACCACCTACGGTTCTGTGACCTTTCAGGTTCTCCAGACCTGCCTCTTTCGCCTCTTTTACGAATTTGGCATCCAGTTCCTTATCTCCTGTCACAAACGGTACATTCATCAGCGAACGGTCTTTCTTTTCTACCGTTCCTTTGAACAGACGACTCTCGTCCAGATAATCATAGAGAAGCTTTGCTTTCTTCTCATTGCGTTCTTTCATTGCTTCCAGACCGCCCTGCTTTTTCAGCCATTTAAACACCTTACCGCAGATATAAATACCATAAGCCGGCGGTGTGTTATAGAGTGATCCGGCATCTGCATGCGTCTTATATTTCAACATGGTCGGTGTACCTTCGAGTACATCATCTGTGATCAGATCTTCACGGATGATCACGATAACCACACCTGCAGGTCCGATATTCTTCTGCACGCCACCGTAGATAATGCCATATTTGCTTACATCTACTGGTTCTGACAGGAAGCAGGAAGATACATCGGATACCAGGATCTTACCCTTGGTATTCGGAAGCTCTTTATACTTCGTTCCGTAAATTGTGTTATTTTCGCAGATATATACATAATCTGCATTCTCTGAGATCGGCAGATCAGAGCAGTCCGGGATATAAGAAAATGTCTTATCCTCGGACGTTGCGATCTTATTCGCCTCGCCGTACTTCTGAGCTTCCTGCCATGCTTTCTTTGCCCACTGTCCGGTCACGATATAATCTGCCTCTCCGTGTTTCATAAGATTCATTGGAATCATCGCAAACTGCTGAGATGCTCCTCCCTGCAGGAACAGCACTTTGTAGTTATCCGGAATATTCATCAGTTCCCTCAGATCTGCCTCAGCAGTATCGATAATCTCCTGGAAGGCCTGCGAGCGGTGACTCATTTCCATTACCGACATTCCGGTTCCGTTGTAATCCATCATTTCTGCTGCTGCTTCACTCAGAACTTCTTCCGGCAATACTGCCGGGCCTGCTGAAAAATTGTACACTCTGCTCATCTTTTTGTCCTCCGTTTTTACTTATTATTTAAATCGTGTTCATCGAATGCTTCACTGATTGCGGCTCCCGGTGCAACCATTGGCCACACCTTCTCATCCGAATCGATCTGACAATCGATAACCACAGGTTTACCAAGTTGTAGCGCCTTTGCAAATATCTCCTGGAATTCTTCTCTGGATGTTGCACGGAATCCTGCAGCTCCCATCGCTTCTGCCAGTTTTACAAAGTCAACTGCATCATTCAATACCGTTGCGGAATATCTCTGTCCATAGAACAGATCCTGCCACTGACGTACCATACCAAGCACATGGTTATTCACAACCACCTGAATGATCGGGATATTATGTCTGACCGCTGTTGCGATCTCATTCATATTCATACGGAAACATCCGTCTCCTGCCACATTGACAACCACTTTATCCGGACGTCCCATCTTCGCACCAAGTGATGCTCCAAGACCGTATCCCATGGTTCCCAGTCCACCGGATGTCAGCAATGTACGTGGCTCTGTATATTTGTAGAACTGCGCTGCCCACATCTGGTTCTGTCCTACCTCTGTGACAATGATTGCTTTACCTTCCGTCTGACGGTAGATCTCTTCTACCACATATGGACCTGTCAGTCCTTCCGGATGGTAAGTAAGCGGATATTTTTCTTTGTAATCACGGATCTTCGCGATCCACTCTGCATGATCCTGCTGCTCCAATTCTTTGTTGATCCGGTCCAACACTACTTTCAGATCTCCGATCACACCTTCATCAATCAATACGTTTTTATTCATTTCTGCCGCATCTACATCAAACTGTAGAATCTTAGCATTGCTTGCAAATTTTTTTGCATTGCCGGTAACACGGTCACTGAATCTTGCTCCCAGTACGATCAGCAGGTCACATTCACTGACTCCGTAGTTAGAATTCTTTGTTCCGTGCATGCCAAGCATGCCTGTGTACAGATCATCCGTGCCAGGAAATGCGCCTTTTCCCATCAGGGAATCGGTAACCGGTGCATCCACTTTCTTAACAAATTCGTACAATTCTTTGGAAGCTCCGGATAACACCGCACCGCCTCCTACAAATATGTATGGCTTCTTAGACTCGCGGATCATAGCCAGCGCATGATCCAGATCTTCTCTGCAGATATCCTCTGATGGCTGTACCGGTGCGATCTGCTCCGGCACGTATTCTGTCTTATTCGCGGTAACATCCTTCGGAATATCGATCAGAACCGGACCCGGACGTCCTGTCTGTGCGATCACAAATGCCTTGCGGATCGTATCTGCCAGATCATTGACATCCTTTACGATATAGTTATGCTTGGTGATCGGCATTGTAATACCGGCAATATCGATCTCCTGGAAACTATCTTTTCCAAGAAGTGCTACGCCTACATTACAGGTAATTGCCACTACCGGAATAGAATCCATATATGCGGTTGCGATACCGGTAACCAGATTGGTTGCTCCCGGTCCGCTGGTTGCAAAACATACACCGACTTTGCCGGTGGCTCTTGCATATCCGTCTGCTGCATGTGCAGCTCCCTGTTCATGGGATGTCAGGATGTGAGTAATCTCATCACTGTGTTTATATAATTCATCGTATACATTCAAAATCGCTCCGCCCGGATAACCGAACACAGTATCTATCCCCTGTTCTTTCAGGCATTCGATTACGATTTCTGCTCCTGTTAACTGCATTTTTAACCCTCTCTGTATATCAGTCTATTAATTCTTTGGTACTTCCAGTACTGCACCACGGTTGCCTGATGTAACCATAGCAGCATATCTTGCAAGATATCCGGTAGTTACCTTTGGCTCTCTCGGTGTCCAGTTCTTTCTTCTCTCTTCCAGTACTTCATCGGATACATCAAGCTGAAGTGTAAGCTCTGGGATATTGATCTTGATAATATCTCCTTCTTCTACCAGTGCGATCGGTCCGCCTACAGCAGCCTCCGGTGATACGTGACCGATAGAAGCTCCTCTGGATGCTCCGCTGAATCGTCCGTCTGTGATCAATGCTACACTTGAGCCAAGTCCCATACCTGCAATGGCTGAAGTCGGATTCAGCATCTCACGCATACCAGGACCTCCCTTTGGTCCTTCGTAACGGATCACTACCACATCACCTGCCACGATCTTGCCACCCTTGATTGCTGCGATCGCATCTTCTTCACACTCGAATACTCTTGCAGGTCCTTCATGTACCAGCATTTCATCTACAACTGCAGAACGCTTTACAACGCTTCCATCCGGTGCCAGATTACCTTTCAGTACTGCAAGTCCACCAGTCTTAGAATATGGATTCTCTACCGGACGGATAACTTCCGGATTCAGGTTCACTGCGTGCTCAATATTCTCTCCAACTGTCTTACCTGTAACTGTCATACAATCCTTATGGATCAGTCCAAGCTTATCCAGTTCTTTCATAACAGCGTATACGCCGCCGGCTTCGTTCAGATCTTCCATATAAGTCGGACCTGCCGGTGCGAGGTGGCAGAGATTTGGTGTCTTCTCGCTGATTCCATTTGCGAAATCAATCTCAAAGTCCATACCGATCTCATGTGCGATTGCCGGCAGATGCAGCATACTGTTGGTAGAGCATCCCAGTGCCATATCAACTGTCAATGCATTCAGAATTGCATCCTTTGTCATGATATCTCTTGGACGGATATTCTTCTCCCACATTTCCATAACTTTCATACCTGCATGTTTTGCAAGACGGATTCTCTCAGAATATACTGCAGGGATCGTACCATTTCCGCGAAGTCCCATTCCAAGTACCTCTGTCAGACAGTTCATGCTGTTCGCTGTATACATACCAGAGCATGATCCACAGGTCGGACAAGTCTTATTCTCAAATTCAAGCAGTCCTTCATCAGAAAGTGTGCCTGCCGCATTAGCTCCTACTGCCTCAAACATGCTGGAAAGACTGGTCTTTTTACCCTGTACGCGTCCGGCTAACATTGGACCGCCGCTGACAAATACGGTCGGTACATTGACTCTTGCTGCAGCCATCAGAAGTCCCGGTACGTTCTTATCACAGTTCGGAACCATAACCAGTGCATCAAACTGATGTGCCATTGCCATTGCCTCTGTAGAGTCTGCGATCAGATCTCTTGTGACCAGAGAGTATTTCATACCGATGTGTCCCATAGCAATTCCGTCACAGACTGCGATTGCCGGAAATACGATCGGTGTTCCTCCTGCCATTGCTACGCCCTGCTTTACGGCGTTCACGATCTTATCCAGATTCATATGTCCCGGAACGATCTCGTTGTAAGAGCTTACGATACCGACTAATGGTCTCTCCATCTCTTCTTTTGTAAGTCCCAGTGCATTAAACAGCGAACGATGTGGTGCCTGCTGTTTTCCCTTCGTAACTGTATCACTTCTCATTTTATCTTCCTCCTGTAACCTGTTATTTGATATATCCTGCGATCAGATCTCCCATTTCCACGGTTCCGATCTGTTTCTTACCTTCTGACATAATGTCGATGGTACGGTAACCATCCTTTAATACCTGCGATACTGCCTGTTCGATTGCATCCGCTTCCTTGTCCAGATCAAAACTGAAACGAAGCATCATTGCTGCTGAAAGAATGGTAGCGATTGGATTGGCAATGCCTTTGCCTGCGATATCCGGAGCAGAACCGCCGCTTGGCTCATAGAGACCAAACTTCGTCTCATTCAGACTCGCACTTGCCAACATTCCGATAGAACCAGTCACCATACTTGCCTCATCCGAAAGAATGTCTCCGAACATATTCTCTGTCAGAATGACATCAAACTGCTTCGGATCACGAACCAACTGCATCGCACAGTTATCTACCAGCATATGCTCCAGGGTAACCTCCGGATAATCCTCAGCAACCTCTTCGACAACCTTTCTCCAGAGTCTGGAAGAATCCAGCACATTTGCCTTATCTACGCTTGTCACTTTCTTTCTGCGCTTCATTGCAATATCAAAACCTCTCTTTGCAATGCGGCGGATCTCATTTTCATTATATGTAAGGGAATCATATGCCTTCCGTACTCCGTCTTCTTCTACTGTCTTACGCTCTCCAAAGTACAGTCCACCGGTCAGTTCACGCATGATCATCATGTCAAAACCACCCTCTGTAATCTCTTCTTTTAACGGGCAGGCTCCCTTCAGCTCATCATACAACACTGCCGGTCTCAGATTAGCAAACAAATTCAATGCTTTTCTGATCTTCAGAAGTCCTGCTTCCGGACGTTTTGACGGTTCCAGTTTATACCAAGGTGATGTCTTGGCATCTCCGCCGATCGATCCCATCAGCACTGCATCACATGCTTTTGCTGTCTCGACTGTCTCATCTGTCAGCGGAACTCCATGTACATCAATGGAAGCTCCTCCCATCAGAAGCTGCTCATATTGACAGGTATGACCGTATACCTCTCCTACTTTATCAAGGACTTTCATTGCCTCTGTTACTATCTCCGGACCAATTCCGTCCCCTTTAATCACACCAATTTTCAGGTTCATATGACTCATCCTTTCATCCCAATATCTACAAACACATCTGTTATGTCTGTTTTATCTCTTATATTATCGTATTTTTCTACTGCTTTCAACCCTTCGGGGTTCAAAAACGCAAAAAAATGGAGCGTCCTCTGTTTTAAACAGAGAACACTCCACTTATTCTGCTATTATTCAGCGTCTGGTTTCTCAACCTGAACGATTGCTGATTTCTGCATTGGGATACGGCAGTTCTTATTGCTTCCGAACTCTACGATCACATCATCGTCTGTAATGTCAATGATCACACCGTAAAATCCACTTGTTGTAAGAACAGTATCTCCAACTTCCAGTTCTGAAAGAAGCTGAGCAAGTCTCTTCTGCTCCTTCTTCTGTGGTCTCATAAGGAACCACCAGAACACACCGATAATAACTGCATAGATAAGAATCAGTCCAAGTGGGCTGCTAGCTAATCCTGATGCTAATGTAAACATAACCTATTCCTCCTGCCATCTTTGTAAAAAAACACTATTGCTATCATACACAATTTTCCGCTATTCATCAAGGTTTTTTTCGATTTCTTTATAAGCTCTTTATAATCTTGATAATCTCCGGCTGTTATACATAATTTAATCTTCCGGTGTCTCAAAACCCTTTAGCGTCTTCTCTTTGTATTCTTTATAACATCCTGCATCAATTGCATCTCTGATCTCTTCCATAAGGTGATTATAGAAATACAGATTATGCAGTACACACAGACGCATTCCCAGCATCTCTTTTGCCTTCAGCAGATGACGGATATACGCTCTGGAATACATCTGACACGCCGGACATCCGCAACCTTCTTCAATCGGTCTGTCGTCCAGCTCAAATCTGGCATTAAACATATTCAGCTTACCATGTTTAGTATATACATGTCCGTGTCGTCCGTTACGGCTTGGATATACACAGTCAAAGAAATCCACACCACGGTCTACCGCTTCCAGGATATTCGCCGGTGTCCCGACTCCCATCAGATAGGTCGGTTTATTCTCCGGCAGATGTGGTACCACTTCATCCAGAATCCGATACATTTCCTCATGGGATTCTCCAACTGCCAGACCGCCGACTGCGTAACCATCCAGGTCTAATTTGGAAATCTCATCCGCATGAGCGATACGGATATCTTCATAGATACCGCCCTGATTGATACCGAATAACATCTGATGTTTATTGATCGTATCCGGCAGGCTGTTCAGGCGATCCATCTCTGCTTTGCAACGCTTCAGCCATCTGGTAGTACGGTCTACTGACTTCTGCATATAATCACGATCCGCTACACTGGACGGACATTCATCAAATGCCATTGCAATCGTAGATGCCAGATTAGACTGAATCTGCATACTCTCTTCCGGTCCCATAAAAATCTTGTGTCCATCAATATGTGACTGAAAATACACGCCTTCTTCTTTAATCTTACGAAGTCCTGCCAGTGAAAATACCTGAAATCCACCAGAGTCTGTCAGAATTGGCTTGTCCCATACCATGAATTTGTGCAGACCACCCATTTTCTTCACCACCTGATCACCAGGTCTTACGTGAAGATGATAAGTATTCGACAGCTCTACCTGAGTACCGATCTGCTGTAAGTCAGCCGTAGATACCGCACCTTTGATAGCAGCCGCTGTCCCCACATTCATAAATACCGGCGTCTCGATATCCCCGTGTACGGTATGCAGGCGACCACGCTTGGCTCTGCCGTCTTTCTTTAATAATTCGTACATATTCTTCTTCCTTTCATTTTCCGCTTTATTCAAATTCTCCATTACACAGAATACGCGCCCCGGTTCTCACCGGAACGCGCTCTACAAGTTCACATTAATAATGACAGATAACCGGAACTCCTGCTTCGATATAATTATAAAGTTCTGCTGCTGATGCAGGCGGCATATTTACACAGCCATGTGATCCGTATGTCTGATAACGGTCTCCGCCAAATGCTGACTGCCATGACGCATCATGGAATCCGATACCACCGTTAAACGGCATCCAGTAAGACACAGGAGACTCATATTCATAAGTTCCGTCTTCCAGCTTCTTTCCACGCAGCACCTGATCCTTCTGCTTATAATACAGTGAATACATACCCTGCGGTGTCGCATTGCCCTTATTCGGGTTACCGGTTACGATATCACACTGCATAACCACCTGTCCGTTCTGGATATAATACATATGCTGTGCTGTCAGATCAACTTCCGCATAGGTAGTACCCCAGTCATTGGCATCATGAGTTGCTGCCCGGCTTGCATAATTCGGTTCTCTTGTAACCGTCTCTGCATTCTGAATATTAGCGATCAGGGCATCATATTCCGCACTCTGATCAATCTTCCATCCATAACCGCCACCTTCAACCTGCACTACGTTACCTGTTGCAGTAGTAAAATTCCTTGTCTTGCCGACTGTATCATACTTCGCTGCAAGATCTGCTATGTACTGCTTTACTGCATCCTGGTTAAAGGTTACCTGCATATTATCATCTACCGTAATCCACTGAGAAATTACAGAACTGTCTATCACTTCTGTATTCGGAGAAAAATCCAGTGTAATATTCGCTCCCAGTTCACTGTTCATCTTCTCACATGCCTCTGCCACTTCCGGTGAATCCTTTGTATATTTCGGCAAAATATAGCAGTCTTCTTCCATCAGATCCACTTCTTTCTGGAAGCCGTTGATCGCCTTTGTAACAGTTTCTGTAAATTTATCCTTGTCAATTGCTGTTCCGATCTGCTCTGTGGCAACCTCAAATTTTTCACCTGTAAATTCCGGCTTGGCAGATACGGACGGTGTCTGATTCTCTTCAGCCAGACAGTCCAGATTCTCAAGTACCTTACTGAGCTTATCTTTATCATACTTCACGCCCACAGAAGATTCGATATTCTGGCTCTTCCATAAACCGGTAATCCATAACAATGGATTCTGCTTTTTGATCAGCTTCTCAACAGAATCATCAGCGACGTACTCAATGTCGATATCACTTCCGTCAATCGTCTCTGTACCGCCATCAGATTCTTTCATATTTAATGTATATCCTTTGACTTCTTCTTTCATATGAGCCTGTACCTGTTCTGCACTGCTCAGTGAAAATCCCACTCCATTCACTTTCGTGTTCGGGAAGAAATGAAAGCTGAAATAAACAGATACCGCACCATATAGTACGATTAACGCCAGAATCACGACCAAAATAATGCGTCTTCTTCGTTTCTTCTTGCGATGCTTTTCAATAAGTTCATCTCCCTCGGTGATCTTATCATCCTCCTCATCCGGAAATTCATCATATTCTTCCAGATCATCGTCCGAATCATCTTCATCTGAATCGTCTATTTCATCATAATCCAGATCATCATCCTGATCCAGATCACCCAACTCGTCATCCAGTTCTAAATCCGATTCTTCATATTCATCTTCCGAATCGTCTACTCCTTCATCATCTTGAAGTTCTGATAACAGTTCTTCATCATCGATAATCTCGATGTCGTCCCCGGCGATAGAAGAAAAGTTATTCTTTTTATTCTTCTTTTTCTTATCTCGCATGTATCATATACTCCTCACAATCATAAATACAATCCCAATTATAATACGGCAGTTTCCAAAAGTACAGTAGAATTTACCATTTTTAAATTGGATTTATAGTCTTACTCCTGCACCAGCAGATCATGGTTCACCGGTGTCAGAAATGCCTCCGCTCTTTTCTCCGAATCGTATCCCTGTCCCAGTACCCACATAACTTTCGCAACAGTCGCCTCAAGTGTCATATCATGGGATTCCAGTATCGGAAATCGCTCTTTGATCTTCTTTCCCACCTGGTATACTTCCATATCACTGCCCTCATGGGTAACCTGTGTGGATAACACCACCATCTTGTCTTTTGCAAACCACTCATCCAGTGCCCGGATAAATGCATCGTCTCCGTAATCCGGAATACCGCCTACTCCAAACGACTCAATAATCAGTGCATCATAATACGGTGCCAGCATCCGTACTACCGCCGGATTCATGCTCGGTATCAGCTTCAGAAGCAATACATTGTCATTCAGTCGGTGGTAAAATGTAACTTCTCTCTGCATCTGTTCCTTTTCATCAAAGAAAAAAATGATCTGCTGATCCCGGATCAACGCGATCTCCGGATAGTCGATACTGGAAAATGCATGGTAACTCTTGGAAAATTCTTTCTTCGCTCTCGTTCCTACAATCACTTTGCCGCCAAATACGATTGACACGCCACATGCCTTATCATGCGAAGCAAAGCGCAGGCTGTCCATCAGATTCGATCTTGCATCGGTTATTTCCAGATCGATTGGCTTCTGTGCACCCGTGATCACCACCGGCTTACGGTTGTTCTGGATCAGATAGGACAATGCTGCTGCCGTATATGCCATTGTATCTGTACCATGACAGAGCACAAATCCGTCATACTGATCGTAATGTTCCTCAATGATCTGCACCAGCTGTATCCAGTGTCTCGCACAGATATTCGTGCTGTCCACCATAAACGGGACAACGGTATCTACATCGCAGAAATCCTCTGCGTCTTTTACATAGCTGAGTAATTCTTCTCCTGTAATCTTCGGCTGTAGTCCCTCTCCCATATTGCGGGATGCGATTGTACCGCCTGTTGCTATCAATAGAAGTTTCTTCATGATATTCTCCTTCATATGTAATCTTCTTTATTTTACCACATTTCTATCTATCCGCAACACTCATGCGCTGTCTTTTCCCTGTACTTTTCACTCCATAAATTGCCTTTTTTATATTCATGCGATATAATACTACTGCTAGCGTTAAATGTATACATGTTATTTTATATGTACGACATTTCGCTTCAACATTATGTTAAGGAGATTATACACACTATGGCAGGTTCATCATATGGAACAATCTTTCGAATTACTACATGGGGAGAATCCCACGGTGTCGGCGTCGGCGTTGTGATTGACGGCTGTCCGGCAGGACTCTCTCTGTCAGAAGAAGATATTCAGAATTATTTAAACAGACGCAAGCCCGGACAGAGCAAATTCACTACCCAGCGCAAGGAAAGTGATCAGGCAGAGATCTTATCCGGTGTCTTTGAGGGACGTACAACCGGAACACCGATTTCCATCCTGGTACGCAATCAAGATCAGAAATCCAAAGATTACAGCAATATCATGAACACTTACCGCCCCGGACATGCAGACTACACTTTCGATGCCAAATATGGCTTCCGTGATTACCGTGGCGGCGGACGTTCTTCCGGACGTGAAACCATTGGACGCGTAGCTGCGGGCGCTGTCGCATGCAAGATTCTGGAATCTCTCGGCATCCAGGTTATGGCCTACACAAAATCCATCGGACCGGTCAACATTCCGGAACAGGACTACGACTATAGTGCGATCACAGATAATACGTTATATATGCCAAATAACGAGTATGCAGAAAAAGCTTCTGCTTATCTTGAAGAATGTATCCGATCACAGGATTCCTCCGGCGGCATCATCGAATGTCGGGTAGACCATATGCCTGCCGGAATCGGCGAGACAGTCTTTGAAAAACTGGATGCCAACCTCGCCAAAGCAATGATGTCCATCGGTGCTGTCAAAGGTTTTGAAATCGGTGACGGATTCCAGGCAGCCAAAGCTTCCGGAAGCCAGAATAACGATGCATTTACTTCTAATGCAGATGGTATTTATAAAGAAACCAATCATTCCGGTGGCATATTGGGGGGTATGAGTGATGGAAGCACGATCATTCTCCGGGCAGCCATCAAGCCTACACCATCTATTTCACAGCCACAGGATACCGTAGACAAAGATGGTAATCCGCTGTCACTCACGATTCACGGTCGCCACGATCCTGTTATCGTCCCCCGCGCCGTAGTTGTCGTAGAATCCATGACAGCAATCACATTAGTTGATATGCTGTTCCAGAATATGGCAGCAAGAATGGATAAGATTGCGGAGTTTTACAGTAAGACTCAATAATTTACTTAGCTCAAACGCAAAAAGGACAGTATGCAAACACTTATACTCAGCATTTGCATACTGTCCTTTTATAATGGCATATACATTGGTATATTTTGATTAATCTCCTGATTATTCTCTTTCAGCATAAACTCTGAATAATTCTGAAAACCATTACGTTCATAATACCGATACGCTTTCTTGTCTGCATACAGTACAATATATCCTGCCAATGCGTCTTTTTCACTAACGTTTCTGCAATGCCTGATAATTGTCCCCATAATATCGTCACTAAAAAAATAATGATCATCTGGATTTTCCGTCTCCTCGGAGAATTTATCAAAATGCATTTTCTGATACTTTTCATCTACCGCAAGTACATCGACTTTAATTGCCGGTAGCAAATGTGTGTATTTATCAACTTTGTATATAATCCCTGATGATGCAAGTGAAAACACAGCTATTATATCATTTGTTTCAATATCTCTGCATATAAAATACAAGCCATCTTCATCAATGATTTCATTCTTTCCTATCACATCATTGTGTATATGATTATCTAATCTTTGATTGCCACATGTAAAAAGTTGAAGATCTGCACGATCTTCAACCCTTAACAATTTAAAATTATACGATATTTCTTCCCCGTATCTATACATCGTTCTCCTTAAAAGGTGTTTTTACACCAGCCTTTGGTTTATGTGCGTAAAATCGTTCCAACACTTTTTCAGATGTATTCTTTCTTTTCAGAAATTCATCCATCTTATCAGCCCGAAGCATAAATGCAGGCGTACTCGTTTTTGCTATTGCCGCCATTTTACTCTCCTCCTCTGTCTTTTGCTGATTAATTATGTTTTCTTCTTTCTTTTCACTCATCATACACCTTTTCAG
>CAVAVU010000089.1:0-15865 GCA_963592205.1 bacterium
TAACTATACACATTGCTAATTGTTAGTATAACCTTTTCACGAATGCTTGTCAAATTATTCTAGCCAAAATATCACTCCAAAATATCAGTCAAATACTTCCATCATTCGTTCCTCTTCAAACTGTCTGGAATAGAGGCTGTAATACTGTCCTTTTTTACGGATCAGCTCCCGGTGATTACCCTGTTCGATGATCCTGCCATCCTTCATTACCAGAATCAGATCTGCATTTCGCACTGTTGACAGCCGGTGCGCGATCATAAATGATGTATGCCCTGCCAGCAGTTCATCTGTTGCCCGCTGAATCAGCTGCTCCGTCCAGGTATCAATCGATGATGTCGCCTCATCCAGCACGAATATTCTCGGCTTTGCAAGGATCGCTCTGGCAAATGAGATCAGCTGCTTTTCTCCGGTCGAGAGCCGGTCACCGCCCTCGCCTACATTGGTATCATATCCCTGCTCCATGCGGTCAATCACCTGGTCTGCCGATACCCGTCTTGCGGCTTCTTCTACTTCCGCATCCGTAGCATCCAGCCTTCCATACCGTATATTCTCCCGGATCGTACCGGAGAACAGATGCGGATTCTGCAGCACATATCCGATCTGGCTGTGCAACCACAGCTGCGACCGTTTGCGGTAATCCACGCCATCAATCAGAATCTCACCCGAGGTCGGTTCAAAGAATCTGCCTGCCAGATTCACAATTGTTGATTTACCGGCTCCCGTATCACCTACAATCGCCACCGTCGTTCCGGCCGGAATCTTCAGGTTCAAATGCTCCAGCACATATTCCTTGCCATCCGGATACCGGAAGCTCACATCACGGAACTCAATATCTCCACAGATCGGCTCCCAGTTCTCCCGCTTCGGTTCTGCCGAATCCCCATATTTTTCCAGCACCTCCGGCGTATCGGTAATGTTCGGTTCCTGTTCCAGCAGATCCGCCACCCGTTCGATGTTCGCCTGACAGGAAATCATATCAGACAGCAATCTTGCAAGCTGCTGGATCGGTTCAAAGATTCCCACGGCATAAGACAGGAATACCGACAGCGTACCCAGCGCAATAATCTGATGCTCTACGAAATATCCGCCTCGTGCCAGCACAAACGCCGTCACTACCGAACTAAAGAACAGAATCATCGGCATATAGATTGCGGTCAGTCTCGCGAGCGTCATCGAATGCGACTTCATCCGTCCGGTCACGTCCCGGAATGCATGATCATTCAATTCTTCCATTGCCAGCGTCTTACTCGTCTCTACCCCTGTGATTCCTTCATTAAACGCACCCGTAATCTCGGAATTGATCTCGCGGATATCACGGTTCCAGAACAGCATCTTTTTCTGGAACACGAGCGTCAGCACTGCAATGAACGGAACCACCAGCATGATGATCATTGCAAGCTTCCAGTTCAGTGCAAACATGATTGCGAATACGCCAAGCACATACCCAAACGCCCAGAACATATCTACCAGTCCCCACGCGATCACAGATGCGATCCTGGATGTATCGCTCATTACCCTCGCATGGATATATCCCACCGGAGTCGTATTATAATAGGAAAAGGAAAGTTTCTGTAAATGCACAAACTGCGCTCTCTTCATATCTCTTCCCACATTCATCTCAATCGTAATTGCTGCCCGGACACTGAAAAACACGCAGACCGTCTGCATAACGATGACCCCCGCATATGCAATTGCAAACGGCTGGATTCCGTGCAACGTATCCGGCACGATAAAATGATCGATCGCATAACTCTGGAATAATGGCACGACCACATCCACAAGGATCAGCAGTATATTCAGTCCAAATGTCGTCACGAACTCCTTACGATACGGGCGGAAGAACGGAAACATTTTCTTCCAGATTCCGATACTGAGACTCTTCGGTTCTTTTTTATTACTCTGCATCAGAATCACCTCCCTCTTCTTCCTCATGTAACAGCCGCCTGTCATCCTGATTCATCTGGATCTCATAGATCTTCTGATAAATGCCACCGTGATGGATCAGCTGCTGATGAGTACCACACTCCTCGATCACGCCATGATTCAGCACCAGGATCTGATCTGCCTCCATCAACGTCGTGATCCGGTGCGAGATCAGGATTACCGTAGCTTCTTTCATTTTCGACCGAAGCGCACGCCTGATCCGCACATCCGTGTCCGCATCCACCGCTGAAAGCGAATCATCAAAGATCATGACCGGCGCTTTTGCGATCAACATTCTTGCAATCGCTACCCGCTGTCTCTGTCCGCCGGACAATGTCACGCCACGTTCACCCACGATCGTATCATATCCATCCGGAAATGCCATGATCGCATCATCCACACAGGCAATCCGTGCCGCCTCACGGATCTCTTCCATCGTCGCATCCGGATTGGCTGCCGCAATATTATCCCGGATGGTTCTGGAAAATAAAAACGGCTCCTGCAATACCATTCCTACATGACTGCGTATCCAGCCTCTCGGAATATCGCGGATATCCACACCGCCGATCTGCACTGTCCCTTTCTCCAACGCATACAGCCGATCCAGCAGATGCACGATTGTCGTCTTGCCGCTTCCCGTTCCTCCGAGAATACCACAGGTTGTTCCTTCTTTAATATGAAAGCTTACATCTCTCAGCACATCCTGATGCTCTTCATATGCAAAGCACACTTGATCAAATGTAATATCCGTATGCTCTGGAACCATGCCATGTTGTTCCATATTCTCTTCTGCCGAATCCAGAATATAATTCACACGGTCAAAAGATACCCCCGTCTTACTCATCTCCGACAGGATCCTTCCCAGACTTCGCACCGGCCATACCAGTGTCGTATTATAAGAAGCAAATGCAATAAATTCTCCGGCGGTAATGGAACCGTGTACCGCTTCAATCGCACCAAGCGTTACGATCACCAGTACCTGTAATCCCGTGATCAGATCTCCGACTGCCCAGTACAGACCCGACAGCGTACCAAGCCGGATCCAGAGTCTGGCAAATATCTCATTCTTCTCATCGAACTGATCAATCTCAAAGCGCTCTCGTCCAAATGCACGCACCACACGCACTCCCGTTGCATTTTCCTGCACTACCGTTGACAGATCTCCTTCTGCCTCATCCGCCACCGTATAATTCTTCGCGATCAGATGATAAAAGATGCCGGAATAGAGCACAACAACCGGCGTAAATGCAAGCGCTACCATGGTAAGCTTCACATTCATCGTCAGCATCATGACCAGCGATACCACCAGCAGAAACACGGTACGAAACACTTCCAGCACCTGAGTCACTACAAAGTTTCTTATCGTCTCCACATCCGCGGTACACCGCTGGATAATGTCTCCCGTCTGCACACCGTCATGCCACTTCATCGGCAATCTCTGCACATGTGCAAACAGAATATCCCTCATGTTTTTTGCAAATGTCTCACCTGCCTTTGCCGTCTGGCTCCGGTACAGATAGATCATAATCCCGTTGACCAGCGCAATGCCGATCACCACCAGCGAGATCAGCCAGATATGTGTCTTCAGATACGGAATTCCATCTGCCACAAGTACCCGGTCAATCGTAAATCCAAAGATTCTCGGAATCAGCGAATTCAGCAGCGTAGACGCAAGCGATGCCAGTAGAATAATGATAAAACATCCTCTGGTTCCTTTTGAAAATCGGAGAATTAATTGTAATTTTCCATTCTTGTCTCTCATATACACTCCCTGTAACTTTCTGTATAGTCTTGTACAATTTTTGTTATTGAGTTCATTATACATGAAGCGGTATACTATGTATATAACGCAACGATAATGAAAGGATTTTATCAATTATGAAAGCAAGATGGAATTCACACTGTACCCAGTGTCTGCTGAAAAAGCACCTGACCAACTATCCGGATACTGCCACCGAAGAAGAACGACTCGACTACATACGCCAACTATTTTCCATTCTGACAGATGTAGCGCCCGGCGAGAGTTCTCCGGTCATCGTTAATCGTATCCTTACACTGCAAAAAGAAATGTTTGATCAGTTTACTGATTATACCGAGATCAAGTCTCATTTCAATCAACTTATGTTAGAGCAGGAAGACTGGATCTATGACGATATTACCGCTGCCGATGATCCACTTCGCCGCGCTGTGCAGTATGTGATGAAAGGCAATTATATTGATTTTGGAGTATTGTCAGATGTAGACAGCGAAAAATTAATGGATCTCCTGTCCCAGGCAAAAGATCAAACTGTAAATGAACAAATATTTGAAGAGTTGACGAAAGACCTCGAATCAGCAAAAACGATGGTACTCCTCACGGATAACTGTGGAGAGATCGTATTAGACAAACTTCTCATCCGCACGATCATGGCTCAGTTCCCTGACCTGAACGTCCATGTCATCGTCCGTGGTGGTCATGCACTGAATGATGCGACTATGGAAGATGCCTGTCAGGTCGGCCTCCCTGATCTGGTTCCGGTCATTGGCAACGGCACCTGTCTGCAGGGCATCTATCTTCCCGACATTTCAAAAGAAGCCCGTGACCTTCTGGAACACGCGGACGTGATCATTGCCAAAGGCCAGGGCAACTTTGAAAGTCTGCAATACTGCGGACTGAATATTTATTATCTTTTCCTATGTAAATGTGATCTATTCACCAAACGGTTCCATACACATCTATACGATGGCATTCTTACGAACGACCGTTATGTGTAATCCTGTGGAATACTAATGTAAAGATGATGCCTTTGACTACTGATGTCAGAGACATTGCCCACCAGATACCATCCAGTCCCAGTGACGTTGTCGCAAGTGCCATTGCAAACGGAATCCTGGATCCGGTAAATACAATACTGATGATGCTGCACAGTCTGGTTCTTCCAAGACCGGACAGTGCACCAATCGTCATCAATTCTACACTCATAAATGCTTCACTGATGCCAATGATCAGGAAATAGCTGACCGAGATCTGTATTGCTTCCACTTCATGGAAGAATATCTCTGACAACGGTTCCGGAAAGAAGAAAAAGAGCGCCATAATCAGACAACCCCATGCTGCGATCGTACGGAATGCGATCCAATATCCCTTGCGAATTCTGTCCATCTTGCCCGCACCGTAATTCTGCGCCGAGAATGCATTGATCGATGCTGCAAATCCATCTGCCGTATTCCACGATAATGCTTCTACCTGTCCGCCGACTCTCTGAACAGCCACCGCCGCTGGTCCAAAATTCGCCACCATACGGGTAATCACCATAGAAATGGCACAGTATGCCGTGCTCTGAATCGCAGTAGGCACACCAATCCGAAAGATTCCCTGATAATATTTCTTCTCAGCCGGTCGCAACAGATATCCGCCCGACAGCACATTTTTCTTACCATCTCTGATCACACCTATTATCAGCACCGTCATAACAATAAACTGCGCCAGTACCGTTGCGATTGCCGCGCCGACTACTTCCAGTCTCGGAAATGGGCCAACGCCAAGTATCAGCAACGGATCTAACACTACATTCACAAACAGTCCCAGAAAATTCGCCACAAGTGGTGTCTTGGAATCTCCCTGTGCCGTGTAAATTCCCGTAAGCACCACGGTCATATAAGAAAATATCACAAGTCCACAGGTGATCCGTGTATATACCACAGCATATCGTACGGTCTCTGCATCTCCTACATGAAAAAGCGCGATCAGTTCATCCGTAAAAAGCGTACAGACTACCGCAAATATAATGGCAAATATTACCGTAAGCTGTACAGCCGAACAGGCATAATGTCCTGCTTCGTCACGCCTTCCACGCCCCAGTGCCTGGGCTACATTCACCTGTCCACCCATTTTCGCCAGAGCAGATAATCCCTGTGACAGCCACACGTACATGCCGCCTACGCCGACACCGGCTACTGCACGCGAACCAAGCATACCGATCCATGCCATATCCGTAATGCTGTAAAATGTATTTAAAAAGGACGTTGCCATGATCGGCAGCGCCAAAGCAATCAATGCTTTCAAGATCGGTCCTTCTGTCAGGACCACCTGTCTGTTCTTCCCCACGTTCTTCCCCATGTTCCTCTCCAATCTGCTCTATCTGTAATCCAGATAATCTAAGAATTTCCGTACTGCCAGCGAGCAGTTCTTTCGATCCGGCATGGAAATCCCGATATTACGATAAGCCGGTACTTCCAGCTCCTTTACCACAATCCGGTACGGAATCCTGCGCAATACTAATTCTGGCAAAATACTGATCCCCAATCCGCTCTCTACCATAGACATGATAGCATAATCATCCCATGTCGTAAATCGGATATCCGGCTTTAGGTGATTCTTGCGAAATACATCAGACACCACTTTATTCTCATCCTTCTCCAACAGCAGAAACGGAGACTCACAAAGCGCCTGCATTGGAAGTTTCTCACATTCCGCATAAGGATGATCTTCCGGAAGTACCGCCATCAATCTGTCCTGTTCCAGATATATCGTCTCAAATTCCGGCAGCGTCGGCAGACGCAGAAATCCACAATCCACTCTTCGTTCCTGAATCCAACGCTCGATCTCCGTATAATCGCCCAACAGCACTTCATACTCGATACCCGGATAGTCCTTCTGAAATTCCCGGATGATCTTCGGCAGCCAGTGTGTTGCCACACTGGAAAATGTACCAATGCGGATCAGACCATTCTTAAGCCCCTTAAGATCCTGTACCTCTAACTGCATCTTCTCGTATTCCCTGCACGTATTTCTTGCAAACGGCAGAATCTTCATACCATCCGATGTAAGTCTGAGGCCACCTCGGTCCCGCTCCAGCAGCACGATCCCCCATTCCTTTTCCAGATCTCCGATCATGCGGCTGATCCCCGACTGCGAATAATTCATAACCTGCGCAGCCTTCGTAAAACTGCCATACTCCACCGTCTTCACAAATGCCATATACTTCTGTATATTCTGTTCCATGCTGTCTCCGCCTCCCTTTACCCGTTTTCCATCCAATCTTTCTCCGGATACTTCATTTTTCTATATCTGATTTTCTCATATAATGCATGAGAAACATTCGTTTTTGTAATTCTTGATTCCATGATACAATCTTCTCATACCAAATGACAAGAGTTTTACCGATTAGACCATCATATTTTTACAGGAGGCAGAATTATGTTTTACGTTAGCGAGATTACCACAGAAGCACCGGCAGAATTTAAAAATCAGCTCCAGAAAGAAACCTACAAAGCTCTGAAGCAATTACAGATTCCGTTTCAGAGAGTCGATACAGACGAAGCCATCACCATGGATGACTGTGTGATCATTGATGAAAAACTAGATATGAAGATGGTCAAGACATTATTTCTTTGTAATAGAAAGAAAACAATCTTCTATCTCTTTATCACAACCGGAGACAAGGCGTTCAATACGAAAGACTTCAGTACCGCACTCGGCATTTCCCGCGTATCTTTTGGTCCAGCAGAACTGATGGAAGAAATGCTTGGCAATAAAATCGGCGCCGCTACGGTCTTCGGCACACTATTAGACCTGGACCGTGATGTTCAGGTAATCATCGACAAAGATGTAGCCAATGAAGAATATTACGGATGTAGCGATGGCACGACCACCTGCTATATGAAGATAAAGACTTCCGATATTATAGACCGGTTCCTGCCTTTCGCAAAACACAAACCGGTCATCATCGAACTTTAATATACACAATTTTAGGATATACGCTTATATCTGATTTTCCCTGATACATGCATAGACAGCTTCTGCAAGCTTCTCATGCTCTTCCGGCATCAGATGCAGCGCATCTTCTTCAGACGCTTTCGCTGCCTGTGCCGCATCCAGGAAAATGCATCCATTCCGGTCTGCCACAGCTTTGTAGCAGGCCGGGAATTCTTTAGATCTTGTTATCGCGCTGTCATCAAAATGATCTCCGAACGCCAACTTGCTGATATTCTTTCCAATCTCCGGCGGTGACATCAGTATGATCTTCGGGCAAAACTTCTGCTTCTCCGCCGCAAAATCATGAATCTCCTGCACCAGTCTCTCTGCACCTGCAGCGATCTCTTCCGTACACAGTCTAAAGTCCATCTTCAGGTCATTGGTTCCAAGCATCATCACCACTGCATCGACCGGCTTGTGGGAATTCAGGCATGGTTTCAGATATTCAAGACCGCTCTTCCAGCCCTCGCCCGGCGCCTTATACATCGTAGTTCTTCCGTTACATCCTTCTTCAATCACCTTATAGTCTTTTCCCAAAAGCTGCTGTAACCGGCCTGTCCAGCGGATATCCTCCGGCCATCTGCCGCCAGTCACCGGATTATAACCATACGTATTAGAATCACCATAACACAAAATTGTTTTCATCACTCCACCGATCCTTTCTTCAAAATTCGGAACATATTCTTGTGAAAATCAAGAATTCCTTCCTGCTTCATTTTGCCAAGTTCCTTTGATAATGCACTCCGATCCAGATTCAGATACTCTGCCATCTGCTGCCTGTTAAACGGAATCTCAAATATCTCCCCCTCCGCTTTCAACGACTGCGCTGTCAGATATGTCAGCACACGCTCTCGGATTGTCTTCGGCGTCGTGCAGAAAATGCGCTGGGACAAGATCAGATTCTTACGCAGCGAGATCTGCAGCATATTCTTCTGTATCTTTTCCTGCCAGCCATTCCCTGCGTCTGCCAGAATCCAGCGGACATCCAGCCACAGTACCATCGTATCCTCGGCCGCAGATACTTCCACCATCATCGGTTCCTCGCAAAACGCATACGTCTCCGCAAACACTTCGCCCTCTCCCACTTCGCTCAGGATACTTTTATTGCCCCACGGATCTATCGTCTCAATATGAACACTGCCTTTCGTCACAATGCCCATCTCATGAATCACATTTCCCATCTGACAGATCCGTTCATTCTTCTGATACGCTGCCTCGCGCAGACAGTTCATGTCTTCCATTTCTTTCCATTCCGCATCATTCACGCCGCGGAACAACGGATTCGCAATATCGTTCATATTCCGTCTCCTTTCGTGGTTATAACCACATATTTTTCAATTTCATTATAATAAACTAAGTGCAACAACACAAGATTAATATCAGGAGGAATTAATTATGATCAGAAGAATTATTCACATAGACGAAGAGAAATGTAACGGATGCGGAGCCTGTGCCGACGCCTGTCACGAAAGTGCCATCGGCATGGTAGATGGAAAGGCGAAGCTCTTGAGAGATGATTACTGCGATGGATTAGGCGACTGTCTGCCGACATGCCCGACCGGTGCTATCACATTTGTAGAACGAGAAGCTGCCGCATACGATGAATCTGCCGTACTTGCAAACCAAAAGGCAAAGCAGGCGAAAGCAGCTACCCAGGCGGAGGCTCCGTCTGCACCTGCCGCAAAACCTGCATTCTCCGGATGCCCTGGCTCAAGAATGCGTACCCTGCACCCAGATGCCTCTGCCAGCGAGACATCCACAGGAGCTGGCAATGGAGCATCCACTCCAACTGCTCCGCTGACCTCTCAGCTCGGTCAGTGGCCGTGCCAGATCAAACTGGTGCCGACACACGCGCCTTACTTTGACGGAGCCAAGCTGCTGATCGCGGCAGACTGTACTGCATACGCTTACGCCAACGTACATCAGGAATTCATGAAAGGCAAGATTACAATCATCGGATGTCCAAAGCTAGATGCCGTTGATTACAGCGAAAAGCTGACGGAAATCATTGCCGGAAATGACATTAAGAGTGTTACCGTACTCCGCATGGAAGTACCATGCTGCGGCGGATTGGAACAGGCTGCTATCACAGCATTAAAGAATAGTGGCAAATTCATTCCATGGCAGGTGGTAACATTCTCCATTGATGGAAAAATATTAGATTAAATTTCTTGTTTACATCCAAAAACTCTTATTTTAACAGCAGTTTTTAAGGTCTAACCCTAAAAATTGCTGTTTTTTCTATATTTTTGCAGTTCGTAACATTTGTTACATACTTTCTCCGCATTTCCGGTTATCCTATAGACGCAACAAAGAAAACCATTCAAACAACAAAGGAGTGACAGTTATGAAAAAATATATTTGTGAACCATGCGGCTATGAATATGATCCAGCAATCGGTGATCCGGACGGCGGTATCGCACCGGGAACAGCATTTGAAGATATCCCGGATGACTGGGTATGTCCAATCTGCGGATTAGGAAAAGACGTATTCGTTCCAGCTGAAGATTAATCCCTTACCTAATTTGAAACTTACCCATTTTCGATAGACACCTTATCGTAGTCCAGAATCTGTATTTTATTTCTGGCAGACAGACGAATCACTCCCTCGTCCCGGAGCGCAACCAACATCCGGGACAGGGATGGTCTCGTCGTATTCAGATAAGAAGCCAGCTCTTCCCGATTCATTTGCAGAGATACACTGTAATCGGAATTGCAGTTTTCCAACAGAAATGCACAGATTCTCTGACGGAGATTCCCGCTTGTAAGTACCTCAATCTGATGGTTATTCTTATCCACTTTCTCAGCGAAAAGCTGAAGCATATTGAAGATCACCTTGCTGTGATGTACGCAGTTACGCTCACATCTTCCTCCAAAGAAGTTCTGTGAGACTTCCAACAACGTCACATTTTTCCTTGCTCTGGCATAACAGGAATACCCCGGCTGACGTAAGAACAGTTCAACCTCACCAAAATATTCCCCTTCAGCAAGCATGGACATCCGCGTGATCTTACCATTCAGATTAATGCTTCCAAGTTCCACTTCTCCCTCAAGAATAAAATATAGCTTCTGCGGACGGTCTTCCTGTCTGAAAATGTATTCATTTTTCGGATATGTACGAGTTACCGCCTGAGAACAGACCAGACTTTTCTGCAGCTCTTCCTCAGTCAGATCGTGAAATATCTGTAGATTTTGCAACTTCATAGTACAAGCACAACCTTTTCTCTGATGTTATGACTTCATTATAGATCAGTGAAAAAAGTGATTCAATAACGCGAGGTGATTTTCATGAACAACAAAGCAATGTATAACTTATCTTATGGTCTCTTTGTATTGACCGCACGGGAAAACGAGAAAGACAATGGCTGTATCGTAAATACAGTTACACAGGTCACCACTTCTCCGAACCGGATTCTGGTGGCTGTAAATAAAAATAATTATACCCATGACATGATTCTTCGGACAGGTGAATTTAATGTTTCCATCCTGACGGAACGTGCTGCATTCGACACATTTAAGCACTGGGGATTCCAGAGCGGTTCTGACGTAGTTAAGGCTGTCGGCATTACTTTCAAGCGTGCTGAAAACCAGATTATTTATCTCACGGAAGAAACCAATGCCTATATCAGTGCAAAAGTCATCTCCACCACAGATCTTGGAACACATACGTTATTCCTTGCCGATGTAACAGATGCAGAAGTATTGTCCGGTGATCCATCCGTAACATACAGCTATTACCAGCAGCATATCAAACCGGCACCGGCGCAGACTGCCAAAAAAGGATATATCTGTACCGTATGTGGTTATATCTACGAAGGAGATCCGTTACCGGAAGATTTCATTTGCCCGCTCTGCAAACATCCGGCATCTGATTTTAAACCGTTATAATTCATATATTTCACAAGGAGAACAGCTTATGACGAACATTACTTTTGACCGGTCAGTTGCCGAATATATACACCTTAATAACAACGCGGAAAGATTATAAACATTTTAATCATCAGAGGTACCAAAAAGAGGAGCCCATCAATTGATATGATAGGCTCCTCTTCTTGCTATAAACCACTAGCCAACTCCATTTTCTTTTAAAAATTGCTGCATCTTATCAAATGGAATAACATCCAGATTATCATAAAGATCTGTATGTACTGCATCCGGAATGGATAAGAATTCTTTATTTGCAGTGTATTTACTATCCTTTATCATATTCTCATAAGCGTCCTTTCCAAAATAATAACTGTGCGCCTTATCTCCGTGCATGATAAGAACTGCACTGCGGATCTCATTGCTATACTTAAGTATTGGCTGATTCATGAAAGACATACATCCTATGCTGTTCCATCCGTCATTAGAATTCAGACTTCTCTCATGATAGCATCTGCCTTTGTAATATTCGCTGTAATCCTTTACAAAAAATGGTGCATCTTCCGGAACCGGTAACGGCATACAGCCTCCACCTCTGGAATATTCACCCTTGCGATACTCTTCTGTTCTGAGCGCATTCATTGCCTGTTTCTTTTCAAAGCGAGCTTCCTCGCTGTCCTCCGCATCAAAATATCCATTAGCATTCACTCTGGTCATATCATACATGGTTGAAACAATGGTAGCTTTTATTCTCGTATCAAGAGTGGCTGTATTAAGTGCCATTCCGCCCCATCCGCAGATACCAATGATGCCGATTTTTTCAGCATCTACATTGTCCTGTACACTTAAGAAATCAACTGCTGCCATAAAATCTTCTGTATTAATATCCGGAGATGCCATATATCTCGGCTGTCCACCGCTTTCTCCTGTATAAGATGGATCAAATGCAATCGTAAGATATCCTCTCTCTGCCATTGTCTGTGCATACAGTCCAGAGCACTGTTCCTTTACTGCTCCAAACGGTCCACTTACGGCTATCGCCGGAAGTTTTCCTTTCACATCCCTTGGGCTGTACATATCAGCCGCAAGAGTAATACCATATCGGTTCACAAATGTAACTTTCTTATGTTCTACCTTATCACTTTTCGGAAAAGTCTTATCCCACTCTGTCACCAGTTTAAGTTCCTCTGTTCTCATCATAAAAACGCCTCCATACAAAAAACTAATTGCAAAACTTCCATATATACTATATGATAAACTCATCTTATATTCTGAACCTAACTTTAGGTCAAGATTTTTTCAACCTAGATTTGCAAAATTTATGAAAGAAGGTATTCACATGTACACAATTGGTCAAGTTTCCGAGATGTTTGGTCTCCCAATTTCCACTCTGAGATATTACGACAAAGAAGGATTCTTCCCGAATCTGGAACGCAAGGGAAACATCCGCTACTTCAGCGATAATGAATTAGAAGCTCTTCACGTAATTGAATGCCTGAAGAAGTCCGGGCTTGAGATCAAAGACATTAAACAATTTTTTGTGTGGGTGTCCGAAGGAAGTTCCAGTTATGAAAAAAGGAAAGAATTATTTGAAGCAAGAAAATCCGCCGTCGAGGCTGAAATCAGGTCACTTCAAAAAACTCTCTCCTTATTGAAATTCAAATGTTGGTACTATGAAACCGCAATGAACGATGGTACAGAAGATAATATCACTGCCATGCTTCCGGATAAGCTGCCGGAAGATATTCAGAAATTGTACGATGCCGGTCATAAGTAAGCGGATATTATTTCCCGCCAAATAATCCTGCTATCTTATCCGTATACTTCTTCACATATACCACAAATATCCACATTCCGAAGTAATGCTTCATCAGTTCATCGCATTCTTCTCTTGTAATCTCTGGTGTACGATCTGCTACGCACATAGCGTCATACATAACGATGCCTTCCTTCACCTGGAACGGCATCATCTTGAATCCATTCTTCTCGTAGAATGCCTTGCGTCTTAACCGCTGTTCATAATTCTCCGCATTAGGATCCATCTCTTCAATACAAAGGAAAATACGGCTATCACTGTACTTCTTCTGAATGGTCTGCAGTATCCTGCCTCCGTATCCGGCTCCACGCTTTGTATCATCTATTGCAAGATAGGAAATATAGATAATATCTTTGTAATGCACATTATACACCAGTCCTACCAGTTCATCCTGATCATACACTCCGTAGAATTCTCCCCTGCCGTTACGAGTCAGCATCTTAAGCATCCAGAATGGAATCTTTTCTTCTCTTGGAAAGGCTTCCTGATATATCTCCTTCAGTCCTTTCCGATTCACTTTACTATTCCTGTATCCGACAAATCTCAGTCCTGACATTCTTTAACACCTCTCGCTTATCATTAGTTTCCAAACATCATAACACACTTAAAACTGCTTTTCAATCTCTGAAAACCGCTACTGTCACGCTGTACATTTCCAAGATATTATTCTGTCCATTCGTTATACACACTCTATATAATCACGGTAATCTGCCTCACTGGCAAATAACATATATTCATCTTCCACGTATCCCATATAACCTTCTGCTGTTGCATATCCTTTCATATTTACACCTCCGCCATCGCCTTGTTTTCAGGCTTTTTTCTCATTTATGGCTTCAGTATAATAAATAAGGTGTCCATTATTCTGGACATCTGCGTTTTTTATTTTAATTATGTATTATCAGTCAAATTATAACACTGATACAACATATCTAGCATTTTCTGTTTTCCTGTTCCTCTTATACCTAAAGACTTCAAATCCACTGGTTCATCTGTTATCTCTGATAAGAATTTTGTCATATCTTCAGCCACTTCTGAACTAAGAAATTTTCTTGTATCAGCAGTTATTAACTGAGCTAATCGAAACACATCATTTTTATGTTTCTTTATATTTTTGCTGTCGATTTTCTCTCCATTAGATCTTCGTTCTTTCAAGTCCAGCCATGCTTTCGCCTTAAATGGTATCAAACAAGTCGGACTTAATACCGGAATGCCATCAATCATCATCTGTCCAGTTTTCAGTAATTCATAATATGATTCGTTCAGCAGAATTGCAGAAAGACTGGAGATTTCATCATCAATTGGAAGCGGAGTAAGAACTGCATCATTTCCCAATACAATAAAATCTGGATTTCTGGAAAATATCTCTATCATATATGGATATTCCGTGCTCATTGGAGCCGTGAAGCGATAAAACTGAGCATTTCCTGTACTTTTATTTAAATGTTCATATCCCGCTTCTTTAACATATTCCCAAAACTGCCTGCCAAACTCGGCCGTTACTGATTCAACAATCAACACAATATCAATATCTTTCGTAGCGCGAAATGATAACTCCTCATTTTCCATAATCAAATCACACGCCGTTCCACCGATTATGATATATTGATTTTCAAACCCTTGAAACCTTTCTTTAAATTTCTTAATTCCATTGACCATTATTCCCGCAACCTGCCTTCCTGCAATTCTTCTATCGCTTCTTCAATTCTCTCATCTACTGTATCTCCAAAAGATAACACGACTGACATATCATCCGCATTGCCATCCTCCGAAAATTGTTTTGGATTATATGCCCATAATTCAAGTCGTACCTGTTTATCCGGGTCTATCAATTCGTCAATCAACAATGTTTTATCATAGTCTTTCTCACTAATTGCATATGTGATAACTCGACTTGGATTCAACATTGTTTTTTCAGAAAGTGCTGTTTCTCCCGCAAGCACCATATTCTCTGTAACTTGCGTTTGATCTATATATCCTGCTCTGCAAACAGGCGTAGACAAATATACTTTTGCCTTTTCAAACAATTCCAACCGACTATATTTTGATTCAATAAACTTATTTACACCGACTTTTCCTACAAAAAACAAATCTGTAGCTTCCAACTGTTTTACCGCTCTGGTCAATGTCATTGCCGTAAACGGAAGCACTTTCCCAGCTTCAGAAATATACAGTCTTTTTTTCTTTCCATACAGATAAAACAAAAATAACTGTTGCGTGGAATAAACAAATTTTCCAGTTAATTTTAGTGGTTCATTCTCATCCATAAGCATCGTTCCTATAAAAGGAAGAAATATCTGCTTCTCAGTAACAAACGGTATGTTATTTTCAATAAGGTTTTTTCTTCGATATTTTGATACTGCATCTAGCTCAAGCACAACCGGCACATTATCAATCCGCTGTATTTTTGCTATTTGCTTTTTCAATGCCGGAAGCGTTACGAGTTCTTCTGTGGGCTTGAGCATTATACAACGTTTATCTCCAATATTTGCTGTATGGAAATCATAACTGCCTGCAATATAAAC
>CAVAVU010000090.1:0-20175 GCA_963592205.1 bacterium
GTTTAGTGTAAACTATTTAAAACCGTACAAATTGCAGATTGAAGCGGAAGCAGAGCAACAAATACATGATGGAAAAAAAGTGATCGTATTAAAGCAATTTGAACAAAAAGATAAATTGCCAAATGAGGGAATCGTTAGTAGAGAATTTTTATTTGATTCATTAAATACGGATATTCGAAACTATTATGCGGCGCGTTATTATGGGGCGGAGGCGTTGTATTGTATTCCTGATAATATGTGTCAGATAGAATTTGAATTAGATACAGATTTCTCGACAGAGCAATATCAGGTCACAGATGAAAACGGCAAGGTGGTAGCAGAACAAATCGAAGATGCAGAGCATCCTGCTTTGCCATTAGAGAATAGAATTGTTTTTCAGGTGCCGAAAGATGAATGCCTGACATTGCATTATCAACTGCCAAAGGAAGTTCGAAATCATATTACAAAAGTAGTATGTAGAGCAGATGGGGAAGAAAAGATTGTTGATATCAATGAACTGCAGTGGTAAAGTGGGAGAAAAATTATGAAAAAAATAGATAGTACTTTTATCAGATTTGCAATGGTGGGAGTTGCAAATACTATATTCGGTACTGCAATTATGTTCCTGTTCTATAATGTATTTCATCTGAGTTACTGGATATCTTCTGCGAGCAATTATATTTTTGGAAGTATTTTAAGTTATTTTCTGAATAAGAATTTCACGTTTCAGAATAAGGAACGCTCATGGCAGGTAGTAGTTCGATTTGTGATTAATATCAGTATATGTTATGCTATAGCATATGGTATTGCAAAACCGCTGGTGCGTATGATTTTGTCCGGACAGTCTGTGAAGATTCAGGATAATGGTGCGATGCTGGTGGGAATGGTACTGTTTGTAGTGATTAATTATCTGGGACAGAGACTTTTTGTATTTAAGAAAGATACAGCAGGAGAGTAGTATGGATACGTATAAAATAGACTGGCTGAAAATTTTAAAAAGGTTATCACCGTATAATGTAAAAAAAGGTTTACTTTATATGAAACATTTCGGACCGAAGGAGTTCTGGATTCGGCTGACGGAGCGGTTTCAGGCAGACAATGTGGATTACGAGGAATGGTACAAGAACCACAAGCCGACGATGGAAGAATTGCAGCAACAACGTGATATAAAATTTGAATACGAACCACGGATCAGTATTCTGGTGCCTGTATACAATACACCGGAAGAATTTCTGAAGCAGATGATCCAGTCAGTGAGAAAACAGACATACAGTAATTGGGAACTGTGCATAGCCAATGCCAATCCTGCTAATGAAACGGTTGCAGAGATCTTACGCATCTCATCTGCGAAGGATGAGCGAATTAAGGTAAAGGATGTTCCGGAAAATGAAGGCATTGCACAGAATACGAATGCGGCACTGGAGGTTGCAACGGGGGATTATATTGGTCTGTTGGATCACGATGATTTGCTGACACCGGATGCACTGTATGAAGTAGTAAGGGCAATCAATGAGAATGACAGACCGCAGGTGCTGTATACAGATGAGGATAAGGTGACCATGGATTTGTCAGAGCATTTTCAGCCACATATGAAACCAGATTATAATAAAGACTTGCTTCGATCGAATAATTATATTACCCATTTCTTTGTGGCAGACCGTATTCTGGTAGAAGAAGTTGGTGGCGAAGATGGTGAATATAATGGAGCACAGGATTATGATCTGATCCTCAAGTGTACAGAGCGGGCAAAAGGAATTGCCCATATCCCGAGAATCTTATATCACTGGCGTGTGCATAAGGCATCGACAGCGGATAATCCGGCAAGTAAAATGTATGCATTTGATGCTGGAAAGAGAGCAATCGAGGATCATTTGAAGCGGTGTGGTGAACTTGGGGAGGTGAGTCATGAGAAGGATCTTGGCTTTTACCGGGTGAGATATCAAGTACAGGGCAATCCGTTGGTATCCATTATCATTCCAAATAAAGATCAGGTAGAATCACTGGAGAAGTGTTTGAAATCTATCGAGAAATCTTCTTATAAGAATTACGAGATCATTATTGTAGAGAATAACAGTACAGAGGATGAAACCTTTGCATATTATAAGAAGATTGAGTCAGACAAGATTCGTGTTGTGTACTGGCCGGATGAATTTAATTATTCAGCGATCAATAATTTTGGCGTGAAGCATGCCAGAGGGGATTATCTGCTCTTGCTGAATAATGACGTAGAAGTGATTACGACAGACTGGTTGGAAGAGTTGATAGCTAACTGTCAGAGAAAAGATGTTGGGATTGTTGGTGCAAGGCTATATTATCCTGATGACACGATTCAGCACGCCGGTATCGTGATTGGTATCGGAGGTGTGGCGGGAGCTTTGTTTGTAGGAATGCCAAGGATGTTTACCGGATATCTCCATAAAGCGGCAATCCAGCAGGATCTGAGTGCAGTAACGGCGGCATGTATGATGGTGAAACGTTCTGTGTATGAAGAGCTTGGCGGTCTGGAAGAAGAGCTGAAGGTTGCGTTTAATGATGTGGACTTCTGTTTGCGGGCAAGAGAAAAAGGATATCTTGTAGTATATGATCCAAATGTGGAATTATATCACTTTGAATCCAAATCCAGAGGAACAGAAGATTCCAAAGAAAAGGTACGCAGATTCCAGAATGAGATCGAATATATGCGGAGTCATTGGCTGGAACTGTTGAAGAAGGGTGACCCGATGTATAATCCGAATCTGACATTGACCAAGTGGGATTACAGCCTTCGCAATAATCAAAAAGAATAATGAAAATAATAAAAGCCACAGTGTTTTTCTTAAGTATTGTTGAAGAAAAGCGCTGTGGCTTGCTCTTTATGTGAAAATATAGTATGATGGGGAATGAGAAATAATGGAAGTTGGTGAACCCTTGATTAAGAATAATCAGCAATTATTAAATAGAATTCATGTGGTGCTGGATGCGGTTGTTATGGTGATAGCGTATATGCTTGCCTGGCTTTTTAGATTCCGCTCCGGCTTTTTTGCGTTAGATGCGTGGTACCTGTCATTGCAGGCATATATGCGTGCACTTATTTTTGTGGTGCCGGGTTATCTGATCTTATATTATGTGTTTCAGCTGTATACACCGAAGCGGGTACAAGGAAGAAGACTGGAAGCCTGGCATGTGGTACAGGCTAATGTAACAGGTATTGCATGTTTCATTATGATCTTGTATCTGCGTCATCAGACAGATTATTCCAGAAAGATGCTGTTTGTATTCTTGTGTATCAATATTTTTCTGGATGTGCTGATGCGTAATGCTATCCGGATATTCTTGCGAAAGATCCGTAGGAATGGTCTGAACCAAAAGCAGATTCTATTGATCGGATACAGCCGCGCGGCGGAAGAGTATATTGACCGTATTATACAGAATCCGGAATGGGGATATACGGTTCGCGGCATTCTGGCCGATAATATGCCGAGAGGCACGGAATATCGTGGCTTCAAGGTGATTGGTCGGGTGGATAATCTGGAAATTATTTTGCCTGAGAATCGCCTGGATGAGATTGTAATCACACTTGGACTGGCAGAGTATCACAAGCTGGAACGGATTGTAGGGATGTGTGAGAAGTCCGGTGTGCATACGAAGTTCATTCCTGATTATAATAATGTCATACCGACAAAGCCTTATACGGAGGATATCCAGGGACTCCCGGTAATCAATATCCGCCGTGTGCCGCTTCATGATCCGTTGAATCGATTTGTAAAGAGAGGCGTAGATATCTTTGGAGCCACAGTGGCACTGATCCTATTCTCGCCGGTGATGCTTGGAACTATGATTGCGATTAAGGTGAGCTCGCCGGGACCGTTGATCTTTAAGCAGGAGAGAGTTGGACTTAAGAATAAACCATTTATGATGTACAAGTTCCGTTCGATGGTAGTGCAGACGGAGGAAGAAGAGAAAAAGGGCTGGACAACCAAGAATGATCCGCGAGTGACGAAGGTTGGTAAATTTATCCGTAAGACAAGTATTGATGAGTTGCCACAGTTGTTTAATGTGTTCAAGGGAGATATGAGCCTGATCGGGCCGCGACCGGAGCGTACACAGTTTGTGGAGCAATTTAAAGAAGAGATACCGAGATATATGGTAAAACATCAGGTGCGTCCGGGACTGACCGGATGGGCACAGGTGAATGGATACAGGGGAGATACATCTATTCGCAAGAGAATCGACTGTGATCTGTATTATGTGGAGAACTGGACTTTGGGACTGGACTTTAAGATACTGATCATGACATTTTTTAAGGGATTTGTAAATAAGAACGCATATTGATGTAGGGGAGACTGACATATGGGACAGAGAGACGACCGGAGACTGGCAAGGAAGAAGCAGGAGATGCGCAGACAAAAGAGAAGAAAGAAGCGTAGAAGACGGATCGTGTTTCTGTTGGTAGAGATATTGATCTTATGCATTCTTGGTGTGATTGCCTATGGAATGTTTAAATTAGATAAGCTGAATGTGAATCCATTAAAGAATTTGACAAATAATGGAATCAGCCAGGACGGCTATATGAATGTGGCAATATTCGGTGATGACAGGAGACCGGAGGATACAGGTAATGCGCGAAGTGACTGTATCATCATAGCAAGCATTAATAATGACACCAAAGAGGTGAAACTGGTATCCGTATACCGTGACACGCTTTTAAATACGGAGAATGACACTTATGATAAAGCAAATTCTGCATATGCTGTTGGTGGAGCAGAAACAGCTGTCAATATGCTGAACCGCAATTTAGATCTGGACATTCAGGACTATGTCAGTGTGAATTTCCTGGCGGTGGCAGATGTGGTAGATCTGTTAGGTGGTATTGATCTGGAACTTACAGATGAAGAAGTCGTGCATATGAACAATTATTGTGTAGAAACCTCTGAGATTACGGGGAAAGATTATGAGAAGATTGAACCGGAAGTGGCAGGTACCTATCATTTGAATGGTGTGCAGGCAGTGTCTTACAGCCGTATCCGATATACGGCGGGTGGAGATTTTCAGCGTACATCCAGACAGCGTCTTGTGATCGAGAAGATTGCTGAAAAAGCAAAAAAGGCAGACTTAAGTACGATCAATAAGATTATCGATGCAGTATTTCCTGAGATTACGACCAGTTTTACATCGGGAGAAATTGTGAAAATGAGTGCCGGACTTCTGCAGTATTCAATCGGTGATAATGAAGGATTCCCAATGGACAATGCGACACCGGATTCTATACCGGGATATCAGGGGTCATATGTTGTGCCGAAAGGACTGGAAGAAAATGTAATTAAGCTTCATAAGTTTTTATTTCCGGATGAGGACTATACACCGACAGATACATTGAAAGGAATCAGTGATCATATTAAAGATGTTACAGATATTTATCCGGATGATGTGTCAGAAGACACTGAAACTGGTGGAGAATAAGGAGTAGAAGATGTGTAAAGTGACGGTAGTAATACCGAATTATAATGGTGAAAAATATCTGGTGCCTTGCCTTGCGTCTTTATATGAAGAGACCAGGACAGAGATGAAAGTAATTGTAGTGGATAATGGATCAAAGGATGACAGCGTGGATAGAGCCCAAATGCTGTATCCGCAGACCAGAGTTATTCGTCTGGATCGTAATTATGGTTTTTGCCGTGCCGTGAATGAAGGTATTACAGCTTCAGATACAGAATATGTATTATTATTGAATAATGATACTCTGGTGCGGAAAGGATTCGTGGAGGCACTGATTCAGCGAATTGAACGGAGCGATAAGATCTTTTCCGTGGAAGCAAAGATGCTTCAATATCAGGATGAATCTAAGATTGACAGCGCGGGAACGTATTATAACGCATTGGGATGGGCGTTTGCCAGAGGGAAGGATCAGTCAGCCGGGAAATATAACCGCTGTGTCAGGACATTCGCAGCATGTGGCGGTGCGGCAATCTATCGGCGAAGCGTATTAGATGAAATCGGATTGTTTGATGAACGTCATTTTGCGTATCTGGAGGACATTGATATCGGATATCGTGCAAGATTATACGGATATGTGAATGTATATGAACCGAGGGCAGAGGTTGTTCATGTGGGAAGCGCATCCAGTGGTTCCAGATATAATGAGTTCAAAGTGAAGTATTCATCGAAGAATAACATCTATCTGATCTATAAAAATATGCCGACATGGCAGATTATGTTAAATCTGCCGTTCCTGGCAGCAGGATTCGGAACTAAGGCAGCTTTTTTTATAAAGAAAGGATTAGGAGCTACATATCTGAAAGGTCTGGCAGATGGAGTTCGGATGTGTGAGAAGAAATATAAAGTACATACAGAAAATGCAGACTGGAGACAGTGCCTTAGGATTCAGTGGGAGTTGTGGGAGAATGTAATCCGGAGATTTTCTGATATGGGCGAAGAGGGATAGAATAATATGAAGAGACTACTGTTAATTGCACCGGTATTTTTTGGATATTATAAAGAGATGATACGGGAGGCAGAGAATCTTGGATATCATGTGGATTATCTGTGCGATGCGCCAAGTAATTCCAATATATCCAAAGCACTTGGCAGGATTAATAAAAAGCTGATCAACGGATCGGCAAAACGATATTATAAAGAGAAAGCACTGCCTCTGGTTGAAAAAGAGCAATATGACAAGGTGCTTTTAGTGGCTGGCATGACCTGTGCGTTTTCAGCAGATATGTTCTGTCAGATGCGAGAAATGCAGAAGCGGGCAGAATTTATCCTATATCAGTGGGATTCGGAGGTGAATCTCCCATATTGTAAGAGTATACATCCGTATTTTGACCGGATTTATACATTTGAAAAGGCAGATAGTGAGCGGAATAAGATATATCGTTTTATGCCGACATTTTATACAAGGATATATGAAGAAATCGGGAAAAAAGAGCGGCCGGTGCCAAGATATGATTGTTTTTATGTGGGGACAGCTCATCCGAAAAAATATCTGGAAATCAACCGAATGGCAGAAGATTTAAAATCAGAACTTCCGAGACAGTTTATATATCATTACATTCCTTCGGTTTTAAAATATGTATATCACAAGGTGACAGCGAAGGAATATCGGCATGCGAGATATCGTGATTTTCAGAAAGTGAAACTGTCTGGTGAGGACATTATGAAGGGAATGGAAATGTCTACCTGTATTCTGGATGCACCCCAGGGTGGTCAGACAGGTCTTACACTTCGGTGTTTTGAATGTATGGGAGCGAAACGGAAACTGATCACGACGAATGCTGATATTGTGAATTATGATTTTTACAGAAAAAGTAACATTCTGGTATATCCGGGAACAAAAGAAGAGAGAAGAGTCTTTTTTGAGAATCCATACGAGGAACTTCCAGAAGAATTATATAGGAAATATAGTATGAGCAGCTGGATAAAGCATCTGCTTACAGGTGTAGAATCTTAAAAACTACCGGAAAATCATTGAAATTTTATGGTAAATGGGTTAATATGTAAGGCGAGTTGTTACGTTTGTTAACAAATTGTTACGAAAGAAAGGATGTTACGATGGCGAGAAGATCACGCAGAAGAAGACGTCATGGCTTTGCTTCCTGGTCGATTGGGAAGAAGCTCGGTGTAATTCTTGGGGGTACATTTGCAGCAGTTGCAGCAACAGGTGTTGTACTTGTAGCCAGTAAGATGACGAAGATAGAGACGACAGAACTTGATACGGATAAGTTAAATATAGCACAGACCAGTGAAGAGCAGGAGACTGGATATCTGAATGTAGCGTTGTTCGGTCTGGATTCCAGAGAAGGAGATCTGGGTAAGGGCAATCGAAGCGATACGATGATGATTGCAAGCCTGAATAAAGCGACCGGTGAGGTGAAATTAGTTTCTGTATATCGAGATACATTATTAGAATTGGATGATGGCAGTTATAATAAGGCGAATGCAGCCTATGCATTTGGTGGACCGGAAGGTGCTATTTCCATGATTAACCGGAATATGGATATGGATATATCCAAGTATGTCACTGTAAATTTTAATGCATTGGTAGATGTAATTGATGCGTTAGGTGGATTTGACATGACACTTACACATGATGAAGTAGTTCATATGAATAACTATTGCGTGGAGACATCGAAAGTAACCGGAAAAGATTATGAGAAAATCGAACCAGAAGAAGAGGGAACGTATCATTTAAACGGAGTACAAGTGGTATCATATGCACGCATTCGATATACAGGTGGAGGAGATTTTGAACGTACATCAAGACAGAGAAGAGTATTGGCACTGATTGCAGAAAAAGCACAGAGTGCAAGCTTCAGTACACTAAATAAGATTATTGATAAAGTATTTCCACAGGTATCTACGAATTTTACGATTTCAGAGATGATCGCATATGCCAAAGATATTGCGAAGTATAAGCTGGGAGACAGTATGGGATTCCCGGATAACAACTCGTTCGATATGTTGGACGTTGTGGGAAGTGTGGTTATTCCGGAGACGTTGACTTCGAATGTAGAGGATGTACATAAGTTTCTGTTCGGAGATGATGGTTATACTATTTCTTCCAATATTACAGAGATAGAAGCGGGGATTCGCGGGAAATGTACACATAAGGCGACCAGTGATTCTGTGATCGAGAGTGATGATAGTTACGGAGACAGTTCCGGTACTTCAAATAGTTACAGTAATTCGAATAGTAACTATAACAATAGCTATAATAATAGCTATAACAACAGTTACAATAATTCTGGCAGTTCCGGAGATTCGAGTGGATCAGGAAACGGTGATTCCGGCGGGGGAAGTGATTACGGAGATTATGGTGGAGGATCTGACGGAGATTATTCCGGAGAAGACTATGATTAATATGTGGTGTAAGATACGGGAAAGGATAAAGTAAGTTATGAAGAAACTGAAAAAATTAGCTGCACTGATGCTCTGTACAGCTATGACATTTATGATGTGTGGTATTGTATCATCTGCAGCAAGTGGACAGCTGAGATTTTCTGATCCGTCTACAACGGTAGGCGCAACAGTTGAGATTACTGCTAAGCTGAGTGCGGATGAAAGCCTGAGCAAAGCCAGTGCGACCTTGACATATGATACAACAGCTCTGAAATTTATCAGTGGAGATAATGCGACCGCGTCTAATGGACAGATTGAGTTACAGGGATCTGGAAGTGGGAATACCGAGATGAGCTGGACATTGAAGTTCCAGGCATTGTCTGAGGGAACTACGACAGTAAATATTTCTAAGGTTACAGCGAGTGCGTCCTCAGGAGATGACGTAACAGTTGTAGAGGGAAGTTCTACCGTTACGATCGGAGAAGGAGATCCATCCCTGATTACAGATGATGAAGAGACAACGGAGTCGTCTGGTAATGGCGGTGATATCGAGATTGACGGACAGACATATTCTGTAGTTACAGATATTCCGGAGGTATTGATTCCAGACGGATTTGTAACAGCTGATATGCCTTATAATGGTAATACGTATGCGGCTACTAAGCAGGAAAGTGGTAATATTTATGCCATTTATCTGAAGGATGCGAATGAAGAGGAAGATTTCTGGCTGTATGATCCGGATAAGGATTCATTTTCTCCATTTGAACAGGTAAGTATTTCCAGTGATCGTTACATTGTTCTGTTATCAGAGGATAAATCAAAGGATCTGCCGGATACATTGCAGAAGACTACGATGACTGTTGAGGGAAAAGAGTTCCCGGCATGGCAGAATACAGATGCAAGTTCTTATTATGTGGTTTATGCAGTGAACAGTGATGGAGAAGCAGGTTTTTATCAGTATGATACAGTAGATGAGACCTATCAGAGATATACCCCGGAGACAAAAGATAAGGATGAAGATACAACCAAGCTTGGAGGGCTTCTGAATAAACTGCGCACGAATCTGGATAAGGTGATTCTGGTAGTATGGGGAATCTTCCTTGTGATGTTGATTATCCTGATCATTCTTGCAATTAAGCTGCGTCATCGTAATCTGGAACTGGATGATCTGTACGAAGAGTATGATATTGATGATGAGCCGGAACCGGTAAAAGAGAGCAAGAAAGAGAAAAAGGCTAAAAAAAAAGCAGAAAAAGAAGCGAAGAAGTCAAAGAAATCTAAGAAGAAATCAGAAGACGATTTCTATGATTTTGATGATGAAGACGATGAATATGATGATCTGGATGACGAATACGATGATGAGATGTATGAAGACGAGGATGATTATGACGAATACGATGAGTATGATGAAGAACCATTCAAAGAATACAATCCGTCCGACTATGAGGATGACAGAGACATCGATGATCTGGATGAGATTCTGAATGCACGGGTGCGTGTTAAAAAGACTGCTCCGCGCAGAGCTGCTCAGACTTCGTCCAGACCGAGACAGAATCAGAGAAGAGTGGGACATTCAGAAGCGGATGATACATTCAAGATGGATCTGATTGATCTGGATTAAAACATCAAAGGAGGATGCGGAACATTGTATCCTCCTTTTGTGTATATAATGAACCAACAGGGAGTATAAGACTTGAAAGGAGAATATTCATTATGTGTGGAATTGTAGGTTATGTAGGTGAGAGTCAGGCAGCACCGATTTTGTTGGAGGGACTGGAAAAGCTGGAGTACAGAGGATATGACTCAGCCGGTATTGCGGTTTATGACGGTGAAAAGATCAACATGAAGAAGGCAATGGGACGTCTGAAAGTGTTGAATGAACTGACTCACGGCGGTGAGTTGCTTCCAGGTAAGCTTGGAATCGGTCATACTCGCTGGGCAACCCATGGAGCACCGTCTGATATCAATGCGCATCCGCATTTTAATAAAGATCAGAGTATCGTAGTGGTACACAATGGTATTATTGAGAACTATCTGAAATTAAAACATCGTCTGGAAAGTAAAGGATATGAATTCGTATCAGAGACAGATACAGAGGTTATTGCGCATCTGTTGGATTACTATTACAAGGGGGATCCGCTGGAAGCAATTACAAAAGTCATGCACCGCATGGAAGGATCGTATGCGCTTGGAATTATTTTCGCAGATCATCCGGAAGAAATGTATGCGGTTCGTAAGGACAGTCCGCTGATTGTAGGACATACCAAAGATGGAAGCATCATTGCATCAGATGTACCGGCTGTTTTGAAGTACACCAGAGATGTGGTATTTATTCAGAATGAAGAGATTGTAAAGCTGACAGAAGATAATCTGGAGTTCTACAATATTGATGAAGAGGTAATTGAAAAAGAGACAACTCACATTGACTGGGATGTGAATGCAGCAGAGAAGAGCGGATATGAACACTTCATGCTGAAGGAAATGTATGAGCAGCCAAAAGCTATCCTGGATACATTCTCACCTAGAATCAAGGGCAATGAAGTTGTTATTGATGAGCTTGGTATGAGTGATGAGGAGATTCGTGCGATTAAGAAGATCATGATCGTTGCCTGCGGTTCTGCTTACCATGCAGGTATGACCGGTAAATACATTTTTGAAGGTCTGACCAGAATTCCGGTAGAAGTGGATACTGCTTCTGAATTCCGTTACCGCGATCCGATCATCGAAGATGGCACATTGCTGATCGTAATCAGTCAGTCCGGTGAGACAGCAGACTCGTTGGCAGCAATCCGCGAGGCGCATTCCAAGGGCGGCAAGGTACTTGGTATTGTCAATGTAGTGGGTAGCTCTATTGCGAGAGAGGCTGATAATGTTATGTACACATGGGCCGGTCCTGAGATTGCAGTTGCAACGACTAAGGCATATACCTGCCAGCTGATCGCGGAGTATCTGTTGGCTATGAAGTTTGCTCATGTAAGAGAAAAGATCAGTGATGCAGAACTTGCGGAAATGATCGAGGATATGAAAGAACTGCCGGCACAGGTAGAGATGCTGCTGAATAATAAGAAGAATATTCAGAAGTTTGCAAATCGTTATCTGGCAGCAAAAGATATTTTCTATATCGGACGTGGGATTGATTATGCGATTGCAATGGAAGGTTCTCTGAAAATGAAAGAAATCTCTTATGTGCATTCAGATGCATATGCGGCAGGAGAACTGAAGCATGGTACGATTTCTCTGGTTGAGGAAGGCACACTGGTAACAGCAATTCTGACACAGGAGAATCTGTACAAGAAAATGATCAGTAACATGGAAGAGGTTAAGACCCGTGGAGCGTTCGTTATGGCAGTAACGAATGTGGATAACACAGAGGTTGAGAAAAATGCGGATTATGTAATGTACATTCCGAAGACAAATAAGTACTTTACAAATACACTTGCTATCATTCCGCTTCAGCTCTTCGGTTATTATGTAGCAGTCGGTAAAGGATGTGACGTGGATAAGCCGAGAAATCTGGCGAAGTCCGTTACAGTAGAGTAGGAGTTAATATGCATTATGATTATCTGATCGTGGGCGCAGGACTGTTCGGTGCTGTATTTGCCCACGAGGCAACCGAGCGTGGTAAAAAATGTCTGGTTATTGACAGACGTGACCACATCGGTGGAAATATATATACCGAGGAAGTGGAAGGGATTCAGGTGCACCGCTATGGCGCACACATTTTCCACACTTCCAATAAGCAGATCTGGGAGTATGTGAATCAGTTTGCTGAATTTAATAATTATATCAATTCGCCGGTAGCGGTATATAAGGATGAACTTTACAATCTTCCGTTCAATATGAACACGTTCAGTAAAATGTGGAATATCCGTACGCCGCAGCAGGCGAAGGATATCATTGCTGCACAGATTGCGGATCTGAATATTACGGATCCGTCTAATCTGGAAGAACAGGCGCTTTCGCTGGTGGGAAAAGATGTCTACGAGAAGCTGGTGAAGGGCTATACGGAGAAGCAGTGGGGGAGAGATTGTAAGGAACTGCCGGCATTTATCATCCGCAGACTGCCGCTTCGTTTTACGTATGACAATAATTATTTCAATGACCGTTATCAGGGAATCCCGATTGGCGGATATACTGCAATTGTTGAGAAGTTGCTTTCGGGCTCCGATGTGCGTACAGGTGTAGATTTTCTGAAAAACCGGGATGAATACGAAGCACTGGCAGACAAAATTATTTATACAGGTATGATCGACGAGTATTATGATTATAAACTGGGTGCGCTGGAATATCGCAGTGTGCGTTTTGAGACGGAGACGCTGGACTGTGAGAATTATCAGGGTAATGCAGTTGTAAATTATACGGAGCGTGAAGTACCGTATACCAGAATTATCGAGCATAAGCATTTTGAATTTGGCAAGCAGGAAAAAACGGTAATTTCCAGAGAATATTCTTCCGAATGGAAAGTAGGAGATGAACCGTATTATCCGGTAAATGATGAGAAAAATGGTGCATTGTATGCCCGTTATCAGGAACTGGCAGAGAAGGAAGATAAGGTAATCTTTGGCGGACGCCTGGGCGCATACCGTTATTATGATATGGACAAGGTAATAGAAGCTGCATTAGGACTGGTTTTCAACATTTTTTGATGAATTGGTCACATTTTCAACACATTTTACGATTAGACTTACAGATATAGAAAAGGTAAAGTATCCGTGGTCTGATAGTAGATTACGGTTGAGGAAGGAGACTTAGATATGGATAACCAGTATAATTATTACGATCCGAATAAAGAGGATAAGAACAACATATTTGATGAGCAGCCACAGGGCATGAACGGACAGCCGGGCATGAATGGCAATCCGCATAAGCAACACAGAAAGTGTCCGAAGTGGGCGAAGCTTGCAGGATCTGCAGTCGCATTTGGTGTGATTGCAAGCTGTACATTTATGGGAGTCAATGCAGTGGCTGCTAAGTATTTTGGTACGAATACCACACAGACAACCAGCAGCAAGAGCACGAGTTCCAAGAGCTCTGACAGTTCATCGACACTAAAGCTGAGCCAGTCATCCAGTACGGTGACTTCAGATGTGTCAGGCATCGTAGATCAGGCAATGCCATCAGTCGTAGCAATCACTAATATGAGCGTTCAGGAAGTACAGAGTTACTTCGGTGGCACTCAGCAGCAGGAGAGCACAAGCTGTGGTTCCGGTATTATTATCGGTAAGAACGACAGTGAGCTTCTGATCGTTACGAATAATCATGTAGTGGAAGGCGCTGAGACATTGACCGTATCGTTTGTAAATGATACTTCTGTAGAAGCAAGCATCAAGGGCACAGACTCCAGCAAGGATCTGGCAGTAGTTGCAGTACCGCTTGATTCTATTGATGATGATACCATGAATGCGATTTCCATCATCACATTGGGTGATTCTGATCAGCTTCAGGTAGGCGAGCCGGTCATTGCTATCGGTAATGCACTTGGATATGGACAGTCTGTTACAACCGGTATCGTATCTGCATTGGACAGAAATCTGGACATGGAAGGATTTGATAGTAAGCTGATCCAGACTGATGCAGCTATCAACCCTGGTAACAGTGGTGGTGCGCTGCTGAATGCAAATGGTGAACTGATCGGTATCAATACAGCAAAGGTTAATGCCAATGCAGTAGAGGGAATGGGTTATGCAATTCCGATTTCTGATGCGACATCTGTCATTGAGAATCTGATGAATCGCGAGACACGTACGAAAGTAGACGAAAGCGAGCAGGGATATCTTGGTATTGAAGGCTATGATGTAACTGCTGAGAAGGCTGAGATGTATTCGATTCCGACCGGTGTGTTTGTCAGAGCCGTAGAGGATGGCAGTGCAGCAGACAAAGCAGGTATTACAGCAGAGAGTATTATTACCAAATTTGACGGAATTACCATTGACAGTATGTCCACATTACAGTCTCAGATGCAGTATTTCAAAGCAGGGGACAAAGTAGAAGTAGTCATTGAAGTTCCGAATAAGAGCGGTACAAAATACGAAGAGAAGACGGTAACGGTCACTCTTGGTGAACGTTCCAAATAAATAAAACTTAACAAAGGAGAGAAAGCATGTATTCATTTGACGAGGTAAGAGAGGTTGACAATGAAATTGCAGAAGCGATTGAGAGCGAGATGAGCAGACAGAATTCACATATTGAGCTGATTGCTTCTGAAAACTGGGTAAGCAAGGCTGTTATGGCAGCAATGGGAAGCTCGCTGACCAATAAGTATGCCGAAGGTTATCCGGGAAAGCGTTATTATGGTGGATGCCAGTGTGTTGATGTGGTAGAGAATCTGGCAATCGAACGTGCAAAAGAACTGTTTGGTTGTGATTATGCCAATGTGCAACCACATTCAGGTGCGCAGGCGAACCTGGCGGTATTCTTCGCAATGCTGGAGCCGGGAGACAAAGTTCTGAGCATGAATCTGGATCAGGGCGGACATCTGAGTCACGGTTCACCGGTGAACATTTCCGGTAAATATTTTGACATCGTATCTTACGGAGTCAATGATGACGGCTTTATCGATTATGATAATGTGCGTGAGATTGCACTGGCAGAGAAGCCAAAGATGATCATTGCAGGCGCAAGTGCTTATGCGAGAACGATTGATTTCAAGAAGTTCCGCGAGATTGCTGATGAAGTAGGCGCATATCTGATGGCAGATATTGCACACATTGCAGGTCTGGTAGCAACAGGACTTCATCCAAGTCCGATTCCGTATGCAGATGTAGTAACAACTACAACTCATAAGACACTGCGTGGACCAAGAGGTGGTATGATTCTGTGTAACGAAGAAGCTGCTAAGAAATTCAACTTCAACAAAGCAGTATTCCCAGGCATTCAGGGCGGTCCGCTGGAGCATGTGATTGCTGCAAAAGCTGTTTGCTTCAAAGAGGCACTCCGTCCGGAATTCAAGACCTATCAGGAGCAGATTCTGAAGAATGCAAAGGCACTCAGCAAAGGTCTGATGGACAGAGGCGTGAAGATCGTATCCGGCGGTACAGATAATCACCTGATGCTGGTAGATCTGAGAGGTCTGGAGCTTACCGGTAAAGAACTGGAGAAGCGTCTGGACGAGGCACATATTACATGTAACAAGAATACTGTTCCAAATGATCCACGGTCACCGTTCGTAACCAGTGGTGTACGTCTGGGAACACCGGCTGTAACATCCAGAGGAATGGTAGAAGAAGATATGGATAAGATCGCTGAGGCAATCGCACTGGTAGTCAAAGAGCCAGAGAAGATCGGCATGGCGAGATCCATTGTAAAAGAACTTACAGAGAAATATCCGTTGGTATAATGATGATAATGACACCGGGTCTGGCATATGCCAGACCTGGTGTTGTTTTATATAGAACAGAGACTTTCATTCACCTTTTATTCGAATTTTCCATAGTATGATACTGTAAATAATCTGAAAGGAGTAAATGAAAATGCCGAATTACCGTTATCATACACCGGAATCAAATAGGCGTGGTTACTGTGGATGTTCATCTAACATGAATGGACGTAATCAACAGCAGTCAAACTCCCGCCCCCAGCGGGAATCCTGCGAAGTCCCTTACCGAGATTGCGATGCCGCAGGAGAAATGTCCTGTGCAGTAAAAGGACGTTACGATGCTTTGGGCGACATGGCAATTGCCATGGCTTATGTCCCTTGGCAGATGTGGCGCAATGTCTTGGATGCAGAGAAAGGGCTCTGCTGTGGAACTGTTTTCGAAGACTTAAACAAACCATTCTGTGGAACAGGAGGTGTCCGTAGATGAACGATAACAAGCCTTGTAGACAGGAACTGATGAATCGGATTAATGCCGCCAGCTTCGCCGTAGATGATGTGAAGTTATTTCTGGATACCCATCCTTGTGACAAGGATGCCATGGAATACTTTGAAAAATATCAGGAAATGCGCAAATGCGCACTGCGTGAATATGCCAAATACTACAGCCCGCTCACCATTGATACTGTACGCACGGACTCTTGCGAAAACTGGAGCTGGATCGATGAACCGTGGCCGTGGCAGGAAGGGGGATGTTAGTATATGTGGAATTATGAGAAACGACTGCAATATCCGGTAAAAATCAGCCAGACTAATCCACAGCTGGCGCAGGTGATTATTAGTCAGTTTGGCGGTCCTGATGGTGAACTTGGTGCATCTATGCGTTATCTGTCGCAGAGATACACTATGCCGTACAAAGAAGTGACGGGAATACTCACAGACATTGGAACGGAAGAAGATTCCCAATTTCTGTAGAAGTAATGAAAAAGCCCCTAAATACGCGGGATTCGGGGCTTTAATGTGAGTTCGAAAGAGGCATCATTCTTATGTCCTCGTTCATTCTTTTTTAGTTTCTTATATTCCACACCATCCAGCAGCATTTTCAGAGCCTTGTTCCGATCAGGAGCGGAAAGTTCCCAGTAGCAGGAGAGCAGCCCCTTGCAGGATGGAATAAAATTATGTATGTGAGCATCGTTATTCTGCTCATATTCGATTTCTTTCTGCAGGTTGAGGATTTTATCATCGACAGCATTAATGCGCTCCTGGAGGACGTGAGAACGTTCCAGGAACATCTCAGAAGAGTACACACCCTGCTCCAGCAGATCGAACAGATTCTCTTTCTGGGAGAGGAGAGAAGTCTTTTCTTTCTGAGTGCCATCTAGCAGCCTCGTCAGTTCCGGAACTTTACTTTCTGGAATAACATTATCCAATTCATAATTTTTTACCCATTCACTCAATGCATCAATGACGGACCGTTCCAGCAAATCCAGACTGCAGCCTACGGTCGGGCAGTTTTGTGTATTGCATAGGATAGAATCATAATGCGCTCCATATTTGTTTCCTGGTGGAGCAGCAGGACGGCGCAACATTTTCTTTTTACATTCACTGCAGATGATCAGACCTGCGAGAGGATTCTTCACGCCATACTGTTCCGGAAGCTTTGGCTTTCCTCTGCCAAGATAGCTCTGTGCCTCTGTCCAGACATCATGATCAATAAGACGTGGCTGTCTTCCTGGGTATACTTCGTAGTCGTTACTGCGGGGACGCTTCTTCATGGGAACTCCATTTTCCAATACAGCAACCTGTTTCCGTCTGCCGATTGCCACCTGTTGATCATACACTGGATTGGAAAGCAGGCTTCTGACCATTTCGTCCGTCCAGAACTTTCCAGAACGCGTAAACATCTGGTGATCATTCAGATATCTCCGGATGTAGACCACACCTGTCCGATCGGGACCGGTGAACATGGAATATACCAGCCGGACAGTTGGAACTTCTTTTTCCTCAAACTCCAGCGTCCAGCCTTTTTCTTTTGGAAGCTTCATCCGGCGGAAACCATAGGGCGCTGCATTGAACGGCCATTTACCTTCTCTGGCAGCAGCGTAACGTCCCGCCTGCATCCGGCGCTTGATCGTCTTGTATTCCCGCCTGGACATGAACAGTCCAAACTCAAAGTATTCTTCATCGAATTCATTGGATGGATCGTATACCTTGACCGGAGTAACGATTAGCGTGTCGGTATACTGGAATGCCCGTTGCACAATGCCCTGATCGATGGTGTCACCTCTGGCCAGACGTTCTACTTCCATTACCAGCACGCCTTTCCATTTGCCAGATTCCACTTCTGACAAAAGTTTCTGCATTTCCGGCCGGGCGGAGATCGAATCGCCGGAAACCACTTCACGGTAGATCGCAGTGATCGAAAGATTCATCTGTTTGGCCAGATTCAAAAGTGTGAGCTCATGACGTTCCAGGACATCCACACCCATAGCTTCCAGTCCGGCATCACCACGGGATTTTCTTAAGTAGATACAGTATTCGTTTTTCATCATATCACCTTCCTAAATATATGTGCGACGTCGCACAAAAATGGGTATAAAAAATACACCTATGCAGGTGCCAAGGAAATGTGATATAATACTCTTGTCTAGGGAATACTATATCGTGTCCTCGACACTGTATAGCTTCTATGATTCCGCCTCTGTTGTCAGCAGGGGCGGTTTCTTATTTTATTAATTTAATGCGTACATTCCAATAACTTGTCCAATCTGAACAATGTTACTTGATCCTGAAAATTCAAATCTGACTTTACCAAGTCCGCTGAAATACATCTCAAGTTCGCTATCCAAATCAAAAACTCCAGCTGTTTCAACAGAGAATGCTGAAATTTTGGCATAAGGCAATGAAGTGAAGTCTTTCTTTGCCCCAGTTAATCCCTGGATGTTGCATGAGATCACTCGCTTGTTTGTAAATACAACAAAGTCACGAATACTTTTGTATGCGCCAATAACAAGTTCGCCATTAATAAGAAGTGGCTCTATATCTTTCATTACTGCCTCTGGCTTAGTCTGTTTCAGCTTTACAAATGAACCGTTTTTAAAATCGATCATGATACATTCCTCTCTTTCTTTAGTAAAATTACACACAACATATATATAATCGCAAATGCGGTTATATCATTTCACTGACTGCAAGATGTGGAATGAAGTAAATGGTGTAATTGTCTATTACCGTGCACACTCCGTATTTGTCTCTGTAGCAGTCAATACATTCTGTTAAAAAATCATTGGTGACTTCCAGATATTCAGCCACCTCATATCGATTCTGGCATCCGGCTTCGTAGGCTCTGATCAGACCTTGCAAGCCGATCCGTTTATTATATGCCCAGAGCCTTGCCTGACGTTCCTGTTTTCGGTTCTGAGCAGATTCCATATCTATAATATTTCCAACTGATGTATGGTGGTGTCCCATCTCTTCTGCCAGGGTACACGCTTTCTGTGTAGAGTCCATGTCTTTTCTAATGGCTACGACACCATTACAATACAATCCCTTAATCCGATTACTGTCAAATGTATAGTCTACAACCTCTATACCGTCCTCGCAGGCTTCTTCCTGTAAACACTCGTATGTATTCATATAAGCACCTCCCACTCAAGTATATCTGATAAGCCGTCCAATAATTAGGACACTAAAAAAGGTGTTGCCATAATGACAACACCTAAAAACCAGTTGAATTACAAGATGGGCGGCGTATCCATCATCTCAGGTACTCTTACGAGTGTGTCGGGAGCCTTTCCGACCTTTGCAATTCGTTTTATTGTATTGTTATTATAGACAAATTATTCATGTTTGTCAAATTTTTTTAGCCGACCATTTTCTATGCCGTGTTGCAATTTTCCGTTCGTGATTGAATGGAGTGTAGCAACATATAAATAGTCATCTTTTACATCCAGTTTAATTCCAATTTGTATATTTTTATCGAATACTTTTACTAATTCAAAGCTTGCACCTGGTTCGTTAGGATTGATACCTATGTAATCTGGGTGGTTAATGATAAATGAAAGATA
>CAVAVU010000090.1:20268-20826 GCA_963592205.1 bacterium
GGTATTCTGCACATTCAGGATGCCTTTTTAGGATATGTTTCTCCAATCCAGAAGACTGATAGATATAATCATATTCAAATTCATAGGATAAATGTTGGTTTATTAACTTATTAAACGGTGCAACTGGAAATATTTTATCGCTCATGTGTACCCCTTATTTGTTTCTTTTTGCTCTTACATATTCAGCAAAATTTTTGATTTCTTCCAGTTCGGATTTCGTATATTCATCACCATCGAAATGTGCAGCGAGGGTAGTTGGCTGTTCTTCTGGTGCCATATATCCGAAAGTTGTAAGAATGTCAGAGACGCCATAGGCTTTACACATTATCAATAGAGCATCGGGAGTCGGCTGACTGTTTCCGTTTTCCCAACTATATATAGTCTTTTCCGAGGCTTTAAATCCTTTAGAGATTAACAAATCAGAAATTTCTTTAACTGACTTTCCAGATTCAAGTCTACATTTTTTTAATGTTTCGCCAATAGAACTTTTCATAATTCGTCCTCCGATTCGTTTCATATTGAAATCTGTACTTTGAATATAACACTCACGTTTTAACG
>CAVAVU010000091.1:0-16688 GCA_963592205.1 bacterium
CTATAGTTCTGGTGATTCTGAATCAAAAAAACAGAGCGTGCTCCAAGAAAAACAGAGTGCGGTCGGTAATTCAAGCGACGATCTTCTACAAAAACAGAGCATGCTCTACGACAAAACGAGTGAACCAGCTCAAAAAGACCTGAATTATTTCATGAAACAGATGCGCGAACGGGTAATGACCAGACACCAGCAGGAAGAAGCCACAAAAGCCGCCCCTGTGAGCAAAACTGTAACCGAGACCACAAAAGAGTCTATAAAACAGGAACCTGAGAATAAGCTTATAAAACAAAATATCGCAAAAGAAGAGACGACACCTTACCATAGTGCTTTGGCAACACAACAATCTGCAACCGAACGACCGGCAGTTGCCAGTTCACAAGCTGCTAAACCACAGGTTGCCGATAAGCCGAAACAATTGAATCTGTTTGAAGAGAAACTTCTGGATAAACAGTCTGTTAAAGAACACAGAATTATTGGACAGCTTTTTGAGACGTACTGGCTGATTGAATTCCAGAACAGTCTGTATATCATTGATCAGCATGCAGCACATGAGCGTGTATTATATGAAAAGACACTGCGTGGAATGAAAAACCGTGATTATACATCACAGAATATCAGTCCACCGATCATACTGAATCTTTCTATGGGTGAAGCACAGCTTCTGGAAAAATATATGGATCAGTTCACACGGATTGGATTTGAATTTGAAAACTTTGGTCCGGATTCCTATGCAGTATCTGCTGTACCTGACAATCTTTTCAGCATTGCCAAGAAGGATCTGCTGATGGAAATGATTGACAGTCTGTCGGATGAGATTTATACTGGTCTGACGCCGGATGTTGTAGATGAGAAGATTGCATCCATGTCATGTAAGGCTGCTGTAAAAGGTAATATGAAGCTGTCTTATGCGGAAGCGGATGCATTGATCGGAGAATTACTTGCTCTGGACAACCCATATCATTGTCCACACGGACGTCCGACGATCATCTCCATGTCCAAACGGGAGATTGAAAAGAAATTTAAGCGTATCGTATAACGATGAAGGAGCATTCCTATGAAAAAACCACTGATTGTCCTTACCGGACCAACTGCTGTCGGAAAAACGGCATTGTCAATTCAGCTTGCCAAAGCCGTTGGAGGCGAGATTATTTCCGCAGATTCGATGCAGGTATATAAATATATGGATATCGGTTCTGCCAAGATCCGAAGAGAAGAGATGGATGGGGTACCTCATTATCTGGTAGATGTGTTAAATCCGGATGAGGAATTTCATGTTGTCCGGTTTCAGAAAATGTCAAAAGAAGCTATGGAGAAAATATACGCAAATGGTCATATTCCGATCATCGTAGGAGGTACGGGATTCTATATTCAGGCACTTTTATATGATATTGATTTTACGGAAAGCGACAGTGACCCGGTATATCGTGACGAATTGGAACAGTATGCTGATGAACACAGTGCCGAAGCACTACATGATAAACTGCGGGCTGTTGATCCGGAATCCGCAGACAGTATTCATGCAAATAATGTCAAACGGGTAATCCGTGCGTTGGAATATTACCATTTAACTGGTGAAAAGATTTCCGTTCATAATGCCAGAGAACGGGAAAAGGAATCTCCATATGATTATCGTTATTTTGTCCTGAATGACAAGCGTGAGAATCTCTACCGTAGAATTGATCTTCGTGTAGACCAGATGATCGATGAAGGGCTGGTTCGGGAAGTTACACATTTAAAAGAAATGGGGTATCACAGAGGTATGGTGTCTATGCAGGGACTTGGATATAAAGAAATTCTTGCGTATCTGGACGGCGAGATTTCATTAGAAGAAGCTGTCTACGAGATCAAGCGGGATACCAGACATTTTGCAAAAAGACAGATTACATGGTTCAAGCGGGAGAGGGATGTGATCTGGATCAATAAGAACGAATATGATTATGACGAAAAGAAAATACTGGATTCCGTCATGACAGAATTTGCAGATGATCCGGCATTTGGCGAATTGCTTGCAGAATCATAGAACATAGATATAACAAAGGAGAATATACACATGTCAGTTATTACAGAAATGTACCGGGAAATGGGGATTCGAGGCTCTGTTGTTAATCTCGGTAAAGAAATAGAAGCAATACTCAAAGAGCGGTTTGACGCAATCGATGAGATTGCGGAATATAATCAGTTAAAAGTCGTTCACGCCATGCAAAAGAATCATGTAAGTGCAGCCTGCTTTGAATATGCAAGCGGTTACGGATATGATGACCTTGGACGTGACAAACTCGAAAAAGTATATGCCGATGTCTTTCATACCGAGAGTGCGCTGGTTCGCCCGCAGATCACCTGTGGTACCCACGCGCTGGCACTGGCATTATCTGCGAATCTCCGTCCGGGAGACGAACTGGTATCTGTTGCCGGCAAGCCATATGACACATTAGAGGAAGTGATCGGCATCCGTCCGTCCAAAGGTTCGCTTGCCGAGTATGGCATCAGCTATTCTCAGGTAGATCTGCTGGAAGATGGAAGTTTTGATTTTGAAAATATCCCAAATGCGATTCACGAAAATACAAAAATCGTCACCATCCAGCGTTCCAAAGGTTACCAGACCAGACCTAGCTTTTCGGTAAAACAGATCGGTGAAGCAATTGCATTTGTTAAGAAGATCAAACCGGATGTGATCTGTATGGTAGATAACTGCTACGGAGAATTTGTAGAGACGATCGAGCCAAGTGATGTAGGCGCAGATATGGTAGTCGGCTCTCTGATTAAGAATCCGGGCGGCGGTCTTGCACCGATCGGTGGATATATCGCCGGACGCGAAGATCTGATTGAAAACTGTGGTTACCGCCTGACTTCTCCGGGACTTGGACGTGAAGTAGGTGCTTCCCTTGGTGTGATGAAAGACTTTTATCAGGGATTCTTCCTGGCACCGACGGTTACAGCAAGTGCATTAAAGGGTGCTATTTTTGCAGCTAATATTTACGAAAAGCTTGGATATCATGTAATTCCAAACGGCACGGAAAGCAGACACGATATCATCCAGGCAGTGGAATTTGGCAAACCGGAAGGTGTGATTGCATTCTGCAAAGGTATTCAGGCTGCCGCACCGGTTGATGCACATGTTACACCGGAACCCTGGGCAATGCCAGGATATGACAGCGATGTAATTATGGCTGCCGGCGCGTTTGTACAGGGATCTTCTATCGAATTATCAGCGGACGGTCCGATCAAACCGCCGTATGCGGTATATTTCCAGGGAGGTCTGACCTGGCCTCACGCGAAACTTGGTATTCTCATGTCACTGGAATATCTGGTGAGAGACGGTATTGTATCTTTATAATATAATGATGCCAGGGTCAAAAGGTCTAAATCCACATGAGTTCGCTCATAAGTGGATGAAAGACCTTGGGACCCGCCCTAATATGAGCCTAAAAGTGGGATGCTAATCCCACGATATGCGAATAATTGGGAGGATTGTGGGAGTGCATAGCACGGAACAATCCGTAGGCATCATAGTTGGGGGCTTTTGACCCCAACATCATATAATCACTGCAAAGAAAGGAACGGTTCTATGCAGAAAATCATCGTAATCGGCGGTGGGGCATCGGGTATGACCGCTGCGATCACTGCTGCAAGAAATGGGGCAGAAGTTACTGTATTAGAGCAGAATGACCGTCCCGGCAAAAAAATACTTTCCACCGGAAATGGCAGATGTAATCTGACCAATCTTCAGATTACCGAAAAATGCTATCGCGGGGATGAGACAGATTTTATTCAGAAAGTACTGGAACACTTCCAGATTGATGATGCGTTCGCTTTTTTCAAAAGTCTGGGAATCATTACGAAGTGCCGCGGAGATTATGTGTATCCACTCAACGACCAGGCATCTGCTGTACGGGATGCGCTGGAGTTGGAGGCAAAGCAGATCAGAGTAAAAGTGATTACCGGTGTTTCCGTGGATCAGATAAAGAAAACTCAGAATCATTTTCAGATACACTGCAAAGGCAATAACGACATATATACTGCAGACCGCGTGATCCTTGCCTGTGGCAGCAAAGCATCCCAGGTATCCGGAAGTGATGGAAGCGGATATACACTGGCCAAATCACTTGGACATAGCATTTCCCCGGTGGTTCCGGCGCTGATGGCGCTTCGCGCCGATGAAAAATATTTCAGGAAACTGGCTGGTATCCGGACCGGAGCCACAGTCCAGTTATATATTGACGGAAAGTTAGCAGGAGAAGATACCGGCGAACTGCAATTCACTGATTATGGTATCTCTGGTATTCCGGTGTTTCAGGTCAGCCGCTATGCATCCAAAGCATTACTTCAGAAAAGAAAAGTCACAGCCATACTTGATCTGGTGCCTTCTATGAATGCAGAAGATTTTACGGCAGAAATGAACAGACGGAAAGCTTGTTACAGTCACCGCACGGCTGAAGAATGTTTTAATTCCATATTGCCGGCAAAACTCGTTCCGGTTCTGTTGAATCTCTGCGGTATCGACAAGAAACTCTGGACCGTAAAAATCCCGGAGGATAAATGGACGCAGATGCTTAGTCTCTGCAAAGAGTTTCGTATAAATATCACGGCAGTCAATGGATTTGAAAAAGCGCAGGTTTGTGCCGGAGGAGTACGTACCGCGGAAGTCGATGCACAGACGATGGAATCCAAGCTTGTAAAAGGACTTTACCTGACAGGAGAATTATTAGATATTGATGGAATCTGTGGCGGCTATAATCTGCATTTTGCATGGGCAACCGGAACACTGGCAGGTATCGCAGCAGAAGAGGAGTAATTATGATTCGAATCAGACAGTTAAAATTGAAGATTGATCATACCGAAGAAGATCTGAAGAAAAAAATTCAGCACACACTGCACTTAAAGCCGGGGCAGTGTGTTTCCTATATTATCCGCAAGCAGTCGCTGGATGCGAGAAAGAAACCGGATCTCTACTATACTTATACGGTAGATGTGGAGGTATCCGGCGAAGCTTCCGTTCTGCGGAAGAATAAAAGCAAAGATGTCTGCAAGGCAGACTGGAAAGAATACAGCTATCCACAGGAAGGCTCAGAGACTATGAAACATCGTCCGGTAGTGATCGGTTGCGGTCCGGCAGGTATGTTCTGTGCCTATGTGCTTGCTGAGCTTGGATACCGTCCGATACTTCTGGAACGCGGAGCTGATGTAGACACCAGATTGCAGGATGTGGAACATTTCTGGAAAACAGGTGAACTGGATATCAGATCCAATGTGCAGTTCGGTGAAGGCGGTGCGGGCACATTTTCAGATGGTAAATTAAATACGCTGGTCAAAGATCCTATGGGCCGCAATCATAAAGTGCTGGAAATCTTTGTAGAAAATGGTGCATCTGAGGAGATTTTATATAAGAATAAACCGCATATCGGTACCGATGTACTCGCAAAAGTAGTGAAAAATATGCGTGAAAAGATCCTTGCGAATGGTGGTGAAGTGCATTTCCACAATCAGGTGACCGACTTTTCATTTAAAAATCAGCAGCTCACAGGAATTTCCGTGACAGATACATTAGATGGAACATCAGACAGACTGGATACGGATCTTGCGGTTCTTGCGATCGGGCACAGCGCCAGAGATACCTTTCAGGTACTGAAAGATAAGCAGATTCCTATGGAAGCCAAAGCCTTTGCAGTAGGCGTCCGTATGGAACATCCACAGGAAATGATCGACCAGGCACAGTACGGACAGGAACGAGGAACTCACCTGCCGGCTGCAGATTATAAGCTTACCGCACATTTAGAATCCGGACGAAGCGGCTATACGTTCTGCATGTGTCCGGGCGGTTATGTGGTAAATGCATCTTCCGAAAATGAGATGCTTGCAGTTAACGGCATGAGCTATCATGACCGGGCAGGCAAGAATGCGAATAGTGCCGTGATCATCACGGTTCGTCCGGAAGATTTCCCGGGTGAAGACGTACTTGCCGGAGTAGAATTTCAGAGGAATCTGGAACATAAGGCATATGAAGCCGGTCACGGAAAGATTCCGGTACAGCAGTTCGGGGATTTCTGTAAGAACAAGAAATCTACAGCACTCGGTGAAATAGAGCCACAGATGCGAGGTCAGTATGCACTGACCAATGTGCGGGATATTTTCCCGGCAGAGATCAGTCATGATCTGGAAGAAACTGTCTGCAAATTTGACCATAAGATTCCCGGATACGCCAGAGAAGATGCGATTGTATCCGGCGTGGAAAGCCGTACCTCATCACCGGTACGGATACTGAGAGGCGAGTCTCTGGAGAGCGAGATGCGCGGGCTGTATCCTTGCGGAGAGGGTGCCGGATACGCAGGAGGCATTACTTCGGCTGCGATGGACGGCATCAAAGTAGCGGAAAAGATTATCCAAAAATATCAGTCATTCGACAGCCTGCAAAATGATTAAGAAAATTTTTAGATGGATTAGTCTATACACTATTTTTGAAATGTGTTAAAATATATTGAGTTTTTTAGGAAAACGATACGAGGAGGAGTATATATGAGAGGAGCAGGAAGTAAGAATTCCTGGGCTTTGTTTTTGCTGATTCTGGCGGGACTTGTGCTTGGCGGCTTTATTGGTATGCTTGCGGAAGGCTCATCAGCAATGGGCTGGCTTGCCTATGGACAGACCTTTGGTATTGAGAAGCCGATCATACTGGATCTTGGCATTCTGGTGATCACCTTCGGTCTGACGATAAAGATTACGATTTCGAGTATTATCGGTATTGTTCTTGCAATCATCATTTACCGTTTCATGTAAGAGGGGATGTCTTTCGGGGAGAATCATTAGAGATCTACAAAAGAAATGAGTCTTACAAATACCATGAAAACACTATCAGAATCTGAACGTCCCTATGAAAAATGTGAACGGCTTGGAGCTTCGCATCTGTCGGATACAGAGCTTCTGGCTGTGCTTCTTAGAACCGGAAGCCACGGCGAGAATGCATTGGATCTGTCCAGACGGATCTTATATTATGCCGGTGAGGACGGACTGCTTGGCATTCATCGCTTCAGCAAAGAACGGCTGAAGCAGATCCGCGGGATCGGAAGAGTCAAGTCGATACAGATTCTGTGTATCTCAGAACTTGCCAAACGTCTTGCCAAAGCAGAGGCATGTGAGATGTTACAATTCACGTGTCCATCTTCTATTGCAAGATATTATATGGAAGACATGAGACACGAAAAGCAGGAGATTATGAAGCTCCTGATGTTAAATTCGAAATCCCGACTGATCGGCGAGACGGATATTTCCAAAGGTACAGTGAATGCTGCACTGATCACGCCGAGAGAGTTATTTATAGAAGCTTTACAAAAGAATGCAGTTTCTATTATATTGCTGCATAATCATCCCAGTGGTGATCCGACTCCCAGCAGAGAAGATATGCTGCTGACTGAGAGGATACGTCAGGCAGGTGAGCTGATCGGTATCGAATTACTGGACCACATCGTCATGGGTGATAACTGTTATATCAGTTTTTCAGAGCAGGAACTGCTTCGTGTGAAAGGACAGTGACAATGGCTAAAAATGTTTACGGTCTTGATCTCGGCTCTTATGAGATCAAAGTTTATGATAAAAAATCAGATACGATCTGGAAAGAAAAAAATGTAATCGCTATCAAAGAAGATCGTGAGATATTTGCTGTCGGCGATCAGGCATACGAGATGTATGAAAAGACACCGCCTGATATCCAGGTGCAGTTCCCGATGGAGAATGGCGTGATATCCAGATTCAACGATATGCAGTATCTGCTTCAGAATCTACTGAAGAAAGAGCGGCATTTTGCAAGAGGCTCTGCGTATGTTATTGCAGTCCCGACGGATGTAACTGAAGTTGAGAAAAAAGCATTCTTTGATCTGGTAATACATTCTACAGCTAAAGCAAAAGAAGTTAACATTGTAGAACGAGGCATTGCAGATGCCATCGGTCTAAATCTTGATATAGAAAACACAAAAGGAATCTTTATTGTGAATTTCGGCGGTGCCACCACAGAACTTTCCATTATTGCCGGAGGGGGGCTTGTACTGAATCAGCTTCTCAAAATAGGAGGCAGTGATCTGGATCAGGCAGTTGCGCAGCTTGTACGCTATAATCACGATTTTCTGATCGGTCATCAGACAGCCGAAACACTCCGTCGGAATTTCGGTGTGTTCAGCGAGGATAATAACGCAGTTATGACAGCAGCCGGCAGAGACCTGATCACAGGTATTCCACAACGACGTGAGATATCCATTAATCTGGTACGTGCGGCGGTAAAGGAACCATTGGAGCAATGTGTACAGGCAATCCTGGCATTAATGGACCGAACCCCTCCGGAGATGCGCAAAGCAATCCGCAGAAACGGTATTTTCCTCACAGGCGGCGTTGCCAATCTGCCGGGACTGGAATTATATCTGGAAGAAATGACCGGAATACGGACACATACAGCGATTGATCCTGATATCTGTGCTGTAACAGGACTTAAGAATATCATAGGTTCAAAGGATCTGAAAAAACTTGCTTATTCAATGATCGAAGATAATTATAGGTGGATGAGATAGTATGAAGATTAAGAATCAAAACAGGATTCCAAGTAAATATGTACTGCTGATTCTGATCGTAGTTTGCGGAATATTGATGGGAGCCGAGAAGTTCACAGGAGGAAAAGGACCTCTCAGTTTTGTGGCTAATTATACCATTATTCCCATGCAGAAAGGAATCGGTTATATCGGACGCTGGACAGGCGATATGAAGGACAACTTTAAGACATTGGACGATCTGAAAAAAGAAAACGAGGAACTTCAGTCAAAGCTTGATGATATGACGATCGACAATACCCGACTCCGCCAGGAACAGTACGAGCTGGAACGATTGCAGGAACTGTACAAACTGGATCAGAATTATGCGGATTATGAGAAGGTTGGTGCTCATGTGATTGCAAGCAGCGGTTCCAACTGGTTTAGCACTTTTACCATTGACAAGGGAAGTAATGATGGCATTAAAGTTGATATGAACGTTCTTGCCGGAAGTGGTCTTGCAGGTATCGTGACTGAGGTAGGACCGGATTATGCACAGGTTCGTTCAATCATAGATGACGAAAGTAATGTCAGCGGTATGACTCTTTCTACATCGGATCTGTGTATGGTGCGTGGTGATCTGAAACTTATGAGTGATGGCCGCATCCGCTTTGAGAAGCTTCCAAATAATGACCATAAGATAGAAGTGGGAGAGCAGGTAGTTACCTCCCACATCAGTTCTAAGTATCTACAGGGATTATTTATCGGATATATCAGTGAGATTGAAGTAGATTCCAATAATCTGACAAGATCCGGATATATCACTCCGGCGGTGGATTTTTCCAATATTCAGGAAGTGCTTGTCATTACATCCACCAAGGAGGATCTGACACAGAACACCTCTGATACAAAAGGGGAATAGTGCTATGAAAAGAAAAATTATTACATGCATTTTCATAATAGCAGCATTTCTTCTGCAGTCTACCGTATTTGGAAAGCTTACCTTTTCGGGAATACGGCCGAACCTGCTGATCGCGGTCACGGCATCTATTGGATTTATGCGGGGGCGTAAGGAAGGTATGGGCGTAGGCTTTGCCTGCGGATTGCTGGCAGATATTTTCTGGGGCGGTCTGATCGGATTCTATGCACTGATCTATACAGTGATCGGGTATATGAACGGATCTTTCCAGAGAATGTTTTATGAGGATGACCTCAAACTTCCGATTGCCATGATCGGCATCAGTGACCTGATCTATTCTATGGTCGTATATCTGTGCCTGTTCATGTTGCAGGGAGAATTTGAGTTCACCTGGTTTCTTGGACATGTTATGCTTCCGGAGCTTGTCTATACGATTCTGGTAACACTCGTACTGTACCAGATTATTCTGCATATCAACCGCAGGCTCGAAAAGGAAGAACAAAGGAGTGCAAGCAGATTTGTATAATATTTGGGAACGGCTGAAAGCCGGTATAGAAGAAATTTTCAGAACACGTGTATTCGTGGTTATCATTATATTCTGTATCATGTCCTCAATTCTTGTGGGACGTCTGTTTAATCTGCAGATCGTTAATGGTCAGCAGTATCTGGATGATTACAAACTGCAGATACAGAAGACAAGAGTAACACAGGGCACACGCGGTAATATCTACGATAAGAACGGCAAGCTTCTTGCCTATAATGAACTTGCCTATTCAGTAACTATCGAAGATAACTACAGTGACACCTCTGATAAGAATAAGGAACTCAACAAAGAGATTACTAAGATCATCAAGATCGTAGAGAGTAATGGAGATTCTGTGATCAATGATTTCAGTATTATGCTGGATAATGATGAGTATGCATTTACCATGGATAACGAGACTCTTAAACTTCGTTTTATCGCTGATGTCTATGGACTGGATACGATTGACAAGTTATCCGATGAACAGCGTAACCAGACAGCAGCAGATATTATTGATTATCTGTGCACCGATAAAACTTACGGTTACGGAATTGATCAGAAGAAGCTCGATAAAGAGCAGGTATTAAAGTTAGTAACGATCCGCTATGCGATTGGCTTGAACCGTTACCAGAAATATATCCCTGTTACTGTAGCAGAAGATGTCAGCGATGAAACGGTTGCTGCCATTATGGAGTCAATCGATGATCTGCCTGGCGTAGATATCGCAGAAGATTCAATGAGATGCTATACAGACAGCAAATATTTTGCCAATCTGATTGGTTATACCGGACAGATTTCCCAGGAAGAGTACGATGCTCTCAGTGAAAAAGAACAGAAAAAATATTCTCTGACAGACACTGTCGGTAAATCCGGTCTGGAGCAGATCATGGATCAGTATCTACAGGGCGAAAAAGGTGAAAAGAAGCTCTACGTCAACAGTGTCGGTAAGGTGATTGAATCCACCTCAGTTAAGGAATCCAGTGCAGGTAATGATCTGTATCTTACCATTGATGCGGATCTGCAGAAAGCAGCTTATGATATGCTGGAACAGGAGCTTGCGGGTATTCTGCTTGCCAAAATGTCTGATGCGTTGGATTACGATCGCTCTCAATGTACAGATGCTGCAGATGTAATCGTTGCCAGTGGTGATATGTATTACCAGTTTATTGCAAATGACATTATTGATATGGATCATTTCACGGATAAAGATGCCGGAAAAGCAGAACAGAGTGTAGCATCGGCATTCAGTGATTACAAACAGCAGGTTCTGGCTCAGCTTAAGAGTACGATGGAAGACGCTAACGCAACACTTTATACAGACCTTCCACGAGAACAGCAGGCATATATTTCTTATATTGTTAACGATATTCTCACGCAGAATGGCATACTGGATCAAAATGTGATTGATACCAGTGATGCCACCTATAAGAACTGGAAAGAAGACGAGAAGATTAATGTCTATACGTATCTGAATTATGCCATTTCGCAGAACTGGATTGATACTTCAGGATTGCAGAACTACGTTGACAATGCTGCTGCTTATTCTGACGCATCAGAAATCTACAAAGCGATCATTAATTATGTACAGGACAAGCTTTCTAATGATAAGACATTTGATAAACTGATCTATCGCTATATGATCAAGGCAGGAACGGTATCCGGTCAGGAAATTGCTATGATTTTATATGAACAGGGAGTTCTGGAATATGACAGCAGTCAGTATGAAGCACTCGCATCCGGAGCTGTCAGTGCCTATGATTTTATCCGTGGTAAGATCCAGACACTGGATATCACACCGGGACAACTCGGACTGGAACCATGTACTGGCTCTATGGTTGTAACCGATCCGGACAGCGGTAAAGTTCTGGCTTGTGTATCTTATCCGGGATATGATAATAACAGACTTGCCAATTCTATGGACAGCGAATATTATAATCAGTTAATTAATGATTCATCGCGTCCATTTTATAATAATGCTACTCAGGAAAAAACCGCACCAGGTTCCACTTATAAGCCGCTTGCTGCAATTGCAGGTCTGACTGAGGGGGCGATTTCATCTGATACCTATGTGACCTGTAACGGTGTCTATGATAATATAGAACCTAACGTTAAGTGCTGGGTATACCCAAATGCTCACGGAACACTGGATGTTGTTGGCGCACTTACCAATTCATGTAACGTATTCTTCTGTAATCTGGGTTATAACCTGGGATTGGCTAATCCGAATGCCGAGCCTCAGTATGATGAAAATGGGAATGTAATTAAACAGACCTATTCCAGTGAGCAGGGATTGGAAAAACTGAAGAAATATGCGACCATGTTTGGTCTGGACAGTACCTCAGGTCTAGAGATTCCGGAGACGGATCCTCAGATCTCTGATGAAGACTCTGTACGTTCTGCAATGGGACAGGGTACAAACAACTATACAACCAGTCAGCTTGCCCGTTATATTACCGCAGTTGCTAACGAAGGAACTGTATACGATCTGAGTCTGATTGACCGGGTAGAAGATATTGACGGTAACGTAATTCTTCAGAATGAACCAAAGATTAAAAATACTGTTGAAGGCGTCTCCAGGAATACATGGGATCTGGTACATGCCGGAATGCAGGGTGTTGTAACGAATAACCCTAGTATTTTCAGCAAGATTATTTCCAGTGATATTACACTTTCCGGTAAGACAGGTACCGCACAGCAGAGTACCACACATCCGGACCATGGATTGTTTGTGGGATTTACATCCGGTAATACCGGGGATAAGTCTCAGGTAGCATTTGCAATCCGTATTGCAAACGGATATGGTTCAACCTTTGCAGCTGAAGTCGGCGATGGTGTTATGGAATACTATTATGGAATTACAGATCCGGATGAACTGATCACCGGAACTGCAAATGAAGTAGCCGTGTCATCACATGGTGATTAATCAGATTCGCTAACAGAAAGCAGGAGGATTATTATGGGTGAAGTAATTGTTGTTACATCAGGAAAAGGCGGTGTAGGTAAAACGACTACCACAGCTAATATTGGTGCAGGATTGTCGAAACTAGATAAAAAAGTCGTTATTATTGATACGGATCTGGGACTTCGTAACCTGGATGTAGTTATGGGGCTTGAGAATCTGATCGTATATAATCTGGTAGATGTAATAGAAGGTAAATGTCGGATGAAGCAGGCATTAATCCGTGACAGACGTTACGAGAATCTTTATCTGCTTCCATCGGCACAGACAAAAGATAAAAGTGCAGTATCACCTGGACAGATCAGTAAACTTACAGATGAATTGAAAGAAGAATTTGATTATATTTTAGTTGACTGTCCGGCTGGTATCGAACAGGGATTTCAGAATGCGATTGCAGGAGCAGAAAGAGCGTTCGTTGTAACCACTCCGGAAGTATCGGCGATCCGTGATGCTGACCGTATTATCGGACTGTTAGAGAAAAATGGCATCCGCAAGAATGAACTGATCATTAACCGTATCCGGATTGATATGGTAAAACGCGGTGATATGATGTCGGTGGATGATGTGACTGAAATTTTGTCTATTCCGTTGCTGGGTATTATTCCAGATGATGAACAGGTTGTGATCGGAACCAATCAGGGTATTCCTGTCATCGGTATGCATTCGGCTGCAGGAACTGCTTACAATAATATCTGTCACAGGATATTGGGCGAAGAGGTAGAATTTCTGGATTTAAACCATGCACAGGGGTTTCTGAGCAGACTTGCCGGTAGATTCCGCAAGAATTAGGAGGTTCCTGATGATGAAACGAGCTTCCGTACCGATTGCAAAAGAACGTCTTGAGGCACTTGTTGTCTCAGACCGGATGCACTGTAAGCCGGAAGAGTATGAGCTGATCTGTAAAGAACTCTACAAGACTCTTTCCAAATATATGGCTGTTACGGAAGATGAGATGCGGATACATATTACCCGTTCAGAAATACATATTCAATTGATGGGAGAACAACATTGAGACGAATCAAATTTAGAAAACCATACAAATTAAAGAATTACCGGTTCGGTCTGGTAGCATTGGTACTGGTACTTTCGATTATCGGTATTCTGGTTGTCGGAAGTGCAAATGAATCATATCAGAGCAAACAGATACTGGGTGTGGTGATCGGACTGGTCGTTATGGCAATTGTATCTTTGATAGATTATATGTGGATCACAAACTTTTACTGGATTTTGTACGGAATGTCGGTATTTTTGCTTGCAATCGTACTGATTCCCGGAATTGGTGTCTATGTAAATGGTGCAAGACGTTGGATTAATCTTGGTTTTACAAACTTTCAGCCTTCTGAGCTTGCCAAGATCCTGCTGATCATATTCTTTGCCAAATTTATCATGAAGCATGAAGAAGATCTGAGCGAAAAACAGACGATTCTGAAAGCAGTGATACTGATTGCCATTCCACTGGCACTGATCTTTAAAGAGCCGAACCTTTCTACCACCATATGTACAGCAACATTATTCTGTTTTCTGATGTATGTTGGTGGATTAAGTTATCGGTTTATCGGAACAGTACTTTTGATTACAGTTCCTGTAGCAGTGATATTTTTAAGTATCGTTGTACAACCGAACCAGAAATTACTGGATAACTATCAACAGAAACGAATCCTCGCATGGCTGGAACCAGAGAAATATGCAAGTGATGAAGCTTATCAGCAGAACAACTCTGTTATGGCAATTGGTTCCGGACAGCTTACCGGAAAGGGGTTGAACAACAACACAACAACCTCTGTAAAAAACGGTAATTTCATTCTGGAGCCTCAAACTGACTTTATTTTTGCAATTGTTGGCGAAGAATTAGGATTTCTGGGTTGCTGTCTGATAATTGCTCTGCTATTATTAATAGTGATAGACTGCATACTGATCGGTACCCATGCACAGGATACCGCAGGTAAGATCATATGTTGCGGCGTCGGGTCGCTTATAGGGATTCAGACCTTCATTAATGTCGCAGTCGCTACACAGATATTTCCAAATACAGGTATTCCGCTTCCGTTTGTCAGTTATGGTTTGACATCACTGGTAAGTCTGTATCTGGGTATTGGTCTGGTACTCAATATTGGTTTGCAGCCTAAAAAATACAAATAGAGAGGTAGAATGTAATGAACATAGGTTTAATTGCACATGATTCGAAAAAAACTCTGATGCAGAATTTTTGTATTGCATACCGCGGTATTTTAAGTAAACATAATTTGTATGCAACAGGGACGACAGGGCGTCTGATCGAAGAAGTAACCAACCTGTCTGTTCATAAGTATCTTGCAGGTCCATTAGGTGGAAAACAGCAGCTTGGAGCACAGATTGCGCAGAATGATATTGATGCACTGATCTTTTTAAGAGATCCTACAACTGCCAAGCCTCATGAACCGGATGTAAATGACGTAATCAGGCTGTGTGATATGCATAATATCCCAATGGCCACCAACCTTGCTACGGCAGAGTTGATTGTATTAGCATTAGATAGAGGAGATTTGGACTGGCGTGAAATGTACAGGTAGAGGCATCTCTGTATTATCAGTACTGGCACTGAGCGGCGTGCTTTTGTCCGGTTGTCAGTCAGAAAATACAGTAGCCAAATATGAATCTGAAAATTATAACAATAATCTTTATGAAGGTCATTTATATGCAGAAGATTTGTGTGTAAGTAAAGATGATGTAGACATCGAGAATTTCTCGGGTGATTCTTCACTGCATGCGGCAGGATTATTTAATATCGATGACAAAACGGTAGATTATGCATATAACATTCATGAGAAGATATATCCTGCAAGCACAACAAAAATTCTGACAGCATTAACAGCTATGGAACTTTGTGATATGGACGAAATAGTTACTGTCAGTCAGGATGCTGCTGCATCAAGTTTTGATATAGACGCACAGGTATGCGGACTGCAGGAAGGCGATAAGATATCTATGGAAGCACTGCTCAACGGACTGCTGCTTCATTCAGGTAATGACAATGCAGTTGCGATCGCAGAATACGCTGGAGATGGAAGTGTAGACGATTTTGTGAATCTCATGAATCAGAAGGCCGAAGAACTTGGTGCGACAAATACACATTTTGTTACTCCGAATGGTCTTCATGACGAGAACCACTATACAACGGCATATGATATGTATCTGATCTTTAACGAATGCATCAAGCATCAGGAATTTATGGATATCATAAGTTCTGATTCTTATACGGCAGATATCACCGGCGCAGACGGCACAGTCAGACAGACAACCTGGTATCCGACCAGTTACTATGCCAAAGGTGAGGCTGCGCTTCCAAGCGGAGCAGAAGTTATTGGCGGCAAGACCGGCTATACTGGAGAAGCCGGTAACTGTCTGATTCTTCTTGATCAGGACGAGAATGGTAAGCATTATATATCCATCGTAATGGGTGCAGATACCAAACCGCTTCTATATGAGGACATGACAGCGATCATTGATCAGATACCTGATCTTTCATAAAGTATAAATCAAGACATAAAGCAAGAGGGGCTTATCACATTGATACCCCTCCTTCTTATTGTATGGCATGAGCATTGTTTTATGATTCCATAGACTGGATTCGTCCATACATACTGATCAGGTACAGTCCGCACAAACCGACTAATGCATAGATAATTCTTGATAACCAGGTAAGATTTCCAAACAGAAATGCTACAAGGTCAAATCGGAAAAATCCTACCAGAAGCCAGTTGACTGCTCCGATGATAACAAGTGTTAATGCAGTATTATCAAACC
>CAVAVU010000092.1:0-18878 GCA_963592205.1 bacterium
AAAAGCCGGGGCTAATGTTTCAATTATTTTGGGACATTTTCAAAAATGCTTGACAGCAAACGTTACAAAAAGAAAAGCAGATTTCCTGAAATTACCTGAATTTACAGAATCTGCTTTTCCTGAATTTCTGAAATTTAGAAGTCTACTTCGGTGCCATAATATGTACACTCAAACAGTTTTTTCATTGTCTCCGGATCAATTGCTCTTGGGTTAGATCCTGTACAGGCATCTCTGACTGCAAGCTCTGCGATCTTATCAATCTTTTCTTTGAATTCATCCTCATTGATTCCAAAATCTTTCAATGTCTTTGGAATATTAAGCTTAACATTGAAATCATCGATCTTCTCACACAAGCTGTTGATCAGTGCCTTTTCAGATGTTCCTGCCAGTCCCATTCTGCGTGCGATCTCAGCGTAACGTTATGCAGCTACCGGATCTTTGGCATTGTATTTGATAACGTATGGCAGATAAATCGCATTGGCACACCCATGCGGAATATGTCCGGTAGAGAATGCAGCACCTGTCTTATGTGCCATGGAATGTACGATTCCAAGTAATGCATTGGAGAATGCCATTCCTGCAAGACACTGTGCATAATGCATCTGCTCTCTTGCTACCTTGTCACATTTATAAGATGCAGGCAGATAATCCAGAACCATCTCAATTGCCTGCAGTGCAAGCGGATCGGTAAATGGACAGTTCAGCGTAGATACATATGCTTCAATTGCATGTGTCAGCGCATCCATTCCTGTGTAAGCAACCTGTTTGATCGGAAGTCCCATAACAAGCTCCGGATCAACGATTGCTACATCAGGTGTAATGTTGAAGTCAGCCAGCGGATATTTTACTCCTGTCTCATAATTCGTGATTACAGAAAATGCGGTAACCTCTGTAGCTGTACCGGATGTAGAAGGAATTGCACAGAATTTTGCTTTCTGACGCAGTTCCGGGAAATTAAACGGAATACAAAGTGCTTCAAATGTGGTGTCAGGATACTCATAGAATGCCCACATAGCCTTAGCTGCATCGATCGGTGAACCGCCGCCCATTGCTACGATCCAGTCTGGCTGGAAGTTACGCATTGCTTCGGCACCTCTCATGACAGTCTCAACAGACGGATCAGGTTCTACACCTTCGAAAAGTTCTACTTCCATTCCAGCGTCTTTCAGATAACCGACTGCTTTATTAAGGAATCCCTGTCTTCTCATAGATCCTCCACCGACTACAAGAATTGCTTTTTTACCTTTCAGGTTCTTGAGTTCCTCCAGGCAACCCATTCCATGGTATACGTCTCTAGGTAATGTAAATCTGCTCATAATTAATCGCTCCTTTGTATAATGGATTACTTTTTTGACACTCACATCATACATCCGTTATTTATTTAACACAGTAGTTAAATAAATAACGGATTGCACTTTTTTACGTACAATCCGTTTATGTTGTCATGAATATTTTATTCTGTCCGCTCGTAATTGCGTGTAGTTACGCCACTTACACGACCTTTTGCATTCACAAGAACCGCTTTGAAAATGGTTGTTCCTTCCGGCATGGAAATTGGATCTGTATACTCTTCCGAATCTTCATCCGGTGTGCTGCCATCCGTGGTATAGTAAGCGGTATAGCCCTCCGGCACGACAATACTGATCTGTGTATCGGTATTGTACTGACCGGTAGACGGCGATACAGCCGGTGCATCTTCGATCGGAAGTTCGACGTCATAAGTCTTACTTACTGTGACACTCGGAATTCCATTTTCATTGACAGAAACTGCTTTAATCTCCGTCTCTCCCTCTGAGATCTGAATGGCTTTTTCGTATTTGATACGAGTCTTGGATGAAAATGGATCACTGCCATCATCGGTATAATAAATCTCTTTTTCTGTTGTAGTCAGTGAAACCTGCTGAACATCGTCAAAAGTTTCACTGTCATCCAGACTGAATTCCGGTGATTCTGATGCGTATTCTGTAAGCTGATCGGCAACACTTGCCTTAGCTCCGTCCAACAGCAATGGAATCTCGCCCTGATTCTTGGTATCTACATAGAATTCAAAGCATGCGCGGTATACTTCTGCACTGTCAGAATATTTATCTACTGCACTTAGCAGAATCTCTTCCGCCTTCTCACTCTCATTCTGTTCGATATAAAGCTTGGACAACCCTTCATAAGCCTCTGCTTTCTTAGGTTTTTTCTTAACCGCTTTCTTAAACTGTGTTTCTGCTTCGGTATAGTCTTTGCTGTTCAGCGCTTTATAGCCCTTCTTTACATAACCATTATATGAAAACTGATACATGATCACGCCTGCGATTACAAGGATCACAAGGAAAATACCGGTAAGAAGCAGTGCTCTTTTTCTCTTTTTCTTCTTCAGTGCTTTTTTTCTGGCAGCTCGTCTTCTGCATTCTTCCTGCGGCGTAAGCTGTCTTCTGTCCGCTCTGTCCTGTCTGTCAGGTCGGCGTTGTCCGGAAGAAGTAGTTCTACGCGCTCCTGAAGAAGTCCTGCGAGATGTCTGTCCGCCCCGGGTAACAGAATTTCTTCTTGCGGTAGGAAGCGTACTTGTCTGATAATCATAGTCGTCAAGTGGCGTATCAGAACCATCAATTGCTCCCTTAACCTGCGCAGCAAGCACATCGTCTAATGGATTATAATCTGGTACAATGCGTATTTCAGCTCCACATTCTTCGCATCTAAGAGCGCCCTCTGGCATCATTGCACCACAGCGTCTGCATCTCATGTCCTACTCTACCTCCTGACCCTTCGCTGCTTCTACACAATTGTACATCAGCATAGCGATTGTCATAGGGCCTACTCCACCCGGTACCGGAGAAATAGCTGCTACTTTGTCCTTAACATCATCAAAGTCTACGTCACCGCACAGTTTATTCTCTTCATTGCGATGCATACCTACGTCGATGACTACTGCGCCTTCTTTTACATAGTCTGCTGTGATGAATTTCGGTTTGCCGATAGCAACTACAAGAATGTCTGCTCTTCCGGTAACTTCTTTCAGATCTTTGGTTCTGGAGTGAGTGATCGTAACGGTTCCGTTTTCACGGAGAAGCAAGATAGACATAGGTTTGCCTACGATATTACTTCTTCCTACAACCACACATTCTTTACCTTCGATCTCAATTCCTGAGCGTTTGAGAAGCTGAATAATCCCCGCTGGTGTACAGGATACAAACCCCGGCTCTCCAATACAGAGACGTCCTACACTCTCCGGATGGAATCCGTCTACATCCTTATCCGGTGAGATCGTACGGATAATCGTATCTGCATTAATATGCTTTGGAAGCGGAAGCTGTACCAGGATACCATGCACTTTATCGTTCTCATTCAGTTCTTTTACTAACTTCACCAGTTCTTCTTCTGTCGTCTCCTCAGGAAGTTCATAAGAAAGTGACTCAATTCCCACATATGCGCAAGCTCTCTTTTTATTGCGCACGTAAATGCTGGATGCAGGATCATCTCCCACCTGGATAACTGCCAGGCAGGTCGTGGTCCCCTGTTTCTTTAATTCTTCAACGGTTACCTTTAACTCATCCTTGATCTCGGTAGAGATCTTCTTTCCATCAATCAATAACGGCATAATTCCAATTCCCCTTATATTTTATACTTTTTTAAAACAATCCTGTGATCTTACCATCTTCGGTTACGTCAATATTATTGGCTGCCGGAATCTTCGGAAGACCAGGCATCGTCATAACAGCTCCTGTCAGCGCAACGACAAATCCTGCACCTGCACTTACATAAGCTTCACGGATATGTATGTCAAAATCTGTCGGTCTGCCAAGCTTCTTAGCATCGTCAGACAGTGAATACTGATTCTTTGCCATACAGACTGGCATATCGCCAAATCCCATCGATTCGATCTTAGCAAGCTGCTTGGCTGCCTTAGGCTCAAATACCACGCCTCTTGCTCCATAGATTTCTTTTGAGATTGTCTCAATCTTTTCCTTCAGAGACAGGCTGTCTTCATACAGCGGATGGAAATGACTTTCCTTATTCTCCAGTGTCTCCAATACTTTTTCAGCAAGAGCGATACCGCCCTCTCCGCCTTTTTCCCATACTTCGGAAAGTGCAAATTCACAGCCTCTTTCCTCACAGAACTTACGGATGTATTCATTCTCCGCATCGGTATCTGTCACAAATGAATTCAATGTAACAATCACCGGCACATCGTATTTCTGAATATTTTCAATATGTTTTTCCAGATTCACAATACCTTTTGCAAGAGCTTCGAGATTCTCCTCAGCAAGCTGATCCTTAGGTACTCCGCCATTATACTTCAACGCACGTACGGTTGCAACAAGAACTACGGCATCTGGTTTGAGTCCTGCCATCCGGCATTTGATATCCATGAATTTCTCTGCACCAAGATCCGCACCAAATCCGGCTTCTGTAATGGTAATGTCAGCTAACTTCAGTGCCATTCTGGTAGCACGCACGCTGTTACATCCATGAGCAATATTAGCAAATGGACCGCCATGAACCAGTGCAGGTGTATGCTCCAGTGTCTGGATCAGATTCGGCTTGATCGCATCCTTCAACAGTGCAGTCATAGCTCCGGTTGCCTGTAAATCATCAGCTGTAACAGGATCTCCCTGGAAGTTATATGCCACGATGATGCGTCCAAGTCTGGCCTTCAGGTCATTAATGTCTTCCGCAAGGCAGAGGATTGCCATAATCTCGGAAGCAACGGTAATTACAAAATGATCTTCTCGTACCATTCCATCTGTTTTATTACCAAGTCCGATCACGATATTGCGCAGATTACGGTCGTTCATATCCACACAGCGTTTCCATACAACCTGACGAGGATCGATTCCCAGTGCATTGCCCTGCTGGATATGATTGTCCAGAAGTGCGGCAAGCAGATTGTTGGCAGATGTAATTGCATGAAAATCTCCGGTAAAATGCAGATTCAGATCTTCCATCGGCACAACCTGTGCATATCCGCCGCCGGCTGCTCCACCCTTTATACCAAAGCAAGGTCCAAGCGATGGCTCACGAAGCGCGATGATTGCTTTTTTATTCATCCTGGCAAAGGCTTCGCCAAGTCCTACCGTAGTAGTCGTCTTGCCTTCACCCGCCGGAGTCGGATTGATCGCTGTTACAAGAACGAGCTTACCATCCGGGTTATTCTTTGTCTTTTCATATAACTCATCTGAAAGTTTGGCTTTATACTTACCGTATAATTCCAATTCATCTTCCGTAATGCCAATTGATGCGGCAACATCTCTGATATGGAGCATTTCTGCTTCCTGTGCGATTTGAATATCTGTTTTCATGTTCTCCATCCTTCCTTTCATTCATCAGTGTTCAGTAACCATATTAAATATACCACTTAAACATACTCTTCTATATACTGCTCAAACTCTTCCATAGACATGAGTACTTTTCTTGGTTTCGTTCCTTCTTCCGTTCCTACCACGCCTGCCTCACAGAGCTGATCCATGATTCGTGCGGCACGGTTAAATCCAATCTTAAACATACGCTGCAGCATACCGATGGATGCCTTCTCCTTATCAATGATCAGCTTACCGGCATCAACAAAATAGGTATCACGCTCGCTTGCGCTGTCACTGCCAGGCATCATACCACCGCCAGCCGCACTGGTATTCATATGTTCTACAACTTCCTGGCTGTATGCAGCATCTCCATTGTGCTCTTTCAGATAATCGGTTACTTTCTGCACTTCTTTATCTGACACAAATGCGCCCTGCACACGAACCGGCTTCTGATAGCCGCTCGGATAAAAGAGCATATCGCCCTTTCCAAGAAGCTTCTCTGCTCCGTTCATATCGATGATCGTTCGAGAATCTACTCCCGATGATACCGAAAATGCAATTCGTGACGGCATATTGGCTTTGATCAGTCCTGTGATGACATTGACCGAAGGTCTCTGCGTCGCAAGTACAAGATGAATACCCGCAGCTCTTGCAAGCTGTGCCAGACGACAGATAGATTCTTCTACTTCGCCCGGTGCAACCATCATCAGATCCGCAAGCTCGTCCACAATGATCACAATCTGTGGCATCGTATCCGGTTTGTTGCTATTCTCATCCGGCTCCATCTGACTGATTTTCTCGTTATATCCCTTCATATCACGAACCTGATGCTCCGCAAATGCCTGATAACGTCTGGTCATCTCGGCAACCGCCCAGTTAAGGGCACCGGCAGCTTTCTTCGGATCTGTCACGACAGGGATCATCAGATGCGGAATGCCATTATAAACACTTAATTCTACCACCTTCGGATCCACCATGATCAGTCTTACCTGATCCGGTGTTGCCTTATATAAAATACTCATGATCAGTGTATTGATACATACCGATTTACCGGAACCGGTTGCACCCGCGATCAGCAGATGCGGCATTTTGGCAATGTCGGCTACGACACACCTGCCCGCAATATCACGTCCGACTGCAAAAGATACATTCGATACACTGTTCTTAAATTCTGTTGATTCCAGCAGATCACGCAGCATAACTGCGGAATTCTCTTTATTCGGCACTTCAATGCCGACTGCCGCCTTACCGGGAATCGGTGCCTCAATACGGATATCCGCAGCCGCAAGATTCAGTTTAATATCATCGGCAAGACCTACGATCTTGCTTACCTTCACCCCTTGCTCCGGTTGGAGTTCATATCTGGTAACTGACGGTCCGCAGCTTACATTGGTAACGGTTACATTGACACCAAAACTGTGCAGCGTATCCTGTAACTTCCCGGCTGTTTCCCGCAGATGTGCATCGGAATCTCCGCCGCCTTTTTTTCCTCTCGTAAGCAAAGAAAATGGAGGTGTATGGTAAGTTTCCTTCTTAACTTCATTCTCTGCAACTGCCTGAGCCACATTCGCTGTCTCTTGTGCGATTACCTCTGCGCCAGCTTTCTTGCGGCTCCTTTTTGCCGGAGCCTTTTCTTCCTGTGCCTCTACAGCCGGATCTGTATCAAATGGATCCGGAAGATCTTCAGGCTGCGTCGGTACTTCAGGCTGTGCTCTGTTAATTACCAGGTCCTGCGTCTCTTTCACGGATGACTGTGCTGCAGACGGGATATCCGTTTTGATCCCTTCTGCCTTAAGTTCCTTTGCTTCCGGCGATCTGCCGCTTAACGTAGTAGCAAATGATACGCCCTCCACATGGCGGTCTTTTCGTTTTCCACCATTAGCCTTTTTAGAGGCTTCTGACTCTTTCGCTGCTTTTGCTTCTTCCCGTTCCCGCTCTTCTCTGGCTGTGCGACGTTCCTCTCTTCGTCTTGCAGATGCTTCCCGTCTCCGGCTGTCTGCTTCCTTCGCATGGGAATATGCACGGTTGCTCTGCTTCTTCACGCCTTTCAATACGGAATGTCCGGTAACTAATACCATACAAATGATCATCAGAATGATCAGTACTACATATGTACCTGCCACGCCAAGAGCCGGTGACAGGATATCTGCGAGTGTGCCGCCGACAGAGCCTCCGGTACCGTTGAGCATTTCAAACAATCCACACAGCAACAGGAAAAAGAGCACAGCCGCGCCGGATTTCCAGTAAGCAACACTGTTATGCTTATTCGATACCAGAAATGCAGTTACTCCAAATAACAGAAACGGCACCAGATATGCACCTGCACCAAAGCTTTCCATCAAAAATGCCGAGGCTGCCGCGCCGAGTGTTCCTCCGAATCCAAAATTACTGATCAGAAGAAGGATGCTGACTGCCAGCACGGCCCATATAATAATCTCATCAACTACAAAATTCTCTCCCGTTTTCTTCGTTGTCTTTTTGGTGGTCTTTTTAGACGTACTTTTTTTCTTAGACTTCGAAGCCATATAATCCCCCCTGTTTCGCATATTGTATCTATAGACGAAATAATCCTAAGTATAGATACACATACTATTTAAAGTATATCATTTTTACAAGAAGCTGTCATTATTTAATTATCCATTTTCTGCACTGTTTTCATCGATCATTTGATGCAGTTTCGCCAGAGCTTCTTTGAGTCCGCCCACTTCATCGATCAGACCGACTGCGACTGCTTCCGGACCCTCTAGCATTGTTCCCACATCTTTTACAAGCTGGGTTGGATTTAACATCAGTTCTTCTATCTGATCCTGTGTCATATGTGAATGCTTCGACAGAAATGCTGTAATCCGATCCTGTGTTTTTACCATATTGCGAAAGCTCTGCTCTACCCCGATGAACATGCCATTAGATCTCACGGGATGAATGATCATCGTACCGCTCGGTACGATAAAGGAATAATCTGCCGCTACCGCAAGCGGACCGCCGATAGAATGGCTTCCGCCAAGTACCAGCGACACAGCGGGCTTGCTGAGTGATGCGATCATTTCTGCAATAGAGAGTCCTGCTTCTACGTCACCGCCCAGTGTATTTAACAGGATTAGAAGTCCGTCAACTTCGCAACTGTCTTCAATCTCTGCAAGCATTGGAAGCAGATGCTCGTATTTGGTTGCTTTGGTACTTCCGCTGACTGCATCATGTCCTTCGATTTCTCCAATAATCGTGATCAGTTTGATCCTGTGATGCGTACGGCTTTCATCCAGATCCAGCGAGCCGGTTTCTTTAATCTCTGCTTTTTTCTCCTGCTTTTCTTCATTTTTCTGCATAAAAAAACACCTCCATACCGCTTAGTATGGAAGTGTTATGTATTTCTTATTCATATATGCAAGGATTCTTATATCTGATTATTCATCCCAGTTGTGATATACATCCTGTACATCATCGTCATCATCCAACAGATCCAGAGTCTTCTGAATATTCTGGATATCCTTTGGATCGGTAAGCTCTACATATGTCTGCGGAATCATAGTTACCTCAGCAGATACCATATGGATTCCTGCTTCTTCCAATGCCTCACGGACTGCACTGAAATCATCCGGATCAGTCAGAATCTCAAAGCTGTCCTCTTCTTCAGCAAAGTCTTCTGCACCCGCATCCAGTGCCTGCATCATAAGATCATCGGCATCTCCGTCATATTCTTCTTTATCTACAATGATCTGTCCCTTACGGTCAAACATGAAAGATACACATCCAGGTGTACCTACATTACCGTTACCTTTGGTAAATGCACTCTTAACATTAGATGCGGTACGGTTCTTGTTGTCCGTCAGTGTCTCAACGATGATCGCTGTACCGTTCGGACCATAGCCTTCGTATGTAATATGTTCGTAATCTGCAGATCCGCCTTCGCCTGCAGCTTTTTTGATATTTCTTTCAATGGTGTCATTCGGCATATTGTTAGATTTAGCTTTTGCGATTACGTCACGCAGACGGCTGTTGTTAGCCGGATCAGCGCTTCCGCCTTCTTTTACTGCTACTGCAAGCTCTTTACCGATCTTTGTAAAAATCTTACCCTTTGCTGCATCATTCTTCTCTTTTTTATGCTTAATATTGGCAAATTTTGAATGTCCTGACATCTTCTTCTCTCCTTATCTTCTATTAGTTCGCATACATTTTATTCTATCACGCATATTACATTTTTTCAATCTTTACTGACTGAATTGCGTTATTGTCTACTTCAAGTACCGTAAACAGGTATCCTTCATAGAGCACGGTACTGTGTTCATCCTCGCCCGGAATCCGGTCAAGCTGATGGATCAGAAATCCGTTCAGTGTCTCATACTCTTCCTTGTCAAAATGAATACCAAGCAGATCTTCCAGGTCCTCCAGATCGGTAAATCCATTCACTTCATAAGAACCGTCTGCCTGGACTTCGATATCCTCTTCCTCTTCGTCGTATTCATCCATAATATTGCCCACGATCTCTTCCAGAATATCTTCCATAGCTACCAGACCGGAAGTCTGACCATATTCATCAATAACAATTGCGATATGATTCTTTCCTTCCTGCATTCTGCGGAACAAGGTATCGATGCTCTTGGTCTCAGGTATGTAATCCACCGGACGAATGTATTCGTTCAGTTCTTTAATCGGACGATTGCGGTTCGCTTCTGTAAAATAACAGGTCATCGCATCCCGCAGGTGAAGCGTTCCTATGATCTCATCGATATCTTCTCTATATACCGGAAATCTGGAAAACCGCTCTTCCAGCATGAATTTGAGTGCATTTTCCAACGTCTCCTCTTCATCGATTCCTACAATATCACGACGGTGTGTCATGATGTCTTTGGCATCCTTATCCAGATAACGGACAATATTACGAATCAGCTTCATCGCCTGACTGCCGACTTCTTCCGTTTCTCCTTCTTCCTGAAATATCTGTCTCATCCTCTGAAACAAACTTCCTTCTTCCATATTCATACTCCTTTTTATGTATGAAGCGCAAGACTGACTCTTATCGCCTCATCAACACGTTTCATTCGTTCTTTATCCAGATGACCGATCAGATCTTTGAGCCTCTGTTTGTCAATGGTTCTGATCTGTTCCAGCAGAATCACGGAATCTTTCATGATCTGACAGCGTCTGGCATCAATCTCTATATGTGTAGGCAGCTTTGCCTTATTCATTCTGGATGTAATCGCAGCACAGATCACAGTCGGACTGTATCTGTTACCTACGTCATTCTGTATAATCAGCACCGGTCTGATGCCTCCCTGTTCTGATCCCACCACCGGGCTCAGATCTGCATAATAAATATCACCACGTTTTACCTGCACCTGTTTTCACTCTCCATATTTCTGATAAAAACAGTATTTCCATCTTTTTTCAGATGTATTCTATTGCAGTTCTTCATCCGATATATTTATGCAAAATAGTCGATCTGCTCTACAACCTTTCCGCCTTTCAGGAACTCTCTCGGGATTCTCTTACCCAGATCACAGACAAATTCATAACTGAAACGTCCGGATAGCTCACTGAGTGTCTCCACCGGAAGATAGGTATCTCCGTCCTGACCGATCAGCACCACACGGTCTCCGTATGCCACATCATCAATATCTGTAGCATCTACCATAAACTGATCCATACAGATACGTCCAAGGATCGGAGCTTTCTTTCCATGGATCAGTACAAATCCCTTATTGGACAGACTTCTCGGATAACCGTCACCATAGCCTACCGGAACGGTCACGATCTTTGTTTTTCTCTCTGTCACAAATGTACCACCGTAGCTTACAGGCACACCTGCTTCTACCCATTTCACATGGGACACATGACTGATCAGTTCCATCGCCGGCTTCAGATCCACATGCTGCTGATCCACCTCATCGGATGGATACAGACCATAAGTAGAAATACCGGATCTCACAATATCCATATACGTCTCCGGCAGGTCGATAATTGCCGCACTGTTTGCACAGTGATAATGCTTAAATGTAACATTTCTGTCTTCTAATGCTTTCCGCATCCACAGATAGCGTTCTAATTGCTTGTGAGCATAGGCTTTATCCGTCTCATCTGCTTTGGAAAAATGCGTATACATGCCTTCCATCTCGATACCCGGAAGCTTTGCAATCTCTGCGATCGTATCTGCATTCTCCTCGTCGATCTGGAATCCCAGTCTTGACATACCTGTATCTAACTTAATATGAAGATAGGCTGTCTTTCCCATCTTAACTGCTGTCTCGGAGATCTGCTCTGCAATCTCTTTGGTGTAGCAGGTGAAACGAATCTCGTGTTCAATCGCTTCTTCCTGCTGGCTTGGAAATATAGGTCCCAGTACCAGAATCGGTTTTTTAATGCCGTTGGCACGCAAGATCACGCCCTCATCCGGTGTCGCTGTGGCAAATCCCCACAGATAATCCTTTTTCTCAAGATCACATGCAATCGGCACTGCTCCGTGACCATAGCCGTCCATTTTGACAACAGCCATAATCTTGGATGCATCTCCAACCGTCTCATGCATCTGATCCATATTATATTCTATGGCGTCCAGATCGATTCTGGCACACACTCTTGTATATTCTTTCATTAGTTCTCCGCCTTCCAGTTTTCTGTCATTTGGATTGCTGATCCGACTTTATCAGCAAGATCCCTCGCCAATACACTATAGCACCCTAATTCATTTCTTGCAATATCTCCCGCAAGTCCATGTAGATAAACTCCAAGAATTGACGCATCAAAACATTCCTTTCCCTGCGCCATAAGCCCGGCAATGACACCAGCTAACACATCCCCGGAACCTGCCTTTGCCATCGCTGCATTTCCCGTAAGATTCACGCACATCTGTCTGCCATCTGCACCCACAAATGTACGGGCATCTTTTTGTACCAGAGTGATTCCAAGGTCTGAAGTCAGCTGTTCCAACACCTCTCTTCGGTGTTTCTGAATCTCATTTACTTTTATTTCTGTCAGTCTGGATAATTCTTTCAAATGTGGCGTCAGCACGAAATCTCCATCTTTCAGGCATTTCCGACATTCCGGATGCACTGCTAATATATTAATTCCATCCGCATCAATCACACACGGAACACTTACATTTTTCAGGACTGTCTCCACGATCTGTTCTGACACTTCTGATCTGCCCAGTCCTGAACCCATGCAGACTACATCTGCCCAGTCCAGAGCTGAAAGCAGGCTTTCTTCATTATATTCCTTATAGGTTGTAATGATAGCTTCCGGAATCAACTGCTGTAAAATGCTTCTGTTATCATCACTGGTGTAAATGCGTACCAGACCGGCTCCCGTACGGTATGCTGCATAAGCACTTAAAAATGCCGCACCTGCCATACCACTGCTTCCAGCGATCAATAACAATTTTCCGAATGTCCCTTTATGTGCGTATTCAGGTCTGCCCGGCAGCAGTTTGGCCGCGTCCTGCATTTCCAGCGCATACGCAGTATCTGACCGTTCTGCTGCAATGCGGCTGTCAATCCCGATATCTGCCGTCTGCACATCACCTGCGTATAATGCTCCCGGATAAAGAACCAGTCCAAGCTTCTGTTCCTGAAAAGTTACCGTTGCATCTGCCTTAAATGCTTCTCCCAAGATCTGTCCGTTCGAAGCAGAGATACCGGACGGAATATCAACCGCAAGCTTTTTACCAGACACATAGTTCATACTCTGGATCAGTTCCAGATAATGACCCGTAATCTCACGGTTTAGACCGACACCAAATATAGCATCAATCACAACCGTATACGCATCGTCTGTCCATTCTGTAATAATTCTTCCGCCACACTTTTGAAACTGCTCCATCTGATAGATGGTCTCTGCTGTCCGGCTTTCTATTCGTCCTGCAAATACGACAGTCACCGGATGACCTTTATCTTTCAGAATGCTTCCGATAGCAAATCCATCTCCACCGTTATTTCCAGATCCGCATACGATACACACATGTGTGAGCGGCCATTCTTGTTCCTCCATATAATCAACACAGGCAGCAGCAGCCCGCTCCATCAAAGTCCGTGATGGTATTCCCAGATCCTGTATTGTATGACTGTCCGCAAGTTTCATCTGTTCTGCATTCAATAAATACTGCATAGGCTCCCTTTCTACATAGCAGCTTATTACATAAAAAACAGCGTGTAAAGAAGTCTGCTTTCACATCCCGCATTACACGCCATTATACTATCTGCTATTTGTCTGCATGATCCTCATTATATCGGCTGATATTATAAGATAATCTCATTAAACTCTCTGACAAATGAACGCTCTCTACGATCACACTGTCCGGTACATTCAAATCTACATGCGCAAAATTCCAGATGGCCTGAATACCGGCATCTACCAGATCCTTTGCCACATCAATTGCGCATTCCTTCGGAATTGTAAGTACTGCGATCTCAATATTATTCTCCTTGATGAAATCTTTCATCTCACTCATCATACGAACCGGGACATCACGGATAGACATTCCTCTAAGTGTAGGATTCACATCAAAGATACCTTTCAGAATAAATCCCTGGTTTTCAAAATGTGAATAGTTTGCCAAAGCCTGTCCCAGATTACCGGCACCAACAATTATAAAATTATGCTTATTCTCTAATCCGAGAATCTTACCGATCTCTGTATGAAGATATTTAACATTGTAACCATATCCCTGCTGACCAAATCCACCAAAATTATTCAAATCCTGACGAATCTGTGATGCAGTAAGTTTCATTCTTTTACTTAAATCATTAGATGATATACGTTCTACACCATCTTCTAATAATTCACCCAGATATCGGTAATATCTTGGAAGTCTGCGAATTACCGCCTGAGAAATCTTTCTTGTCTCCACTGTTGTTCACCTACCCATAATATTATGAATTAATTATATCGGATTGTTAACGCAAAGTCAAACTTTTGCATGAACTTTCGTTAACTTTAGTTGTTTTTTCTGTTTTTTTCGGTATAATGATACACAGAGAATTATGGAGGTGTATCATGATTTTATCATGTCATGATGTTTCCAAAGCATTTGGGGAACATGTTATTATACAAAATGGCTCCTTTCATATAGAGGATCACGAAAAGGCAGCTCTGGTCGGCATTAACGGTGCCGGCAAGTCTACTCTTTTAAAAATGATTGTCGGTGACCTTGCAGCCGATGGCGGTACGATCACTCTTACGAAAGGCAAGACGCTCGGTTATCTGTCCCAGCACCAGGAACTGGTGTCCGGTAATACTATTTATGAAGAAGTCCGTTCAGCCAAGGCTGATGTGATTGCCATGGAGGTGCGTATTCGCGAGATTGAAAAAGAATTAAAGGATCTGACCGGCGAAGAACTGGAGAGCAGACTGAATACCTATCACAATCTGACTAGTGCATTTGAACTTGCAGACGGCTACTCTTATGAAAGCGAGATTGTCGGTGTATTAAAAGGTCTCGGATTTGCTGAAGATGAATTCGACAAGCCGGTTGATACACTGTCCGGTGGTCAGAAGACGCGGGTTTTCCTCAGTAAGTTGCTGCTTACCAAACCAGATATCCTGCTGCTTGACGAGCCGACCAACCATCTGGATCTGAATTCCATTGCGTGGTTGGAGACCTACTTATTGAATTATTTCGGAGCAGTACTGATTGTATCCCATGACCGGTATTTTCTGAATAAAGTCGTTACCAAGGTTATCGAAGTCGAGATGGGTAAACTTTCCGTATTTCAGGGTAACTACTCTGCTTACGCAGAGAAGAAAGAGATGCTCCGGGAAGCCAGATTAAAAGAATACTTAAATCAGCAGCGTGAGATCAAACATCAGGAGGCTGTTATCGAGAAACTCCGCTCTTTCAACCGTGAGAAGTCGATCAAACGGGCAGAAAGCCGCGAAAAGATGCTGGAACGTATCCAGCCGGTCGAAAAGCCATTGGAACTTCATACCGATATTCATCTGAAGCTGGAGCCGTCGGTCGTCAGCGGTAATGATGTACTGTCGGTGGAACATCTGTCCAAAGCATTTCCGCCACATACATTATTTCAGGATATCAGTTTCGAGATTCATCGTGGTGAGCATGTTGCGATCATCGGTGATAATGGAACCGGCAAGACTACTCTGCTTAAGATTCTGAATCAGGTCATTCAGGCTGACAGCGGAACCTTTACACTCGGTTCTAAAGTTAAGATCGGTTATTACGATCAGGAACACCATGTCCTGCATATGGATAAGACGATATTTGAAGAGATTTCGGATGATTATCCGACACTTACCAATACCCAGATCCGCAAGACACTGGCTGCGTTCCTTTTTACCGGAGATGAAGTATTTCAGCAGATCGGTTCATTGAGCGGTGGCGAACGTGGACGTGTATCACTTGCCAAGCTCATGTTATCCGAAGCGAATTTTCTGATCCTTGATGAGCCGACCAACCATTTGGACATCACTTCCAAGGAAATTCTTGAAAAAGCATTGAATGATTACACCGGCACGGTACTCTATGTATCCCATGACCGATATTTTATCAATCGTACTGCTACAAGAATCCTGGAACTGACCGAACAGACCTTTGTCAATTATATCGGTAACTACGATTACTATCTGGAAAAGAAGGACGAACTCACGCAGGCTTATACCAATGCTTCGACTACTGCTTCTGAGACGCATACTCCGGAACCGGAATCACAGGCAAAGCTTAGCTGGCAGGAACAAAAAGAAGCACAGGCAAAAGAACGCAAACGTCAGAATGAACTGAAAAAGACGGAAGACCGCATCACAGAACTTGAAGAACGGGATGCAGAGATTGATGAACTGATGGTTCAGGAAGAAGTCTATACCAATTCTGTCAAATGTCAGGAACTGGCGATAGAGAAAAGCAAGATTGCCGAAGAATTAGAAGAACTTTATGCCAGATGGGAAGAACTGGCTTAATACGAAACACTCCTAATATAAAAGACAGATCGCACAGATCTGTCTTTTATATTATTTAGTCCTTATCTGAGTTCCGGCACTTTTCTGCTGCATGCAATCGCTCTTGCGCCGTGTCCGATGTGGCAGGCCACACTGAGTGACAGTGGATCCATGTGTACCTCATATCCCGGAAATCTGTTTTCTACTTCCGCTTTCCATTCTTCAGCTTCTTCAGCTGAGCAGGTATAAGCAACCTGCAGATACATCTCCTGCCCTGCAAAACGTTCTGTCAGATCCTTTTCCATTGCATCTAACATCGTCTTCTTCGCACTCTTCCATCCTCTTGCCTTAGAATAGGAATCCAACTTTTCGCCCTGAATGGTGAGAACCGGCTTCAGATTCAGTACAGATCCAATGGCTGCCGCAGCCGGTGTCACACGACCACCTTTTTTCAGATATTTCAGTGTATCTACGGTAATATATATGCTGGCTTCCAGTTTCTCACGCATCAGAATATCGTGAATCTCTCTCGCATTCATACCTTTCTCTGCCAGTGCAATGGCATCCAGCACAGACTGTCTCATCGTAACTGAAATACGCTGATTGTCTACCACATACACTTTGCCGTCCATATCCTGAGCAAGCATCTGCGCCGTAGCACAGGAACTTGACAGACCACTGGACATTGGGATGTGCACGACTTCATCGTATTTTTCCAGTGCTTTTTCCCATATATCCATCACTTCTCCCGGTGACGGCTGCGAAGTAGAAATGTCCGCATCCTGTGTCAGGCGTTCATAAAACTTTTCCTGTGTCAGGGAAATATCTTCGTAGAACAGTTCTCCGTCAATATAAAAAGGCATCGGCAGCACAATGATTCCCAGTCTTTCCGCCTCTTTCTGTGTAATTCCGCTGTTGCTGTCTGTAACAATTGCTACTCCGCTCATGTGTAACTTCCTCTCTAATTCTTAAAACTATGTATCGGTGCAGGGATGCGTCCCTGTCTGTTAATAAATGCACTGCAGTCAAACTGATTTACCGGCATGATCGGTGCATATCCAAGCAGACCGCCAAATTCCGCAGTGTCTCCTACATCTTTGCCAATAACCGGAACCAGACGAACTGCTGTCGTCTTATTATTTACCATACCAAGTGCCATCTCATCCGCGATAATGCCGGAAATGGTTGCTGCACTCGTCTTACCAGGAATTGCAATCATATCCAGACCTACCGAACATACGCAGGTCATAGCTTCCAGTTTTTCCAGATTCAATGCGCCAAGCTTCACTGCATCGATCATTCCCTGATCTTCACTGACTGGAATAAATGCACCGCTTAAGCCGCCTACATAAGAAGATGCCATTACTCCGCCCTTCTTTACCTGATCATTCAGCATAGCAAGTGCTGCGGTCGTGCCAGGTGCACCGACACGTTCCAGACCGATCTCTTCCAGAATCTCAGCTACACTATCGCCAACTGCCGGAGTTGGTGCCAGAGACAGATCGATAATTCCAAACGGGATACCCATACGTTTGGATGCCTCACCAGCTACCAGCTGTCCTACTCGGGTAATCTTAAACGCTGTCTTCTTAATCATCTCACACAGTTCCTCAAAGCCCTTGCCGCGTACCTGCTCGATAGCTTTCTTCACAACGCCCGGTCCGCTGACACCTACATTGATCACTGCATCTCCTTCTGTAACACCAAGAAACGCTCCAGCCATAAACGGATTATCATCCGGTGCATTACAGAACACTACCAGTTTCGCACATCCCAGCGAATCATTGTCTTTGGTGGCTTCCGCTGTCTCTTTTACAATCTCGCCACACAGGCGCACTGCGTCCATGTTAATTCCGGCACGTGTAGATCCCACATTGATAGAACTGCATACACGCTCCGTACATGCCAGTGCCTTTGGCACGGAACGGATCAGATTCTCCTCACTGGTGGTCATAGCCTTGGATACCAGTGCCGAATATCCACCGATAAAATTCACACCGACTTCTTTTGCAGCCTTGTCCAGAGTCTTCGCGATCTCCACAAAATCGTCCGGTGTCTTGCAGGCAGCCGCACCTACCAGTGCGATCGGTGTGATAGAAATACGCTTATTTACGATCGGGATACCAAATTCCCGTTCAATATCCTGTCCGGTACTTACCAGATTACCGGCAAGCGATGTAATCTTCTTATAAATATTATCATTTAATTTATCAAGATCCGAATCGATGCAGTCCATCAGGCTGATGCCCAATGTGATAGTTCTGACATCCAGATTCTCCTGCTCGATCATTTTATTCGTTTCATTTACTTCATATACGCTAATCATGATTTTCCTTTGCCTCCGCTATGGATTTATGTCTTACAGTCTGTGCATCTTTTCGAAAATTTCTTCTCTCTGGCAGTGAATTTTGACACCAATTTCCCCGCCAAGTGATTCCAGCTCTGACGCATATTCCTGAAATTCCTTCGAAGCTCCGGCTACATCCACGATCATTATCATATTAAAGAAGTCATCAATGATAGTCTGCGAAATATCCAGGATATTAATTCCTGTCTCCGCAAGATAAGTACATACCTTTGCAATAATGCCTACAGTATCTTTTCCAACTACAGTAATCACACACTTTTTCATTTTCTTCCTCCTGTTAAACGTAATAATCTCTCGGAATCTTCAGCCCAATAAAATCAAGGTTTTCAGATTCCTCTTTT
>CAVAVU010000093.1:0-37713 GCA_963592205.1 bacterium
CTACAATTATAATATCTCTTTTCTTATATTCCATATTACTGTAAAAGATCTTTACTCCATCATCAGTTTCAATTTCATCTTTGATATCATAATCAACTTCAACCTCAATGTTTGTGCTCTGAATTGTATATCTACATTGATACTTCACATCATAGTCTTTATCAAAATAGCATATTGCCATACTCCCCCCTCTCCCTCTTCACAGTTTCATAATTTCTTTCCTGGTTCTTCTATTTTCCCCTTCAGCTGCATATACTTTATTATACCATTTTGCAGAAGAAATGCTATGTTAACTATACTCTTAATTCTATACTGTGCAATAAAAGCAACTACGCCTTATGACATCTGTACAAGTGACCAAGAGCAACTACAATTTATCCACCAATGGAATCTCGAACATTCTATATACACACAGAAGCCATGGTCTCCCGTGGCTTCCTCTTACAAATCCGCAAACAGATCTGCTTTGTATGTATTTTCCTCTAACATTTCTTTGAAGCTTTCTTTTACTGCAGCTACATCTTCTTTATAGGTCATGCCATACCAGGTATCATTAGTACGCAACACCTTGACCGACATCTTATCTTCAGCCAGCAGCTTTCCGATAAATGTAGGTATTAAGTACTCTGCCTTCAATGGATTCGCCGGTACTTCGTCTGCGAAGAATTCCTTGAATCCTGCTTCCAGTGTATCCAGAAAGTCTGGTGTTAATCCCCACATATTCATAGATACGAGCGAGTCCGTATCCAGAATCACGCCATCCGCTTCTGCGCCATCTGCAGTCTTCATGATGTTCTTCGTCTCGACTACTTCTTATACTCATTCAGAATACGATGAATCTTGTCATTGATCTCCTCTGACACGATAAGCTCTGACATATCATAATCCGGAACAGATAATAGCAACATAGGATTCTGCTGTGTCAGTTGCACAATTCCCAGAGAATCTTTGACATCTTGGGCAATAAATATTAAGATACTGCTCAACAATATTATTATCAGCACAGATTTCCAAAATATCATAAATAACTTTCAAATCCATTCTAAGTTCTCTATGAATTGCATCTGGATAAACCCAATCATTAGGACGGTACTTCTTCATAAATTCTAAGAATGCATCTAAATCAACATTAAATTGTTTCTCCTTTAATAAAGGAGCCCACCTACGAACTATGCGAGATTTACACTGTGTGTAAGTGGGCATAAAATCAGTCTTTCTCGTATTTCTCAATTATACATTGATGTTCTTTAGTGTCTTTGTCATAATTGATTCCTACGAGTAAGATATCACCAGTATAACTCAGAATTGAGGATGGATACTTTTTGTCCTTAATTTGCTTCAATGCTGTTCGGGCGTTTTGATTCCACTTCAGCTCAACAACCAACGATGGATAGTCATTTCTATACTCAGGCTTCGGCAAAAACACAAAGTCAGCAAATCCTCGACCAGTCGGCAACTCACGAACCGGCTTAAAATAGTATTGCATCGCACTCAAGTATGCAATCGCCAGAACGCTGCTCAGTGAGTTTTCATTATTATATTGAATAGAAGATGCATACTCATTATGGATTTTTTCAATCTGAGTACCAACAGCTTCACCATCCATATCAAGTGTAACATCTAACAGATTTTCCGATTCCTGCTGAAACTTCAGCATCTCATTCCAAGGCTTGCTCTCAACCGCAGTTGTTAATTCCCGACGGATTTCTTCATTTGGTACGAAAGCGGTCTTTTTGGTTTCATTATACCCCAAATACCCCAAATGAATCATATAAGTCAGCACATCATCTTTGCTCTTGATGTTTACTGTATCATTCTTAAAGGTTGCTGTATTTACCTTGACTTCTGCACCGGAGAGCATCTCAATGATTGCCGTTTTCAGCCCATCATAATTCATATTGATCAGCGGCACGATTGCATCATAAGATGCAGTTTCAGACCAATAGCTCTTGAACTCCCCTCGCAGCATTACACTAACAACTGCTCTAGGATTATAAACCTGATAGTTCTTCAAAAGATAGCCGTCATACCAGCGTTTCACTTCATCAAAATCCTGCTGATATTCTTCTGCCAGCTTACGTACTTCATCTTCCGTAAAGCCAACATACGGCGCTAGGTTACCGGCGCTCAACATGGAGAACTCATCGAAATTGTTCAGTGCCGACTGCGTTTTTTCCTTTTTGATGGGAAGGATACCCGTCAGATATGCCAACTGTATATACTTTGTCGGCTCTGTTCCTTTGAACATTCCTCTGAGGAAGTTGATGTAATCTTCCTGTGCCTTTTTATTGGTCGCTTCATCACGAATGAGCACATCCCACTCATCAATAATGACAATGAACTTTTTTCCTGTTACCGAATTGATGTAGGCTAACGCCTCCGGTAGTGATTCTGTTTTTTCCGTTAATATATCAGGGTAATAATCACGAAGCTCTGCGATTGTTCTCTCCGAAATATAGGAAACAACCTGCTCTGGACCGCCAGCAGGCTCAATGCACCACTGAATATCAAGATGGATTACATCATACTGATTCAGGTGTTTCTTAAAATCTGCACTTTTACCGATTTCCAAATCAGCGAACATTGCTTCCGACTCGCAGCCTCTACTATAGTAAGCTGTGAGCATATTCGCTGTGATAGACTTTCCAAATCTTCTCGGACGGCTATTACAGATGTACCCTTGCAGTGTATTCAACACTCTGTTTGTATATTTAATGAGTCCGCTTTTATCTACATAGATTTCGGAATTCAAAGCAACCTGAAACGCCGAATTACCTGGATTCACAAACATTCCCATATCACAGCGCACTCCTTTCTGTTGCTGTTTGGTACAGCTCACCTATTGTACTTTGATTCTACCATTTAACCGGGTAAATAGCAAGTTGATACCCTCGTGCAATACAATTATATTGTTTTTTTGTATCTCTATGATAACACAAAGTTCTTCATCTCGACTACTTCTGTCAAATTGTTCTGCGCATCCATCTTAGCAATAACTGCTACCGGAGACAGATCTTTGAAAGAAGCTGTAACTTCTTTGTTCTCCAGATCTACGCTATCCGGTGTGATAACTTCCCATGTAGAACGTGCTGTACTATAGTGAACTAAAGCCACATCAGACATTCCACTTGTCAGTGCAGGTACGGACATTTTGATTCCGCTTACATCTGTTGTAGGTGCGCCATTAATTGCTACCAGATCTTCAAAAGATGTAACCAGGCTGTTGCCTTCCAGATCAAAGCTTTCCACCGCAGTCATCGTATCTCGCGAAATGGAGATCATCCGACTGTGTCTGCTTCGATGCTGTCTCTGTCTTTTTCTTTGACTGACATCCGGTAATCCCAACCGTTCCGACAGCTACTGTCATGGCTAATATCAGACTGATTAAGCTTCTCTTCTTCATCTTCTAGTACTTTCCATATTTGCCGTATTTGCCATACTTATCATAAGAATAATACTTACCCTTTTTCATATCGACCTTATTAAGCACGGCTCCAAGTACATGGCTGCCACTCTTTTCAAGCTGAGCCTTTACCTTCTGCGCCATGCGATATCCCACACGACCATTTTCAATCACAAGGATTGCTCCATCACATACACTGCCCACAATGGCTGCATCGATGACGCTTCCCATCGGCGGTGTATCTACCAGCACATAATCATAACGCTGGCAGAATCCTTCAATCAGCCTGCCGAATCCTTTTCCTTCCAGAAGTTCGGACGGGTTCGGTGCTGCAGGTCCGGCAAATATAATATCTACGTTTTCAAAATTCGTTGAATACAGTATCTCTCTGACAGACACCTGTCCACTCAGATACTGTGACAGCCCTTTTACTTCCTGCTGTACCTGATATCTCTGTACAAAGGATGACTTACGGATGTCCGCATCGATCAGCAGGACTTTCTTGCCTGCTTTTCCCATCTCTTTTGCAAGCTGGGATACAACATCGCTCTTACCCTCGTTCGGAAAACAGCTTGTTACAAGGATCGATTTGATCTCTGCTCTCGCAAACTGTATGTTGGTTCGCAGTGTCTTTAATGCTTCTTCATAAAAATAATCTTCTTTACGTCGGTCAGTCAGTGTGACGGTTGGTCGAAGCTTGGACGCACCATCATTTCTTTGACTTCTTCTTTCCTGATCCATTTATATAGTCCTTTCTGTCTGGGATTACACTAAGTGTAGACAGTCCCAGATATTTCTCAATGTCTTCTTCTGCACAGATAGTATCATCCATCAGTGCACGTACGATAGCAATACCGGCACACAAGATCATGCCGAGTAACGCTCCAATTGCAACTGTTTTCGTTACACTAAGATCGGCACGCACATAAGATGCTTCACCCTTTTCAAGGATCTTAGGCGGTGTTACTTCCATCTTATCGCCAATGTATTCTGCTGCCGTTGTGGACAGCTCATCTACGATCTCTTTCGCCTTCTTCGCATTGGAGTACTCTACTGATATCTGCAAGATACGGGTATCTGCTTCGTTATTCACAGTAATGCAGTCTCTCAACTGCTTATAATCCATGTCCAGATTCAGATTGTCAATGACATCATTCAATACCGGACGGCTGGTAATCAGGATGGAATAATCCTTCGTAAGCTGTGAACCAATCTGCAGATCTGCCAGCGAGCTAAGCGTTGTCTCTTTGGTAAGCACCAGCATCATGATATATTCTGCATCCAGGTGCTTCTGCATCCATTTCTCCGCAGCTTCTGTATCTGGACTGCGATGCATCGGATCGTGCATGTCCGTTGACAGGAAATCTACCTGCCGTTCCTTCAATCTGCTTCTACACCATTTTGTAGTCTGACTATGCCAACTGCCACCCACGGAACTGTAGCTCATCTGCATCTTTGCTCCGGCATCGATCAGTTCTTCCAGTCTGTCGCCTTCGCGTAATGCATTATAACGCTCTACATGAGCCAAAATCGGTACATAGCCCCCATTCGCATCTCACGAACTGCGCCAAACAACATCGAACCTGCGCTCCGCCTGTGCACGGAACATCCTGCACAGTTTGCGTATCTTCTCTGCACGTTCACGAGAGGCGTTCCTGGCAGAACCATGCGGCGTAACAATCGCTCCAACGATCTCATGATCCATCGCTATGCGTAACATCTGCAGGCTCTGCTTTATATCTTCAGCACCATCATCGATTCCCGGAAGGATGTGACAATGCATCTCGACCTTTTTCATAGTTACTCCCCATCTCTCAGCCGATAAAAAAAGACAGACCGCACAATACTACTTCATACAACCTGCCTTACCTTATCTAATTTCACCGTTTACTTTATCGATTGTCAACACACCCCCCCCGATTTTTTTGACATTTTACCGTTTTCCTACTTTTTCTACATATTCACTTCCATTTTTCGATATGTAAATATTTTCCTTAAATTTGATGGTTTTATTTCACAATTTCTATAGAAATACCACCCAGAAAGTTGTACAATATTTCTATAGTATTATTGAAAGGAAAGGGGTTATTTTATGAAGCACAACGAAATGTTAGCGATGATCCTGGCCGGTGGCCGTGGCTCACGCTTGCACGAACTGACGAATAAAGTTGCCAAACCCGCAGTAGGCTACGGTGGAAAATATAAAATCATTGATTTCCCAATTAGTAATTGTGCCAACAGCGGTATTGATGTAGTGGGAGTATTGACACAGTATGAGTCTGTTATCCTGAACAGCTATGTAGCTGCAGGCGGCCGTTGGGGACTGGATGCCAAAGACAGCGGTGTCTATGTATTGCCGCCACGTGAGAAAGCAGATGCTAATCTGGACGTATACAGAGGTACGGCAGATGCTATTTCCCAGAATATTGACTTCATCGACGGATTTGCCCCGGAGTATCTGCTGGTGCTCTCAGGCGACCACATTTACAAGATGGATTATGATAAGATGCTTTCTTATCACAAAGAGCATAATGCCGATGCGACCATCGCGGTTATCGAGGTGCCTATGAAGGAAGCCAGCCGTTTCGGTATTATGAATACGGATGAAGATGGACGCATTGTTGAATTCGAAGAAAAACCTCCGCAGCCGAAGAGCAATCTGGCTTCGATGGGTATCTACATATTTAATTGGAAGCTGCTTCGCAAGATGCTGATCGCAGATATGAAGAATCCAGAGTCTAATCATGACTTTGGTAAGGATATCATCCCGGCACTTCTGGCAGACGAACGTAAGCTGATGGCTTATAAGTTCAAAGGCTACTGGAAAGATGTTGGTACGATTGATTCTCTGTGGGAGGCTAATATGGATCTGATGGAGACTCCGAGTCCACTGGATCTGGCTGATCCGACCTGGAAGATTTATACAGAGGATACTAACTCTCTGCCGCAGTATATCGGCGAGGATGCGAAGATCAGCCATGCATATATCAATCAGGGCTGCGTGATCGAAGGTGAGGTTAAGAATTCCGTACTTTTCACCGGTGCACGCATTGCTCCGGGAGCTAAGATTATTGATTCGGTACTGATGCCGAATGTTATCGTAGAAGAAGGTGCCGTAGTCACCCGCGCTCTGGTCGCAGATGGCGTGCGGATCGGCGCCGGTGCAGTTGTAGGTTCTCCTGACAGCGAACACATCGAACTGATAGCAAAACGTGTAAAGGGGGAGGAATAATATGAGCAGCGCACTGGGTATTATTAATTTTGCAAGCAATCATACACAAGTAACCGGTCTGCAGGATTACCGTCCGGTAGGAGCAATCTCCTTCTTAGGCAGATACCGTGTAATTGACTTTCCGATCTCGAACTTCAGCAACAGTGGCATGGAGAACATCCACGTATATACACGTTGGAAACCACGTTCATTGGCTGAGCATCTGGGAACCGGACGTCAGTATAACATCAATTCCAAACGAGGCAGACTGCATCTGCTCTTTGCTGAGGATGAGATGGACAGTCTGTACAGTAATGACATTTCTGCTTACATCGACAATATGGAAGTTATTGAAGGCTCCTGCCATGATTACGTGATCATCACTTCCAGCTGCATGATCTTTAAACAGGATTTCAAAGAGCTGCTGGATCAGCATATTGAGTCAGGCGCAGACATTACTCTGCTGTACCACTCTACCGATAATGCGAAGGAACAGTACCTGACCTGCCAGACACTGGAGCTGAACCGTCAGAAGGGGGTTATCGCTATCACGTCGAACCGCGGAAGCGCTAATAACCGTCACATTTTCACAGGTACATACGTAATGAAGCGTGATCTGTTCATCGATATGATCAAGAAAGCACACAACACCTCTGCGATGTATTCTCTCATGGACTGGGTTAACCTCATGTGCAACGAGATGGATATCCGTGGTGTGGCTCATCGTGGTTTCTTTGGATCTATCACAGATTTCAAGAGTTACTTCGATACCAGCATGTCATTGATCGACCTGAAGACTGCACGCAGCCTGTTCGATCCGGAATGGCCACTCTACACACGTACCAGCGACAGCTGCCCGACACAGTATCTGGAAGGCGCAGACGTCAAGGCTTCTGTTATTTCCAACGGATGCCGTATCGAAGGTACGATCGAACACTCTGTACTGAGCCGTGGATGTATCATCAAGAAAGGTGCCGTAGTGAAGAATTGCGTGATTCTGCCTGATGTAGTCATCGGCGAAGATACTGTGCTTGAGAATGTAGTCGTAGATAAGCATGCACGTATCAATCACATCAAAGAAGTGAAGGGTACACCGGAGCATCCGGGTTATGTACGACGCAGCGATCATTTGTAGAAGCATTGTGCAATGCCGATTTATAATAATCAGGCTAAGCAAGCTCGCTTGTGAAAGACTGATTATATAAAGCGATATGGCAGAACGCCATACATGAGCAAAAGTAAAGCTGCTTAGCAGCGATTTTGCGAATGGGCATTGCCAATAAATAAAAATACACAGGCCTCAGTATTTGTCTGAGGTCTGTATTCATGTAAAGGAGTACTATGTTACGAAATGTAGATCTGTCGGAGATCTCCGACGGCAAATTATATAATGCGAATGATATGGTCAAGGCTGACTGCAAAGGATGCGAAGGCTGTTCTGCCTGCTGCCGGGGCATGGGTAAGTCCATCGTCCTTGATCCGCTGGACATTCACCGGTTGACCACTGGATTGGAAGTCCCGTTCGAAGCATTGTTATCCCAGTATATCGAGCTTAACGTAGCAGATGGTCTGATCCTTCCGAACCTCAAGATGACCGAAGACACCGACGCCTGTCCATTCTTAAATGAACAGGGACGATGCTGCATTCACACATACCGGCCTGGCATCTGCCGGCTATTCCCATTGGGACGCTTCTACGAGAATGACAGCTTTCAGTATTTCCTGCAGGTACACGAATGTCCAAAGCCGTCTAAGGCCAAGATCAAGGTCTATAAGTGGCTGGATACCGATGACATCCGCACCTATGAGCAGTTCATCCGAGACTGGCATTACTTCCTTAAGGCATTACAAGAACGGATTGCCAAGATGGAGGATCAAACGCAAATTCGTTCCATCTGCATGTATGTGCTGCAACAGTTCTATCTCGCACCATGCGAGGACTTCTACGAAACATTCCACGGAAGGCTCGAAGAAGCGAAGAAACATTTTCAGATGTAAAGTGTGAGCCCCCTTAGACATGCAGTCCAGGGGGCTCGTAATTTAGGCGGTTTTCAAAATCTTTTTTACTCTATCAATCGAAACATCAAAAATATCTGCCAACTCTTGTTCTGTCTTTCCTTTGCGATAATTTTGTCTGATCAGCTTCTCTTCTAATTCTTCATACGCTTCCTCTTTTGCTTCCTCTCTCTGAACTTCCATGTCCAATTCATAATTATAATCTGCTATCAACATATTACACACCTCGTTCCTTTTTCTTTGTAAGTAATCTTTTAATATATCCTGTTCTATACATGTTTTAATCGCTCTGTTATATGCTTCTTGCTGTCCATCTTCCTGATTCTTCCTAAACCGATTCATAAACTGACTGTATTGCTTAAGTATAGGACATTTATCTAATATCTCATGATGTTCTTCCAGATTAATATTAATCACCCTGACCATGAGCTCTAACATTATCTCTTTGGTTGATTCCTTCCTATATGCATCTGACAATCGGAGAACGGAATCTCTTGCGTACTTTTCTTTTCCATTATAAAACGTATAGAATTCCGGATACGGAAGTGCAATCCGTTTTCTCCTATAACGTCCTCTATCTGGTACGAACTGCTCATACACCCTTCCTGCATATAAAAAACTCCGCAATGGCATATTCTCATTAATTGTCGATTGGTGCTCTGAAAATACCATCGTCTTCCCATCCACTTGGAAAGCCACATCATTACGCAATGTCATGTATATAACATTATCTAATTGCATCCATTCTACTTTTGTTCCTTCCGGCAATGGTTCCTCATGAAGCGCATTATATAGCGAAATCACATTGGTTTCTGCTGTCTTGTCATAACAAAACAGATCAATAAATACACTATTCTTTACTTCTCGATTCTCTTTTGTCTGAATTACATCCATAACTGTATCATATTCCTCCCTTCTTGCAGAAAAGAGGTTCGTTTGTGATACTTACATGATTAATATACTACAAATTTTTCTTTTCTGCAACCGTTTAAAGCATACAAACTTTTAAGTAGCCTGTATCCCTGATACTTTTCCATATTATCCACTTAGTTTTTTGATTATTGGGGATTCTCCCATTTGACGTCTTTGATCATCATTTTTTACTCGAACGAGTGATTACAAGCGCTTGTATAGATTACATATGATATTATCATTGTTTCCATTATATGTCAACATGCATTAACAAGAATTTTTAGACTCACTAAATTTTTATGCTTATTGCACAAAATCCCCTGCAGACTTTTCAGTCCACAGAGGATTCACATTTCACTTCAATATTCTTATAAGCTCATTTCTACCAGTCTCGCCACAGCCATGTCATCATCTTCCTGATAACCCTGCAGGCAGAGCATGATAGCACTTACATATTCTTCTGATACACCAAGCTGCTCCTTAATATCCTGAAGCATTGTTCCACTGGATGCAAGTTCGCGGATCACTTTGATATCCGCAGCCATTTCTTCGATTGATTTTTTCTCCATAAAGTTCTCCTTATGCAAGGGGTTTACCTGTCAGCAGTTCATACGCCTGAAGATATTTGCCAATCGTCTTATCTACGATCTCCTGTGGCAGTGTCCAGTCATCATGTGGATTAGACTTCAGCCAGTCTCTTGCGAACTGCTTATCAAATGACGGCTGTCCGTGTCCCGGCTCATATCCTTCTAATGGCCAGAATCTTGAGCTGTCCGGTGTAAGCATCTCATCTCCGATGATGATATTACCATCCTCGTCCAGGCCAAACTCAAACTTGGTATCTGCGATAATGATTCCGCGGCTCAGTGCATATTCTGCGCATTTCTTGTACAGAGCAATCGTATACTCTTTCAGCTTTGTTGCATATTCTTCACCTTTGCCTGGGAAACGTTTCTCCAGATACTCAATGCTCTCTTCAAATGATATATTCTCATCATGATCACCGAGTTCTGCTTTTGTAGATGGAGTGTAGATTGGCTCAGGCAACTTATCAGACTCTTTCAGTCCTTCTGGCAGCTCGATACCACATACCTTTCCAGTCTCTTTGTAGCTTGCCCATCCGCTTCCTGTGATGTAGCCACGCACGATACACTCTAACGGCAGCATCTGCAACTTCTTGCAGAGCATACTGTTGCCATCGAATTTATCCTGCTGGAAATATTCAGGCATATCCTTAACATCTACAGAAATCATGTGATTTGGCAGAATGTCCTGTGTCAGATCAAACCAGAACTTGGACATCTGAGTAAGTACGGTTCCTTTTTTGGTTACGGTATTGTGAAGGATTACATCAAAACAGCTGATTCGGTCTGTAGCAACCATAATCATGGTATCACCATTATCATAGATCTCTCTGACTTTTCCTTCTTTGATCGGTTTCATTTCCTGTACACTCATCTTTCGCACCTCGGTATTAAACTTTTAATCGTTCAGAGACAGTTAAAATGTCTCCATACTTTTCCTGTAACTATATAACCGTACCATTAGTTCCAGTCATTTGTCAATGGCGAAAGCTGTTCTTAGCTTAATACAAAAAACCGCCAGCACCGGCTGAACCGATAACTGGCGATCTCTATCAAGGATTACACGTCCTTATTAATTCAGTTTTTCGTATTCTGCTACGATTGCGTCAAGCAGTGCTTCATCTGTCAGTCCTGTGATCTCTGCTGCAGCTGCGCGTACGCCCTGTGCCTTGATCTTCTCCTGCAGTTCTACGCTCTGTTTGTCGTTCGGATTATCATAGTGCAGTGCTGCACCTGCTCCGATCACCAGATGATCTACCGGAAGTCCGTATCCGGCTGCTGTCATCATAGGCTTGATCAGACGATCTGTAGGGCTCAGCTTACGGAGCGGCTCACGGCCTACACGTGTTACATCGTCCTGCAGATATGGATTCTTGAATCTGCCGATAATCTTCTTAATGTATGCTGCATGCTTCTCCGGATCAAAGCCATACTTCTTGATCAGTCCAGCTCCGCTTTCCTTCATAGCTGCTGATACGATTCCGAAGATTTCCTCATCTGCGATTGCTTTGTCGATAGTCGGAATGCCGCGCAGATTTCCAAGGTATGCAGTGATGCAGTGTCCTGTGTTCAGTGTAAACAGCTTACGCTCGATATATGCCATCAGGTCGTCTACCAGTGTCATACCTTCAATCTGAGGAAGTTCTCCCTTCAGTCCGGATTTCTCTACGTCCCACTCGAAGTATTCTTCTACGACTACGTCGATGAAGTTCTCACTCTTAACTGGTGGTACAATACGGTCGACTGCACAGTCAGCGAATCCTACATACTCATCAGCATATGCTTTTCCGGCATCGCTCAGATTCTCGTATACTGCTTTTTTCAGCTGAGAGGTTCCACGAATAGCATTCTCGCAGGCGATCATGTTCATAGGCTCTTTTACGCCATTTTCCATACGTTTCTCGATAGCCTGTGCGATCGTCGGTGCGATACGAGGAAGAATCACAAGTCCTACTGCTGTAGTTACCAGATCTGCGGATGCGATCTCATCAACTACCTCTGGCTTTGTAGAATTAACTCCGCTGATGTTTTCGATTTTCAAATCCTTACAATCTACGTCCATCACGTGAACGGTGTAAGTCTTATCCTCGTTGATCTTGTCAATGATTGCTTCTGCTACGTCGGCAAATACTACCTGATATCCTGACTGGCTGAGTAATGCTCCGATAAATCCACGTCCGATATTGCCGGCACCAAACTGTACTGCTTTTTTCATGATGCTCTCTCCTTCTTTTATAATGTGATGTTGGGGTTTCCCCCGATTATAATGCCTACGGATTGTTTCGTGCTTTTGACCCTGGTATTATATATTAACCAAATGTCTGCATAATTGTCTCTGCGTCTGCATTCTTCTTCAGATTTTCAAGAAGTGCTTCATCCTCCAGACTTCCTGCGATATTTGCAAGAATTTCCAGATGCTCATCGCCCACACCTGCGATACCGATGATCAGGTTCGCCTTCTCATCACCGAACGGTACTCCATCCGGGTACTGCATAACTACGATACCAGATTTCTTAACGGTCTCTTTTGCATCAGATGTACCATGTGGAATTGCTACGCCCATTCCCATGTATGTAGTAACGATCTTCTCACGCTCTACCATTGCGTCGATGTAATTAGCATCTACATATCCCAGATCACACAGGAGCTGTCCTGCTGCACGGATTGCGCTCTCTTTATCTGTGCTTGCGCATCCTGTCTTGATTCCTTCCGGAACAAGGATGCCAGACTTTGTCTCTTTCTTCTCCTCAGCCGGAGCTTCTGCCTCTGCTGCCGGAGTTTCTGCTGTCTCACCATTTGACAGCGTCTCTAACTCTGCATACAATGCATCCAGATGTGGATCTGCAAGGAAGTTATCCAGTGTTACCAGTCTTGCCTGTGGTGCACTCTTAGCTGCACGATCCTGAAGGATCTCCTGGCATACAACTACGTTAGCGTCTGCCGGTACATTGTCTACAGATGTATTTGTAACTACAATATCAAGATTCAGAGGTTTGATACGTTTTCTGAACTTGGTTGCTCCCATTGCGGAAGATCCCATACCTGCATCACATGCAAATACGATTTTCTTGATATCCTTTGTCTGAACTTCAGCTCCGGATACCGGTGTAGAAGCGATTCCTTTTGCTTCTGCTTTCATGCTGATTGTCTTAGCCTGTGCATCTTCCAGACTCTTGTGGTCAGCCATCTTGATGATCGGTGATGCGATCAGGAAAGATACTGCTGCTGCAATTGCTACTCCGAGGAATGTGATAACCATGCCCATTCCCTTTGGTGACATTGACATGAACGCGATGATAGATCCCGGTGAAGACGGTCCTACCAGACCTGCGCCTGTAATTGTGTAGAATGTGATGGCGCAGATATTACCTACGATTGGTGCGATGATCACAACTGGATTCATCAGAATGTATGGGAAGTAGATCTCGTGGATACCACCCAGGAAGTGAATGATGATTGCTCCAGGTGCGGAATCTTTTGTTGCTTTATCTTTGCTGAATGCCCAGTATGCAAGCAGAACTCCAAGTCCCGGTCCCGGGTTAGCTTCCAGCATGTACATGATAGACTTTCCAGCCTGCTCTGCCTGAAGTGTAGCGATTGGTGTGAAGATACCATGGTTGATCGCATTGTTCAGGAAGAGTACCTTTGCAGGCTCGATGAAGATTGCTGCCAGTGGAAGAAGTCCATGGTTAACAAGTACATCTACACCTGATGAAAGAACTACCAGGATACCTGCCATAACAGGTCCGATGATATAAGATCCGATGATTGCAAGGATCATACCCAGGATACCGATTGAGAAGTTGTTGATCAGCATCTCAAATCCTGCAGGCATATGTCCTTCCATTGCCTTGTCGAATTTCTTGATTACCCATCCTGCTACAGGACCCATGAACATAGCGCCCATCAGCATCGGATAATCCGGAGCTCCTACGATAACACCGATTACGGCGATACCACCCATAACTCCGCCTCGGTCTCCACCGACCAGTTTACCACCCTGATAAGCTACCAGGACCGGCAGAAGGTAATTTAACATTGGTCCGTTCAGTGCTGCCAGTTTTGCATTCGGCAGCCATCCTGCTTCAATAAAAAGTGCTGTGATAAATCCCCATGCAATAAATGCACCGATATTCGGCATTACCATTGCGCTCAGGAATTTTCCAAAACGTTGTACTGCGTTTTTCATTGTTACATTCTCCTTTCATTCCCTTGACGAATAACAACTCGTTTCTCTATGTCTATATTATAAGATACCGCCCTGTCATTTACAAACAAATGATATTGCAACTTTGGCGCAAATACTTTGTGACAAACCGCCTTTTTTGCTTTGTCATTATGTCGGTTATAGGTTATACTATATGTAACGAATGAAAGAACGAAACTAAGGAATGAAATGAGGAGGACTTTCGTTATGCTGCTCACCAAGCGCTCCGGAGAGATCATCCGTGTACTGATCCGCTTTCCGCAGGACAAGCCGGTCACGACTGCGATCATCTCCGATGAACTTCATATCAGCAGCCGCTCCATCCAGAGGGAACTCCCCACTGTGGAAAAATGGCTCACCGCCAAGGGATACCGTTTCGTCCGCAAGCGCAGCGTCGGGCTGTTCTTAGACGAACCGGATGACCGCAGAAGAGAGCTTCTCGCTCTGCTGGATGCTGCCGGCACCGACATTCCGTCTGCCGATGACAGACATAACCGCCAGCGTGAATTACTGCATGCCCTGCTATTTGCCAGAGAACCGGTCAAGTCTCTGACTTTTATGGATCAGTTCGGCATCTCCGAGGGCACACTTACCAGTGACCTGAATCAGATCGAACAATGGTTTGACAAATATCACCTGCATCTCGTGCGCAGACAGGGTCTTGGCATCTTTCTTACCGGCAATGAGACTGCCAGACGCCAGGCTGTTACTTCACATTTGAAGGATCAGAAAGAGATCCCGGAAGCCGAGATCTCCGAATCCATCACAGACAGCGTAGCTCAGATTGTCAGTGAAGGGGCGCGCACCCTTCACCTGAATCTCTCTGACAATGGCTATCTCCGGCTCAATATCTATCTGTCCTACAGCGTCTGCCGGATCCGCCAGGGAGAATACATCACACCGGAAGAAGCTGCCTTTGAAGATCTGACTATGGAACCGGAATTTGCCGTAGCCGAATATCTGATGCAGCAGCTCCGTCAGACCTTCCGCCTGCCGATCATCGAGAGCGAGACCAGATATCTCGCCATTTTCCTTACCGGAATCCGGATCTGGTCTGCCGACAGAAGAGATCTGACCAGCAAGCGGGATTTCGACGTGCACCAGATCACTCTAGCTCTGATTAAAAATATCAGCGATATTTTGGATATTGATTTCGACAGCGACCCGCAGCTCGCCAAAGAACTTGGCATGCACATCCAACCGGCCATCGGGCGTATTCGCGCCGGTATCCCGATTGAGAATCCGCTGCTGGAAGACATACAGAACCGTTACGACGAAGTATATCAGGCATGCACTGCCGGATGTATCGCACTTTCCGCAAGCTATGGACTGCCGTCCTTCCCGCCAAGCGAGGTTGGATTTATATCCATTTATTTCTCCATGGCACTGGACAGACGGGCGAAGCTTGCCAGACGTATCTCGGTCATCATCGTATGCCCGACCGGTATCGGAAGTTCCAGACTGCTTGCCGAGAATCTGCATAAGGCTTACCCGGATCTGGATATCCGTGGCACCACATCCGCATTCCACATTGAACCGGAAGAACTAACGCAGGAAGGGATTGATCTGATCATTTCGACGGTCAGATTGAACACTACGTACCGCTACATCTATGTCAGCCCGCTTCTGAACCGTCAGGACCGGATGCTGCTGGACTCCAAGTTCCAGTTGATCCTGTCGCAGAAAAAGGACCGCAAGCCGCGCACTGAGAAAAAAGTACCTGAGACTTCATTTACACGCAAAGATATCCATTTCGTCTCCCGCACAGGTGCAGAGATTGAGTATCTGTTAGATCACATACGGATCGGACGTGCTCCGGTGCTTCAGGAACGTCACGAGATACTTGCGTATGCCGCATCTCTTTTTTCCGACACACCGGAGATGGAGTCGCATTTTTATGAGATTATGAAGAAACGTGATCAGATTGCCGATACGTATATGAAGCCGTTCCATGCCCTGCTCCTGCACGGCAAGAGTCCGGACATTACGCATCCGTGTTTCGGCTATGTCCATCTGGAACCGCCGATTTATGAGAATGCACGGATCATTCTCGGTGCGATTGTAACCTTTATCCCGGAGAATGACCCGGATCAGGTGTCCGCGCCAATCGTCAGTGAGATCATCGGCTCTCTGATGGAGCATCCGGAACTGTTGAAAGCATTACGGGAAGATGATGACGAACGTTTCACCCGTTTACTGGAAACGGCTCTGATGAAGTTCTATAAAGAAACGGCTGCTGACCGTCTGAAACTGTCAGCACAGAATAAATAAATCAAGGATATTGTCTATCCCTCCAATCGATATTGCACAAAAGACGCTGCGAAAGTCTTATAATTAAACTTTCACAGCGTCTTTAAGTTCTTATTATGAATTATATCCGTCCGGATTCTGCGACTGCCATCTCCAGGCATCCTCACACATTTCCTTCAGACCGCGCTCTGCCTTCCATCCAAGCACCTTCCATGCTTTGGCAGGATCTGCGTAGCATGTCGCAATATCGCCTTCTCTTCTCGGCTGGATCTCGTATGGAATCTCTTTGCCGCAGGCTTCGCCAAATGCCTTTGCCATCTCAAGCACAGAATATCCTCTGCCTGTTCCCAGATTGATGATATCCAGTCCCGGTTTGGTAAAGATATAGTGAATCGCCTTTACATGACCGATTGCCAGATCCACTACATGGATGTAATCACGCACACCCGTTCCATCCGGTGTGTCGTAGTCATTGCCGAATACGCCAAGCTTCTCTCTCTTACCCACAGCCACCTGAGAAATGTATGGCATCAGATTATTCGGAATACCCTTCGGATCTTCACCGATGCGTCCGCTCTTGTGAGCGCCTACCGGATTGAAGTAACGAAGCAGGATCACATTCCATTCCGGATGTGCTTTCTGAAGGTCTGTCATGATCTGCTCCATCATAGACTTCGTCCATCCGTATGGATTTGTGCACTGTCCTTTCGGGCAGGATTCAGTAATCGGAATCACTTCCGGATCTCCATATACGGTTGCAGACGAACTGAACACGATATTCTTCACGCCTACTTCATCCATCACCTTCAGCAGTGTCAGTGTTCCTGTAATATTATTCTGGTAATATTCCAGCGGCTTCTTTACCGATTCTCCAACTGCCTTCAATGCTGCACAGTGGATAACCGCCTCGATATCTTCTGCTGCAAACATCTCTTTTAATGCTTTTTCGTCCAGAATATCTCCTTCATAAAATGTGATCTTCTTGCCAGTCAGCTCTTCCACTCTCTTCAGTGATTCTCTGGAAGAGTTGCACAGATTATCATATACCACTACGGAATAGCCGTCATTTAACAGCTCCAGAGCTGTATGGCTTCCGATATAACCTGCGCCTCCTGTAATTAATATACTCATAGGATCTGATCCTCCTTATCTTATTTCCACAGATGCTGTGGATATACTCCGTTATCTTTCATTCTCTGCATTGCTTCTACTACAACCGGCTTATCCTCTTTGTAGGTAATTCCATACCATTTGTCATGAGACTTCAGTACAGATACGGTTGCACGGTCTTCCTCTAACAGTCTGCTGACTACCGCCGGAAGGAAGTACTCGCATTTCATTGGATTCTCCTTGATGCCCTTATCAAGAAATGCCGGGAATCCTGCTTTGATCTCATCCAGAATGCTGCGGGTGAATCCCCACATATTCATAGATACGATGGTATCTGCCGGAAGCTCTGTCCAGGTCTCGCCGTCATCCTCTGTAAATGCGATGCCGCCGTTTCTCTTCTCGATCTTCGTGCGCTCGGTAACCTCTACCAGCTCATGCTGATCATTAGTCGTACATACGCCACGTGATACATGACCATTATCGGTAACGGTATTACCAAGAATATATCCAACCATAGTATAACGGAATTTGTCATCATCCTGATGTGTTGTCAGGTAATTATAGATCAGCTGAAATGCCTCTACTCCGTAATAATCATCCGCATTGATTACCGCAAACGGTCCATTCACCTGATCGATGCAGCTAAGTACCGCATGTGCAGTACCCCATGGTTTTACTCTGCCTTCCGGCACACTGTATCCGTCCGGAAGATTATCAAGCTTCTGATAAGCATAAGATACTTCCATATATTCAGACACACGGTCACCGATTGCTTCACGGAATGCCTGCTCATTTTCCTCTTTGATGATAAAGATCGCTTTCTCGAATCCTGCTCTCTTTGCGTCATACAGTGAGAAATCCACGATAATGTGTCCCTCTGCATCCACCGGGTCGATCTGCTTCAGACCGCCGTAACGGCTTCCCATACCTGCTGCCATAATTACCAATACTGGTTTGTCCATAGTTACTTCCTCCATATCCTTTTATTCTTGTATCTATCCATTTAACCGCGCAGCACTTCTGCCAGAATATCCATACCGCGGTCAATTTCTTCTTTGCTGATGGTAAGCGGTGGAAGGAATCTGAGCTTTGTCTTCGCTGTCAGTACCAGCAGTCCCTTCTCTGCACATTTACCTGCTACTTCTCCGGCCGTCATATCCTCCGGAAGCTCTGCACCAAGCATCAGTCCCAGACCTGTCACAGACTTGACCTGAGGCATTGCATTTAATCTCTCGATCATGTATGCAGACTTTTCATTCACCTCGTTCAGAAATGCCTCATCCATCACATGATCCAGTACATACTTCGCACCCGCACATGCTACCGGATTACCGCCAAATGTAGAACCGTGCTGACCGAATCCGAGCACTCCGGAAGTCTTCTCATTCATCAACACTGCGCCAAGCGGAAGTCCGCCGCCGATGCCTTTTGCCATTGTTACCACATCCGGATGAACACCGAACTGCTCATAGCAGAAGAACGTACCTGTACGGCTCACACCTGTCTGGATCTCGTCTACTACAAATACCAGATCCTTCTCTTCACAGATGCGTGCGATCTCTTTGACAAATTCCGGATCTACCGGCACGACACCGCCTTCACCCTGAATCAGCTCGATCATAATACCGCAGATGGTATCGTCAACAGCTGCTTTCAGTCCTTCAATATCTCCGGCGTCTACAAAGCGGAATCCCTCTGTAAACGGGAAGAAGAACTGATGGAACACATCCTGTCCTGTTGCCGAAAGTGTGGTGATCGTACGTCCATGAAACGAATTGTTCAGTGAAATGATCGTGTTGCACTGGCTGCCATGCTTCTCCATGCCGTATTTTCTGGCTACCTTTACAGCACCTTCATTCGCCTCTGCGCCGGAGTTACCAAAGAATACTTTGGAGAATCCTGTGTACTCGCACAGCTTCTCAGCCACTTCTACATCCGGCTGGGTGCTGTACAGATTCGATGTGTGCTGCAGCTTATGTGCCTGCTCAGACACTGCATCTGCCCATCCCTTATCTGCATAACCCAGGCAGTTCACACCGATTCCACTTGTGAAATCAATGTACTCCTTTCCTTCCGGATCTTTTGCGATCGCCCCGGATCCCTCTGTCAGCGTGACCGGAAAACGCTTGTATGTATTTGCAATATATTTACTGTCTTTGTTCTGAATGTCAATGGATTTCATGTTATATCTCCTTTCAACCCTGTTATTCCAAGTATAGCACGCGCACATACTGCCCGCAATGACACATTGCATCAAATCTTTGCACTATCGGACTGCCAGTCAGAATTTACGAATGCAGGAAGTGGATTCTGACGCCATGCCCACAAAAAAAGAGGACACCGTCTCCGGTTTCCTCTCATCATCTCAATTAGTCCTGAACGTATGGCATCAGTGCAATGTGTCTTGCTCTCTTAACTGCAACTGTAAGTGCTCTCTGGTGCTTTGCACAGTTTCCTGTGATTCTTCTAGGAAGAATTTTACCTCTCTCAGAGATGTACTTTCTCAGTTTTGCTACATCCTTGTAATCGATTTCGTTATTCTCTTTACCACAGAATACACATACTTTTTTTCTTCTGCGTCCGCCGCCTCTTCTCTTGAAGCCGCCTTCTGGACGATTGCTTTTATCGTAAGCCATGATTATTACCTCCTGAAAAAAAATTTGCCGAAAATGCTTTCAGCCTAGTTAAACGGTAATTCTTCATCAATTCCGTCTGGAATGTTCATGAAGCCGTCACCAGCCGGTGCGCTCGGTGCCGGTGCTGGAGCCGCCTGGAAACCGCTGTTCATATGAGACTCGCTTGCTGCTTTGCTCTCTGCGAATTCCTGATCTTCTACTACAACATCTGTTGTGTAAACTCTCTGACCATCTTTGTTAGTATAACTTCCGGTCTGAATACGACCTGTAATGATCACTTTAAGGCCCTGGCGGAAATACTTCTCTGCGAACTCTGCGCTTCTGCCGAATGCTACACATCCGATAAAATCTGCTGTCTGCTCACCGTCATTATTTCTTCTGAATCTTCTGTCAACTGCAAGTGTGTATCTTGCAACTGCTGTTGAATTCTCACCTGCTGAGTAGCGTACCTCTGGATCTCTGGTCAAGCGTCCCATCAAAATTACTTTATTCATTCTTTTACCTCTCTTCTTCTATGCCTCGTCTTTTACGCATAAATATCTGAGTACGTTGTCCATGATGCGAATTCTTTCTTCAACTTCGCCTGGAACTGTAGCGTCAGATTCGAAGTGGATGAAGTAATAATATGCTTCTTTCATCTTCTGAATTTCGTAAGCGAGTCTTCTCTTACCCCATTCATCAACGTCTGTCACATTACCACCGAAACGAGTAACTAAATCTTTTACCTTTTCGATTACCTGTGCTCTTTCGTCATCTTCGATTTTTGCATTGACTACAACAGTTAATTCATACTTATTCATGTAGTGTGCACCTCCTTCTGGTCTTTTGGCCCCTGTTTCTTCCCAGGAGCAAGGATAGCCCTGTGATTGGGCAAAACAATATATCACAAGTTAGGATGATACCATATAACCAGTCATAATGCAAGCACTTTCTTTATTTTTGCTCCAAACTTTTTATCACGTAGTTTTGCCGGATTTTCAGTCCGGTTACTCCGGTTTGCGAAGTCCCTTGGTATTCTTCTCCACCATCTTCCGTGGTGTCATGATCTGATGTCCGCATCCGGTACATTTCAGACGAAAATCTGCGCCCACACGCAGGATCTCCCACTCGAAGCTGCCACATGGATGCTTCTTTTTCAGTTTTACAATATCTCCAACTTCATACGTATATGCCATGAATATTCCTCGTTTCTATCTTTTCTTACTTTTATTATCAAATACAGCAGATTCTACTTTACTACATCCTCGGATTCAATCACACCTCTTACCACCATACGGTTGTCATCACTTGCCGCCGTACACGTGGACAATGTAACCACGCGCTGATCGGTCGTCACTTCCACACCTGTATTATACGCTCCGGCGCGCTTCGTATCATCCAGAAATGCCTGATATTCTTCATCGGATGCGAACTGCGTCAGATAGCTGCTGGACGTATCCTTTACAATTCCTGCGGAATAAATGTGACAGGTCAGCTTTCGTCCGTCCGGTGTATAGATATAGAAATAAGGATTCTCTTTCCAGAAAGACTCATCCTCATATTTCTCCAGGTCATGGAACATCGAATGATCCTTCATACGGTGTCCATAGATGATCGTATTGCGGTCACTGAAATCCGATGCATTGTCACAATTCACAAAGATTGCTCCTACCGTATTTTCATTGGCAGAAAATGTTTTGTTCAGATACAGGTCGTTATCCGTTGTCTGCACCAGTGGATAACTGATCTGCGACGGTTCCGGATAAAAACGGATCCACCCCACTGTATCCGTATTGATCTTCTGCAATTCATCAAAGTCTACCGTAAATTCATCCACATCCTTGTCATCACCATTTACCGCCACTTCCCGAACCTTATCGTATTCGGATTTGCCCTGGTGATATCCGCCAAATATCTTATATAACTGGTAACCAGATACGCAGAATACGACAATCGCAACGATCAATATCAGTGTACTTATGATACCGCCCTTTTTCTTTTTTCTGCGTCCTCGGTGATACTTCTTTTTCTCCCCCATCTCACTGCTCCTTCTAATTACTATCTTTACAATTATCCTTAACCGCTACTTACTGGTCACTTATTCTTCATAATATCTACGATTACTTCTTCTGTCTTTACCATACCCGGCGATGCGATCCTGCCCATATTGCGCATGGTATCCTCCGGTGTGCGGCCATTGATGCCATGGATCGCATCGATACAGACATTCTGCATTGCCATATCTACCGAACGAAATGCCGCATCCACAGCTACCATGCCTTTCATCGCACATCCCTGATTGCCACCGTCACAGATCATGCCGGTGAGTCCAGATGCCATATTCTGAATGATCATCGCCTGCTGCGCTTCCGATGCGCCGCGCAGATATCCCAATCCACATGCCATCCCTGTGCCTGCCGCGATACCGCATCCACAAAATGCCGACAGTCTTCCGGAATATTCCTTAATATACATCGTAATAAGGTAACTGAGTGCCGTCGCCCGAAGCAGAATATCATCATCGATCACTTCGTAATTCACCTCGTAATAGGCAAATAACGGCATCGTTGCGATAATGCCATGTGCCCCGCTTCCGGTAATGCTCATTGCCGGTCTGGATAGTCCCAATACCCGTGCTTCGATCGCACCATTGCACATAAGCTGTGCCGTCTTACGGGCATCTTCGGATATCACTTTACCATCATTTGCCCGCAGCAGCATCGGTCCGATCGTTGTCTTCTCAGAGTGGATTCCTTCTTCCAGCAACTCGATATTCATGGAAAATGCTTCCCTGATAAAGCTGATCTCCTTTGTCGGCACTTGCTTCACATAGTCCAGCATCTGGTGCAGTGTATAATGATGAATCACAGGCGTCTCTGTTTCTTCCGATACCACCTGTTGCCTGGTCTTCTCTCCAAAAATGATCTCGCCGTTCTTCTCGATCCACTGAATGTGCGTATGTGTTCCGCGGATATGCACGCTGCACTCGTCTGTCTCCGTGCGCACCGTCGCATCAATCGTGATCTCCGATCCCATATGATCCAGCGTAACCTTCACCTTACCGTCCCGGATCAGCTTCGCCGCAGCTTCATTATCCTCCTCGGTAATACCGTCCAGTGATTCCAGTCCTTTCGCCGGATCTACCGCCACCACGCCCAGCGCTGCCGCATAGAGATTGCCATATGAATCAGAGCCCGGTATCCCACAGGTATATGCATTCTTATACATACCGGAATTCAGTGCCACTTCTACGCCAAGCACTTCGCCTCTGGTCTCAGCATTTGCCCTCGCCGTGGCAAATGCGATCGCACCCGGTTCCGTCACGCCCAGTGCCGGTTTCATATCCTCACGGATCAGTCTGGTCAGTTCTTCCATATGCCACCCTCCTCACGTTCTTCATGTTCTTTTAGAATAACACATCCGTCTCATTTTTTATAGATTTTTAAGAGGAAGTTTATTGACTTTCCGCAGATTCAGCGTATCATTTTGAACAGACAGATTTATGAGGGCAGACTCTTAAACGAGTCTCTATGAAAGGACGTGATGAGTATGCGTGAAAAATTTGCACGCTTCATGGCCGGTCGTTATGGTATGGACACTATGGGGCGTTTCACTATCGGGCTGGCACTTATTTTAGTTGTTATTAATTATGCTGTTACCAGCAGATTTATTAATCTTCTGGTATGGGTACTGCTGATTCTGTCATATTACCGGATGTTCTCCCGCAATGTATATAAAAGATCTTCCGAGAATCAGTTGTTTCTGAATAAGACTTACAAGATCCGCCACTGGTTCTATACACAAAAGATCATGTTTGGTCAGAGAAAGACACACCACATTTACCGTTGTCCTTCCTGCAAGCAGAAGATCCGCGTACCAAAGGGCAAAGGCAAGATCGAAATCCGCTGTCCAAAATGTAACACTACATTTATCAAAAAGAGCTAAGGAGTTATCCCATGTTCGGATATGTTGCGATTAATAAAGCGGAAATGAAGTTCCGCGAGTTTGACATTTATCATGCGTATTACTGCGGACTGTGCAAGGACTTAAAGGAACGTTACGGACGGAGCGGACAGATTACATTATCCTATGATATGACATTTCTCATTATCCTGCTGTCCGGCTTATATGAACCTCCGGCGGAGGATTCAATCCGTAACTGCATTGCGCATCCATTCCAGAAGCATGCCGCACGCACGAATGAGATTACGCAGTATGCCGCAGATATGAATATTGTTCTCTCTTATTATAAATGTCTGGACGACTGGAATGACGAACATAAGAAAAAAGCCTGGATCAATTCCAGGCTTCTTCATTCCAAAGTGAAGCATATCGAAGAGACTTACCCGGAAAAGGTAGCCGTCATCCGAGATACGCTCGCTCAGATCTCTGCATATGAGAAAGAAAATGAACAGGACTTGGACAAGATGGCTGGACTATTTGGTGAGATCATGGCAGAGATCTTCGTATGGAAGCCGGATATCTGGGAAGCATCCCTTCGCAGAATGGGCTTTTTCCTGGGCAAATTCATTTATCTGATGGATGCTTATGAGGATATAGATGACGATATTGCAAATGCATGTTATAATCCTTTTATGCAATTCAGAGAACGCGAAGATTTTGATAACTACTGCAAGCAGATCCTTACGATGATGATTGCGGAGTGTTCCCGCGAGTTTGAGAAGTTACCGATTCTTACTCACGCAGATATCCTTCGCAACATTCTCTATTCCGGCGTATGGTGCCGTTTTGAGGCGATCAGCAAAAAGCGCCAATCAGTTAACAATCAGGAGAACAAACAATCATGACCGATCCATATCAGATCCTGGGGGTATCCAGAGATGCCAGTGACGATGAGATCAAGAAGGCTTATCGCACACTGAGCCGCAAGTACCACCCGGATGCGAATATCAATAACCCTAACAAAGACCAGGCAGAAGCCAAATTCAAAGAAGTACAGCAGGCTTACCAGCAGATCATGAAAGAGCGTGAATACGGCTCTTCCGGCAGCTATGGCACCGGAGGATACGGAAGCTACGGTGGCGACCAGAGTGACGATCCATTCGGAGGCTTTGGCGGTTTCGGCGGATTCTGGGGATACTTCGGCGGTAATTACAGACAGCAGACCGGTCCCGAAGCCACTGACAACGAAGATGCGTTACATATGCGCGCTGCTGCTAATTTTATTAACAGCGGTCACTATCAGGAAGCAATGAATGTATTGAACAATATGAAAGATCGCAGTGCGCAGTGGTATTACTACAGTGCCATGGCAAATTCCGGACTCGGTAATAATGTCGCCGCACTGGAGTATGCCAAGACCGCTTATCAGATGGACCCGAATAATATGCAGTATCAGGTACTATTACAGCGCCTGCAGAGCGGTGGTAGCTGGTATCAGACCAGACAGAATCCTTACCAGCCATATTCCATGGGCGGTGGCGATTACTGTATGAAGCTCTGTATTGCCAATCTGGTGTGCAACCTCTGCTGCGGTGGAAGTGTCTGCTGCGGCGGACCGGGAACCACCGGGGGAAGATATTTCTAAACAGACAATACAAAAGACCGACTTGATCACATTGATCTTGTCGGTCTTTTTCTGTAACTTTTCAACGCTTTACATATACTGTTCCGGATCTCCATAGTAATCCAGCAGCATAGATTCAAACTTATCATGCACACCGTGCTTTGCCGGTGCCTGTACGATATTCATTCCCGGGCTGTGATTGCCCTCGATCAACTCCAGACGTCCATCGGAAAGAATCGCTACATCCCAGCCTACCACTTTCAGACACGGAAGTGCCTGTGATGCTTCCTTACACAACGCACAGATTTCCTCCCAGAATGGGATCTGCACACCACGGAATTTCACACCTGTCATCGGGTGCGTGATGTATGTATTGGCACATTCATCGATTCCGTCTGTATTGATGATACCCGTCTTCGGATCAATCTCGCAGAAGATTCCACCTCCGTGAGCGTTATCCACATGGAGTCCATTATTGCCCACACGCAATCCACATCCAAATACTTCAAATCGGTCTTCATTGCGGAACGTGATCACGCGCAGTGTATTCAGTGATGATGGATGGAATACTGCCAGCGACTCGTGAGACTCTACGAATTCCTCTGCCAGATATCTTCCCTTGATCATCTTCTGGTAGAATTCTTCTTTATCTTCTTTTGCGTCAAAGTCTTCCTCTGTCAGACGGATAAATCCGATTCCCCAGCTGGAATACTGCGGCTTCAGCGCAATCACATGATATTTGTGCACGAATGCGTCGAACTCTTCATAGCTTGCTTCCGGCACGTACATCCATCCTCTGCTGACAAACTGTGTGAAGTTCTTTAAAAAGCTTAACTTATCTTTCAGATATTTCTCCGATTCATTATTGTATGGGCGCATCAGTCTGGTTGCCTCGATATCCGTCAGATATTTCTTCTGTTCTGCCGGACTTAAGTTATAGAATCCAAAGATCATATACTCTGACTGAGACACTCTCTTTTCCGGATTATTTCTGCGCACTTTCAGATAATCATGAAAGAGTTTTCCCTTTGTAAATCCTTCCGGAAGTTCCTTTGTTCCTTCGATATAATGCATGAATTTCTTCTTCAGAACCGGATATGCCCTGAGATTCTTCACAAGATAATTATCCAGTAATATGTTTTTCTTTTTTCCCATCTTCCTCTGCTGCTCCCTCTAAACACTTTTGTATCTGTGGATATTTGCCAATCCCATCCAACTGTATAATATTGCCGCCAGGCCAGTGGCAGTTGCCTTCAATCAGTTCGCACCCATCAGGTGTCACTGCGATGTCCCAGCCCACATAGCCAATATCCGGCATTCTTTCCATTGCTTTATTCACCAATGCCCTGATCTGCTCCCAGTTCGGGATCTGCAGACCCGGCATATAAGCATCCGCTCCCGGATGTCTGTCGTAATCGCGAATCTCGGTATTATTCCTTCCGGGTCCCGACACGCATCCCGTATCCAGATCCACCGGATATGCAATACCGCCGGAATGAAAATTATCTGCCACCGCTCCTGCGCCGCCACATTTCAGACAGGCACCGATCAGACGCACCCGCCCTTCCTGATCTCTGGCTGCGTTGATCCGTATGGAATTTACGCATCCCGGACGGATATGTTCTAACACTTCATGCTGCACGATACATTCTTCGACCAGCATGTTATTGTTCCTGCACTCCTCATAGAATGCCGGAATATCTTCTATCTCTTTTGTATGAATCTTACGAATTCCATGCCCCATAATTCCCCGGCTCGGCTTGCATATGACGCATTCATGACTCTCCAGAAATGCTTCAAACTCTGCCGGTTCGGTATCCGGCACATATCGGTATGCCCGCATCACGAGCCCGTCAAACTGCCGGTAAAACAGATGCTTTTGCGCCATGATCCGGCCATCTTCTTTCGTCATCCGCCGGTTCAACTCCCGGTCTGCCTTCGATGACCTGCCGGATGTCAGATACTGATAACGCTCTGCCCCTCTCATCTCATAGAACCGCAGTACCAGATAATTCTCCGGCGATGCGCCATGCCGGTAGCCACAGCTTATCGCATCCAGAAAATACCACATCGTAATCCCACCGCGTTGCCCGTGCAGGCTCTTTGCCATCTTCCATGTTCTTTTTACTGCGTTCCACTGTGACATGTCCGTTACTCGCCTTTCCGTTCCTTCAATATCTGCTGTACATTCTCTTCGCCGAGGCGCTCCAGCGTGCGGCCGCAGGCACGGAAATCTGTACCGAGCGCTGCCGATGCGATCTCGATCAACGACGTACACACCGGAACCGGAATGTCAAGCACATGTCCTAACGACTCCATCAGCACCAGTCCCTGCGGAATATCTTCTGTGATATATCTGGAATTCACGGATGTCGGTCCCTTTGCGCGCTCCGGCATCGCCGCATACGCAAAAAACACTTCCTTCGCATCGCTCGCATCATCCAGACTGTTGCGGAACTTGCACATTTCCACATACGGAACCGGTTCCAGTCCAAGATGCTCTAGGATATTCATTTTCTCCTGATCCAGTGCTTCCAGTATCTTCCACGCTGACGGGGTAAATACTTCATGGTACATACAGTAATCACCGCCGGTTGCCTCGATCCGTGGAATGCTCATAACCGCCCCCACCGTATGAACGATCATGTTCGGATTGTGCAGCGCCGTCTCAATCACACTGTCCGCATAGGCAAATGGCGTACCAAGCTGATCTAATTTAGACACAGCATTTGCTTTCTGGTGTACCGGATAGATACCGATCGGATTCCTTACATTGCGGAATCCCACTTTGAATCGTCCCGGCTCCATGATCCGTCCATCGATAAAGCTACTCTCTGCCTCAGCGATGATCACGCCCTCCGGAATGCCAAGCCCGATGGCATATGCTGTTGACAGATATCCCGGATTCACTACGACGATCTGTCCCGCCTCCAGATGCGGAAGCAGCTTCGCCAGCACGTCCCGATGATACCCTGTCTGCACACAGACAAACACGATATCCTGTCCTTTTACAGCTTCAATATCTCTCGTCACATGCGCAATGTGACTCACTTTTTCTTCCCCAAATTCATCCAGCACCATTCTGCCCTGATTCTCGCACAGATACTGGAAATTATCATCATGCATGGCATGCGACGTCTTGATCAGCGTCACCTCATGCCCTCTTCCCGCATAATCTGCTGCCAGCGCACAGCCACTGTTGCCGGCTCCTGTTATTGCAACTCTCATAACCCTCTCCTACATCATGCTTCCAAAGAGCAGATCTGTCTCCGGAAGTCGTTTATTATCCAATGCCGCAGCCGGTGTAAATGTCATTTCCCCAAACCGGACGCCCCGCTCTGTCAGGTACAGATCCACTCTGACAAATGGGAATCCTTCGCTCAGCCGGTCTGCTGTCTGAAAGGCTTCGTCCAGACCCGCAGGCCTTGGGAGTGTGAAGTCTTCCGGTGCATTCTTCGAATCTCTGTTGATCCTCATTAAGTTAAAATCACGGTCGAAGAAATAGAACTTCGGCCAGCCTTCTTCCCTGCCTGCGCATACCATCACGCAATACGCTTTCCCGTGAAAGCAGTAGAATTTGTAATCCTCCGGAAGCGAACCATCCGCCCCGCCGATATACTCTTCCACGATGATCTTCTTCTCGATTTTCCGATACTGAAGCTCTGAGAAATACGCCCAGAACGGTTCTTTGCCCCATTTGCGGAGCTTCTCCATCGTCGCCGGAATATCCAGATCTTTCTTGGACTGGCAGATGATATTATATCCGCATCCAAAGTTCCATTTCATTGCAAACTGCTCCGGCAGCTTATCCCATTTGATCTCCTCCGGCGTGTCATAGACCGCGATCAACTTGTTCAGGCAATGCTCCAGTCCGCAATTATCGATGTATTCCCGGACGCAGTATTTGTCCGCGCACTGTCTGACCAGCGGATCCTTGCCATAAGTCTCAAGCTTTAACTTCAGAATCTTCTCATTCAACGTCTGTGGGTTCTTCAGATCCGGAAAACGTCCGAATTTCTTCAAAAACAACAGCTTCGTATTCAATCTCGGAGACAGATAGGAAAGCGCTATGTAAAATGCTTTGGACGCTTTGCTTATCTTCTTCTTTTTCATACCTCTGCCTCGCTTTCTAGGATCAGTTCTTCTGCTGCCGTCAAGGAATCAAGCAGACAGTCGATCACGAACTTTGACCGTTTTACGATTGAACGGTATTCCTGTTTGGAGGATACATACTGGTAATGTAGCACCTCGATCGACGGATCGTAGCGCACCACACTTTTATCTTTTCTGCACAGCCAGTCCAGAATCTCCATCTCAAAGTACATATAGGTCTTTGGATAAAATGGCTCCGGATGTTTCTTCAGATAACGCTTCGAGAAGATCACACAGGAACCGTGCAGCACACTTCCTTCTGTCGGAACGCTGCTGTCGATACACTGCTTCGCTCTTCTTCTGCGCTGTACTCGTTTCCAGATTGCCGGGCTGTTCTTCTCCCCACTGCTAAGCAGCAACAGGATTGGATTCTTTGTGCGGGCTACTTTTTCCCGTTTCTTTCTTACAGATTCCAGCGAATATCCGTGCAAACTCTTCGGATTCTGATGAATGCCGGAAAATACTGAGATGATATCCGGTCCCAATACATCAAAGGAATGCTTGCGGTAGATGTCTTCCACCTTTGGGCAGAAATCCTTCTGCAGAATCTCTACATCGTTATTCAGTACTACTACAAAGTCTGCTGTCACATGTTCCTGTACCCAGCGTACGCCCATGTTATTACCCTTGGCAAAACCGGAATTTTCCGGATTCAGAATGACTTTAATCTCCGAATCTCCTGCATATTCATCCAAAAGCTCCTGTCCTGTTCCATTTGGCGACGCATTATCCACGATCACAATCTGCTTCTCGCCTTCCAGTGCCTTGATTCGTTCCACGCATTTTCTGGTCATGTCCGCTGCACGATAGTGCAGAATCACAAATGCTATCATTCTGAGACCTTCCTTTCTCTTCCGTTCACACTGCTTCTTATACTGTCCATAATCCAATATTTCAGGTCATATGGATTCTTACTCAACTTCAAACTCTTCTTAAAATGCTTCGCCGCAAGCGCCGGATCTGTCGGATGCACGCGCTTCCCCATTCTCCGGTTCATCACTGCCATACTCCTCGGATACTGTTCGTACAGATCCAGATGCTTCTTATATAAATGCATCAGATGCTGATAAGACGCGACTCTCGCCGAGATGCTGTCTGCACCCACTTCCGATTCCACCAATGCCTCCGGCAGATACGCCAGATCAAATGCATTGGCCGCACGGATACCGAAATCCCAGTCCTGATACCGTTTCACATTCTCATCGAACCGCAGTGTCTCCCAGACTTTCCGCTTCATCAGCATCGTCTGCGTACTTGCCCGGTTCTCTGCCAGGAACTCTTCCACCGCATGTTCCTTATGAAACGGATGCACCGGAAAATGGAAATGATTGCCATTCGCCGCCACCCGGTTCATTCCGCAGAAACACATATCTGCCTGCGTCTGTTCCAAAAACTGTACCTGCTTCTCCAGCTTGTCCGGATGCCAGATGTCGTCACTGTCCTGAAATGCGATCAGTTCACCGTCCGAACGCTCCGCGCCATAATTCCTTGCATAACACGCGCCGTGATTCTCCTCATATCGAAGAAACTTAAGTCTCGGATCGCCGATCTCACGAAATAAGTCTTTTGTTCCATCTGTTGACGCATCATCCACTACCAGCACTTCGATATTCTGATACGTCTGCGCAAGCACGCTGTCCACGCAGGCCGGCAGCTTTTCTTTTCTATTATATGTGGGAATAATTACCGAAATCTTCTTCGCTTCCATTACATATATCCCTCTGTATCTTTTCGTTTTATTATCCGTTTTTTACCGGATACGGAAATGCTGCCTTCATCTGCCGTTTCTTCTCTTCCACCATCTCCGGTAAAATCTTATATTGTTCTTCTATCTCTGTTAATTCCGGCGCATTCGCTGTGCGCAGATCCCTCGGCTGTGCTTTCATCCCATACGCCGAATAATAATCTTCAAATTTATACCCGTCTCCTAACAGCCGGTCCCCGAATATCAGATACATATTCGGAATCCCCAGACTGTCTGCGACGATCAGTCCGTGCAGGCTGCTGGAAATGATGTGTCTGCACATTGCGATCTCTTTTACCACCTGTAACGGATCGTCTTTGACATTGATCAGCTTTGCATTATCATAGGATGCGACAAGCTGCTCCACAGCCGGATCTTTCAGATCGCACAGATGAGGCACAACGCCCACATCATAACATACCTCCGGCCGTTCTTTCAATAACTCTGATGCCAGAATTCCGGCATCTGCCATAGGAATGTCCATTTTCTTTCCCGTCATGCGCTCTACATTCTTTCTGGTAAGCTCGCCTCTGACGGTGCAGAACTCCATATCTCGCTTAAAGAACTTCCCATCTGCATCCGAATAATTGATAAATCCGGTGCCCCACACATACACATGGGGCTTACGAATACCATTGATCCGCTGCTGCAGGCGCATCATTGCCGAACCATGCAAGGTGTACTGCCCCAGACAGCTTCCGATCCCGCAGATCTCCCCGTCCAGAAAGGAATGACGTTCCGCTTCATAACCGAAGCATTCCTTTACGATCAGTTCATTCAGGCAGTCTCCCATATTCCGAAGTTTCGAATAATACATCTTAATCTTGTCCGGCATCTTTTCTTCCTCTAATTAACCCTACTCTAATCTCATTACCACGCGTTCGTATCTTCCGTCATCCTCAAACGGAATATCGTTTACTGCATCAAACAGCGGCTGATATCCATAACCGTCCGTGATCCATCCGTACCCCGCATACTGTGCGGTATTGAATCCCGGAATGGTATTAGCCTCAATCAGCACCGGTCCGTCCTTTGTAATCGCCACATCCCAGCCGATATTGGATATCTTCTTACCAAGCGGCACTGCCCGTTTCATCATTTCCAGCGTCTCATCCCAGTGATTTAACTGCATTCCTTTGAATGCCACGCCGGTCATCGGATGGGCAGTATACTCTTCCATCTTGTTCTGATCCACTGCATCGGTAAGAACCTTTCCTGTACGGATATCCACTACTGCAGTCAGTGCATCCTGACATCCGTTGGCAATATCCTTGTGCAGTGCCGATGTGAGCACCGGTGCAAACAAATGTGTTCCGTACGGTGATGTTACCGAATAGAAACGCACCACGCTTACCGCACTTGGATTCAGTTCATTCAGTACATCGTCCTGGCAGATATATTCTTCTATGATTCCATTGCCGCCATTCCGAATGTGATCCAGTGCATCTTTCATCTCTTCCGCACAGGTTACAGGCAGAACACGAACGCCCTTGCCCATTCCCTTGCAGTTTGGCTTATATACGACCTTGCCGGTTCCTTCCGCCAGGTCTTTCAGTACATCCTCCGTCACGTCGGAAGCCTGTACGCATTTTCTTCCATAAAATTCATCAAATACTTTGGAAAATATATATTTATTCATCAACATACCGATATAACGTCGGTCTGTAAATTTCTTACGAAATTCCATACGGGACCAGAGTGTGGATACCGTTTTTTTCTGTTCCTGTGTCAGATCATAGAAACCTGTCCACGCATATTCACCAAAAGAAATGTGATTGTATTTTTTTGCCTGTATGATATCCTTCTCTACTTCAGACGCATTCAGTCCATGCTCTTCGGCATATTCTTTCGCATATAGTCTGATATGCTTTCTCGAATTCACAAATCTTATAAAACTGTTGTTTGACTGTCCCATATGTATCCTCTTTCTAACTCATCATTACATTTGTTTAATTAACTCTTCCAGCTCGTACTTTCTTCCCGTCTTTGTCACCATCTGCATTGCGCCCATCTGTGCTGTACAGTTGGCTTCTACCATGCACCAGCCGTGGTCTCTGCTGTACGCAAGATCCCATCCGCAATAGTGATTATCCGGGATCACCATCGCTGCTTCTTTAACCATTGAGACTGCTTCATCCCACTGTGGAATCTGGAATCCTTTGAACCGGATGCCACTGTCCGGATGACACTCATACGTGTGTCCTTTTTTGTCCGCTCCATCAGTATAAATGACACCGGTCTCTGCGTCAATCAGCGCGCTGACTCCTCCTGCACTAAAATTATCCACAAAACTGTCCCCGCGTCCCATTCGGATTGATGGATGGAATAATCTTATCTCCGGCTCGCCCTCTTCATTCTTAATGATGGCTGTCGGAATACGCAGTGTATTCACGGAACCTGCATGAATCTTCGACATAGCCTCACCCTGTATGATCACTTCTTCAATGACCGCGCCACTCCTACTGTACTCCTGATGCGCTTCTTCGATTGAATCATACATACCAAGATTCTCCACTCTGACACCGTTACCAAATGCCGCATACACTGGCTTCACCACATAATTCTCATGACGCTCCGCAAATTCGCGAAGCTTATTCAGATTCTCTTCGGTTGGTTTCTCATTTTTTAAAATGCGGATAACTTCCCGTTTATACATATCTTTGAACTTCTTATAGGTTCGGTATTTGTTCTCCAGGAGATCCGTATTCTTTCTCTGATTCATGCGCGGATAATAGCTCAGACGGATACCCTCTGTAATGAAAGAATTGCGATATTCTGCGTCCTGTCCCTCATATCCAAATGTGAAATATTCACTGTAATAAGAACCGTATTTAAACAAACAGTAGATCATATCTCTCTTTAATTTCTTCACATATTTCGGATCGGCAAGTTCCTCCGGCTCCTTATATTTGGCAATGATCTCATCCATTTTATCCTTCTTACACTTATAATAGTAAGCTTTACGGTACCACGGTACAAAACGATATTTATAATGAAATTTTCTCAGATATTTGCGCAGCACTTTTCCTTCCTCCTGGCATAATAAATGCCGCCATGCCAGACTGGCACAGCGGCATCTCTCGCTTTACTTTACTACTGTTTATTTTGCAGTAGTTGTCTTCTTTTTCTTAACGACTTTCTTTTTCTTTGGTGCGAACATGTTCTTGCGGATACGGTGTGTATCATCACGCATGAACTGCTCTTCATAGATACGGATATATCCTGTATCCTGAATCAGCCATTTGCCGTCGATCTTAACATATTTATCTGTGTAGATTGCAGAACCTTCTACCTGAAGTCCTTCATACGGATCACCCTTAGCGAAGATCAGTCTGTCTTCCAGGTACCATTTGCCGTAAGCAACTGTGTCGCTCTCGAACCATACCTGTGGATTGTGTCCCTGATGCAGTGTGATCTCTGTCTTAGGCATAGACTTCTTGAAGTAATCTGTAATCTCCTTTGGTCCGTGGAACACCAACTTACCGTTAGAGTATGCTGTCTCGATGTCCGGTGCCATTGTGGTCTCCAGCTCATCCCAGTTCTTTGTATCCAGAGCACAGAAATATCTGCTCTTCAGTTCTTTGATTGCCTGTACGTCCTTTAACTGCTGTAATTCTTTTTCCAAAGCCTCAAGGCGTTCTTCTACTGTCATAGCGATTGTCCTTTCTATATCTATATATGTTTTTTACATATTTAAGATGCCCACGGATTGCTCCGTGTTGCACACTCTCGCAATCCTACCTGATATTCGGATATCGCGCGGCATACGCCACCCTTTTATCCTCATATCTAGGCGGGTCATTAAGTCACAACCACGTCTGTGCAAGCACAGCGTGACTTGCGGCTTTTGACCCTGGCATCTTAGATTTCCATACCTACTTTGTATGCTTCTGCTGTTGCTTCGATACCCATGCGGACTTTCTTAGCATCACCGATTACATTGTAAGCAATTCCAAGCTCGTCACACTTAGCTGTCAGATCTTCTGTCGGACGTGACTTAGCACCTGTAGCAAGTACTAATGTATCAAAGCTTCTTGACTTTTCGCTTGTTTTCTTGAATTTATCTGTGAACTTGTAATCTACTGTATGATCACCGATTGCTGTAACCTTGCTGCGGTTGCTCTTCTGGATTGTCTTTCCTGGATATTCGATATCCATGAACATAGTACGGAGCATTCCCATGCCTTTACCAACACGTTTGCTGTCCATAACACGAACGTTCTTCTCGCCCTTGCTTACCAGATACTCAGCAGTCTCGCATCCAACTCCGCCACCGCCAAGGATCAGGATCTCACCTTTTGCTTCTGCCTTTCCGGACAGTACATCGTCTGCAGATACAATATCAGCGCCATCAATTCCCGGAATATCAGGAAGCTTGAACTCAGAACCTGTAGCTACTACTACATGATCCGGCTTGATCTCAGCGATCATTTCCGGAGTAACTGTGGTATTCGTCTTGATCTCGATACCCATTCTCTCGCATTCTTTGATCTCCCAGTCGATAGCCGCCTCGAATTCCTGTTTCTTAGGAGCTTTACCGGCTAATCTGAATCTTCCGCCTGCTGTCTCAGCTGCTTCATAAACTGTCGGATTGTGTCCACGCTGTTTCAGGATCTCTGCTGTTACCAGACCACCGATACCTCCACCGATGACCATAACATCTTTCGCTTTCTCAGCCTTTGGCATACCTTTGTACTCCAGGCAGAGCATTGGGTTACGTGTACATGTGATATGTGTAGCCTTTGGATCGATAACCTTGTCGTAGCATCCTTCTGTACATCCGATACAACGGCGGATCTCATCCTCACGGCCTTCTTTTGCTTTGTTACACCATTCTGGATCTGCAAGCTGTGCACGTCCTACAGCGATCATATCGATGTCACCGTCTTCAATCAGCTTGTTAGCAAGTGCCGGCATGTTTACACGTCCAACACCGATTACCGGAATGTTGATTGCTTTCTTGATCTTAGCAATATTCTCCATATTGAAACCTGGCTCAAGGTTATATGGCGGTACTTCGTATACTGTTGCAAGGCTTCGTGCATTACCTCTTGAAAGGTCGATTGCATCTACACCAGCTTCTTCTGCCCAGTTGATGAACTGAATTGTCTCTTCTACAGTTGTATTCTTAGGCAGCATCTCATCTACAGCATCCAGACGCATTAACAGCGGCATATCCTCTGGCATATTAGCACGCATCTCGCGAATAACTTCCAGATTGAAACGGCAACGGTTCTCCAGACTCTGGTTACCATACTCATCTGTACGGTTGTTCAGGGATGGGTTCATAAATTCGTGTGGAAGATATGTATGTGCTCCATGGAACTCCAGTGCATCAAATCCAGCTTCTACAGCTAACTTGGCAGATGCTCCGAACTGTTTTACGATCTCATGAATACGCTCAACTGTAACTGTATCCGGTGTCTCTTCTACGTTTGTCTTGTCAAAGAAATCAGCCGGTACAAATCCACCGTGCCAGATCTGAACAGCAGCCTTACCACCATTTGCATGGATAGCTTCTGTTACTTTCTTTAACTGATCTCTGTGATGTTCGTTGTAAAGACCAAGATACAGGTATGCATGACATTCCGGACAGATAGATACCAGCTCTACGATATTAAGTCCACATCCACCCGCTGCACGTGCTGCATGGTATGCCGGCAGATCTTCTGCTACGTCATGTTTGTTCTTAACCATCTTGGTATTCATACCAGGAAGTACAATTCTGTTTTTCAGTTCCAGACCTCTCAATTTAATTGGAGAAAACAATGCATCATAACTCATTTTGAAATCGTCCTCTTTTCTTTCATTTTAATAAGATTAATAGGAGTCATTGTTCCATAACATATATCCGGACCGGTACGGGAAATCGTCCGAATTATAAATAGGAAGTTGTCCGTTTCACGGTAGTAAATTGTGTGTCTGAGCTTTACCTTCCTTCCAAAAGCTTGTCTAAATTTTAACACGAGTATATGCCATGT